>NZ_JABMCX010000005.1 GCF_013179505.1 Paenarthrobacter sp. CM16 | reverse complement strand
ATCCACAAAGAACAATGGCGCATCGACATGACAACCGGCGTCCCATGGTTCATCCCCCCACCCCACATCGACCCCCAACAAACACCCCGACGCAACCACCACCACACACCCCACAGAACATAAAGGGTTTTGCACGGGATGCGCCGCGATCTTGGGTGAGCGTGAACTTTTGGGGGTCGAATTTTGGGAGGGCCAGCGATGCGATGTTTGCTTTCGGGCCGCTTCCCCGTGCCCGCGATATGCGCCCTGCGGATGCCACCGCGGAGACCAGCGGGGCGCCGGCGTACAAGATCAACCGCACGCTGCTAGAAGCCTGCACCGAAGCCGGCGATGAGAGGGACCGGTGCCTCGGAGTGCTGCTCTTTGGCATACCAAGCCAAAAACTCAAGAGAGCAAGTTGCAGATATTACTTGCATCACGTATCAGGACTAAGGCACTCTGGAATACCAAACCCATAGCCGCAGGCAAGTAGCGGCCAGGCAGTTCGTTCCCCAGGAGCCCAATCATGTGCCTTCACGATCACACCTCAGCACCCAAACCCGAGGGTCAGTTGCCCCGCCGTGGCATCCTCGCCGGAGCTGCAGCATTGGCCGGAATCTCCGTGGCCGGCATTGCCGCGCAGCTCGCTTCAGCGCCGGCTGCCCACGCCGACAACACGCAGTCGGCTCCAAACTACCCGGGCCGGCCATTGACCACCCAAGCGCTCATCATCGAGGGCGGAACCGTCGTGGACCCAAAAACCGGCGATGCTGTGGCCGATGGAGTGGTAGTGCTCGACGGCGGCAAGGTCGCCGCCGTCGGGACCCGGGACGAAACGCGCAAGGCTGTTGCCGCAGTCGCGAACCGTGCCCGCAAACTCAACGCCACGGGGAAATGGGTCCTCCCGGGACTCGTCGATGCCCACGTCCACGCCAACGCTCTGGCCGATGCCCGAGCCCTCCTGCAAGGCGGAGCCACCAGCGTACGCAGCGGTTCGAGCACGTTTTACCAGGACATTGCCCTCGCCGCCCTGCCATCGTGGGCGCCTGGTCTCTCACCGAGGATGACGCCGGCGGGACTGTTTATCTCACCGGATCAAGGGGATTCACTTTTGGCTGATCCGGACTTGGCGCCACTGGCAACTCTCAGCGGTGGTGTGAAGGAGCCGCAGGACCTCGCGTACCTCACCCGCATCAACCTCAAACGGGGCGCCGAAGTCATCAAAACACGCGCTAATCCGCGGGCTGGCCTTCCTGAACAGGATCCCCGCGAGTTGGTCTACAACGTGGACCAGCTCGGAGCGATCGTCAAGGCCGCCAAGGGAGCTGGTGTCCTCTGCCACGCCTACAGTGCCGAAGGAATCGACGGCGCTGTACGGGCCGGGGTTCGCAGCATTGAGCACGGCGTCTTCATGACGGAAAAGACCATCCAGGAAATGGCCCGGCGCGGTACCTTCTTCACACCCACCATGGACGCCATTACCAGTATGGCCCGCTCCGCCAACCCCATCCTGGCCGCGCGCGGAACCGAGTACACGCCCATCCTTCAGGCCGCCGTACGGGCGGCCAAGGACGCTGGAGTGACGATCGTGGCCGGCACCGATTCCTTCGGAACGGATGTGACGCCCATTGGCACCGAAGCGCGTTTGCTTGCCGAAGCAGGACTGACACCCCTGGAAGCTTTGCAGGCAGCCACCATCAATGCGGCACGTTTGCTGGGCCGTGGCGAGAATGTTGGTCGCTTGGTCCGCGGCTCCATGGCGGACGTGGTGGTGGTGGATTCAGATCCCCTGACCGATGGTTCGGCCCTGGAAAAGGTCAGCACAGTGATCGCCCAAGGTGTTGTGGTGCGCACCAGCCTTTAGGCCACCGGTGAGGAACCGGCCGGGGAACCGGCCGGGGAGCCGGCTGGGCAACCGTCTGCAGCCACGGTAAACCGTTCCTCTACCAACGCCAGTAGCGGTCGGGAGTTCAAGCACAACAGGTAAAGGATCAGGCCGCCCACAAACAGCAGCAACCACACGCTGGTGGAGATCAGCACGAACCCCGCAACAAAGAGGATCCCTAGGTTCCCGAGGGCCACCCGTCTCCGGGCTCCAATGCTGTAGATCGACAGCCTATAGATGTCCACGCTCCGGAAATTGAAGCGGGCCAGCAACAGCATCGCGTGAACAGCAGCTGTACTCACCACGAGGCCGAGCCCCACCAGCCCGATCCGGGCAGCAACAGTTTGAAGGTTGCTGCCCGGCAGGCTGGTGAGATTCGCGACGACGACTGCAAGGAGGGCTGCGTAGGGCAGCCAGACCACTAAGGCCTGGCCAAAGTTGCTCCGGTACGACTTCAAGAAGTCGTGGAACACCCCCGTGTCCGCCCCGGCGATAAGTCGGTTAAAGGCGTAGCAGGAAGCCACTACTGACGGGCCCACCAGCACGAAACCCAACAAGGCGGCAGGACCCACCAGCCCGGACAGCAAGGGCATGAGCACCACCAGCACGTTGGCCAGCACCAGCAATGCCCCGCCCACCATGACCCCGTACACAACCCCGGCCACCCTGAATAAGGGACCGGAACCGTACTGTGCCTCCTTCGCAGCCATCAGGAGAGCTACTTCTTGTCCGCGTAGGCTTTGTATGCCTTATTGGCCAGCTCCACGTATTTGCTCTGGCCCTTGCTGTCGAGCTCCTTGACGTAAGCGTCGAACTCACTGAGGGCACGCTGTCCGGTGATGAACTTGAGGGTGTTCTGTTTGACGTGGTCCTTCAGCGGGGTCAAAGCCAGGGTTGCCTGTTCCCGGTCAATATCGTTGAACGGCACGGGCGGGGGCACGGGGCGCGGCTTCTTGGACTTCATGGCTTCCTGGAACGCCAGCTCCTCCTCATTGAACGTGGAGTGCAACAGTTCCGTGGCGCCACCGTAGGCGAAGTTGCCACCGGAGAAGCCGTACTCCACCCGGAGATCTTTGGTGCCTGCGGGGTTGAGGCCCTGGAAGTTGATGTCGGAGGCGAGCTGACGTTTGCCTCCGGACTTGGTGAATGTGGTTCCCTCCACACCCCACTTGCTGAACTCCTGTCCGGCGTCGCTGTAGAACAACCAGTCGATGTACTGGATGAGTGCCACAAAGCTGTCCTTGTCCTTCACGGAGGAGTTCAGCATGATGCCGTTCTCCAGCCGGGTTCCCCCAATAACGTCACCTTCCGGGCCTCCGGGAACCGTGATCTTGCCGATCTCGAAGTTGCCCTTGCCCAGGGACTGCTCCATGGAGGTGCGGTAGGTAATGACATTCTGGGAGTTGGCGCTGATGACGAACGACTTGCCGGACACAAACTTTTGGATGGCTGAATCGTCGGTCTGGGTGAAGCTTTCGGGGTCCATCAGGCCCTCGGAAACCAGCGAATTGAAGTAGGTCACCAGGTCCTTGAACTTGTCCGAACCGGCGGCGAAGCCGAACTCCTTCTTGTCCTCATCGAACTGCAGGCCGTCCACTAGTCCCCACCCGGCCTGCGTCCCGAAAGCCGCACTGGAGATGTTCAGGACACTGTCGCCCTTGAACCGGTCGGAGTAGGGCACCACGTCAGGGTAGGCCTTCTTCAGCGAGCGCAGGACTTCCCGGAACTCGTCCCACGTTGTGGGCTCCTCGAGGCCTTCCTTTTTCAGCACATCCTTGCGGAAGCACAGGGAGTAGTCGGGCCAGAGTTCCTCGTGGAGGCCCGGGAGGACGTAGTACTTGCCGTCTTCCTGGGTCAGTCCTTCAATCTCGGGCTCGAGCTTCCACTTCTTCACCTTTTCCTGGAAGTGCGGCATCAGGTCAACATAGTCGCTGACGGGCAGGACGGCCCCGGCGGAAACGAACGCCGCTTCCTGTCCCGGGTAGGTTTTGGCGATGATTTCCGGGGCACTGCCGGAGCTGATGAGCAGGCTGCGCTTTTGCTCGTAGTCGCTGTTGGGCACGATGGTGGGTTCCAGGGTGACGTTGTTGTCACTGGCCATTTTGGTGAACAGCAGCCAGTCCTTCTTGTACGGGTAGGTCGGCTGGTCGGAGAACAGGAACGTGAACGTCAGCGGCACCGTCGCCTTGAACGTGTCACCGACGCCGAAGCTGTCCATCGCACCGTTGCGGGACTTGGAGGTGTCCACCTTTTCGGTGGTCTCGGCGTCGCAACTGGTCAGCATGAGTCCGATGGTGACAACGGATGCGAGTCCAAGAAAATCTCGTCTCCGGAGCTCAGGTTTGTGGATCATTGGATGTCCTTTCATAAGGGTTATTCCTTGACGGAACCGAGCATGACGCCCGAGAAGAAGTACTTCTGCACGAAGGGGTAGACGCAAAGGATGGGGATGACGGTCAGGACGATGGTGACCGATTGGATGTTGGCGGCGATCTGGCCGACGTTCTCCGCTGTTCCGCCGGCTGAGCCCGCTGTGGTGACTCCGGCGATCATGTTGCGCAGGTAAATGGTGACCGGGAAAAGGTCAGGATTGTCGAGGTAGAGGAAGGCTTGGAACCAGGAGTTCCAGTTGGCAACGGCGTAGAACAGGACCATGGTGGCCACGATCGCCTTGCTGAGCGGCAGCACCACCCGGAACAGCACCCCGTATTGCGTGAGGCCGTCAATCGATGCTGCTTCTTCCAGTTCGCGCGGCATGTTCTCGAAGAAGGACTTCATGATGAGCAGGTTGAACACGCTGATGGCGTTCGGCAGCACCACAGCCCAGATGGAGTCCCGCATGCCCAAAGAACTGATGAGCACGTAGTTGGGAATCAGGCCGCCGTTGAAGAACATGGTGAACACGGCCAGGCCAATGAAGACGCTCCTTCCTTTGAGGTCCTTCTTGGCAATGGCGTACGCGAATGCAGTAGTGAGGACCATGGAGATGGCCGTCGCCACCACGGTGTACAGGACGGTGTTGCCGTAGTTGTTCCAGAACGTGGAGTCGGCCAGGATCAGCTTGTACGTCTCCGTATTGAAGCCCATGGGAAACAGGTTGACCTGCCCCGCGTTGATGAAGCCTTCGCTGGAGAACGACTGGGCAATGATGTTCAGGAACGGGTACACGGTCAGGAAGACCACCAGCAGCAGGAACACCAGGTTGAACGCCCGGAAGATGCGCATGGCACGGGAGACTTTCATGTCCTTTATCAGGACCCCTTGGGCTGCGCCGCCCTTGATCGCAGTAGCTGTTTTGTTCACCACAGGCTCGTTCCTGCGAGGCGCTTGGAGATCGCGTTCGCTGAGAGGATCAGCGTGAGGCCGATGACGGATTCGAACATTCCGATTGCGGCCGCGTAGCTGAAGTTGCTGGATTCCAGGCCTACCCGGTACAGGTAGGTGGAGATGACGTCTGAGGTTGCGTAGTTGAGCGGGTTGTAGATGAGGAGGATCTTCTCAAAGCCCACCGCCATGAATGTGCCGATGTTCAGGATCAGCAAGGTGATGATGGTTGGCCTGATGGCCGGGAGGGTCACGTGCCAGGTCTGTTGCCAGCGGTTGGCGCCGTCGATCCTGGCTGCCTCGTACAGGGATTCATCCACCCGTGTCAGCGCTGCAAGATAGAGGATGGCGCCCCAGCCCATGGTTTGCCACACCTCGGAGCTGATGTACATGGGGCGGAACCAGCCCGGATCCTGCGTGAAGTTCACGGTGGTTCCGAACAACGATTCCGCGATCTGGTTGACCGTGCCGGTCATGGAGAAGTTCTGCAGGATCATGCCGGCGATGATCACCACGGACATGAAGTGCGGCAGGTAGGCCACGGTCTGGACGAACTTCTTGAACTTCTGCGATCTCAGCTCGTTGAGCATCAGGGCGAAGATGATGGGCATCGGGAAGCAGAACACCAGGGTCAGGACACCCAGGATGATGGTGTTCTGGAAGGCCTGCCAGAAGCTGGGATCGTTGATGAACAGGGTGATGTACTTGAAACCCACCCACTTCTCGCCGAAGATGCTGCCGCCGGGCTGGAACTGCCGGAAGGCAATCACGTTCCCGGCCATGGGCAAATACCTGAAGATCAGCAGGTACAGCAGGGGCAGCGCCAGCAACGTGTACAGGCGCCAGTCGCGTTTGAGGGCCAGTTTCCAGCTTCCGGGCTTGTCGCGGCGCTTCTTGCCGGTGCCCGGTTCGGGGCCGGCCACTGCCTTGGGCGGAACATCGAGTCGTAGTGCCATCAGTCCGCCGCCCGTCCCGCAGTTTCGTCCAGGATCAGGACACCGTTGGCAGGGAGCTCAACCAGCCCGCTGACCGCGCGTCCGCTGAGGCGGTCCGTGCCGCCGTCGAGCACGTCCACACTGGACGGAGCGTCGTTGTGGTTGAGCACCAGGAGGAAACTTCCGGCGGTGCCGTCAGCTGTGGTGCCAGTACGACGCCGGACCTGGACTCCCGCGGGCGTTTTCAGTTCCGGCTCCACCCCGGCCGCCCGGAGTTGGTCCTTGAGTAGCTGGTTCAGCAATCCGTCATCAACACGGGCCGAGACGTACAGTGCGGTGCCGCGTCCAAAGGAGTTAAGGGTGACGGCCGGGGTGCCGGCGAGGCGGCCCGAGGAGTAGCTGGCCAGGACCTCCGCCGCTTCAGCGTGCAGGTGCTCGGTCCAGTAACTCGCGGAGGAGGTACCGCCGTCGGACGTTGAGAGCTTTACTTGCTCATCCGCTCCGGCGAGCGGGTGCATTTCCTCGCTCCACGCGCCCAGGACGTTCCTCAATGCCCCGGGGTAGCCACCCAGCCGGATGGTGTTGTCCTGGTCCACGATGCCCGAAAGATAGGAGACCACCAGCCGTCCGCCGTCGGACACGTAGTTCTCAAACCGGTCGGCGGCGTCATCAGTCAGCAGGTACGACGCCGGCATGATCACCAGGGTGTACCCGGAAAGGTCGCTGTTGGCGTTGACGAAATCAACGGTGATGTTGGCATCGAACAGTGGCCGATAGAAGCGCAGCACTTCCTCCGCATAGTTCAGGTCCGATCTCGGTGAGTTGCCGAGCTCCAAGGCCCACCAGCAATCCCAATCGAACACGATGCCCACCTTGGCAGCGGACCTGGTGCCCGTCAGATCTCCGAGGGACTTCAGTTCCTGGCCGAGCTCGCAGACTTCCCGGAAAATCCGGGTGTTGGGTCCGGCATGGTTCACCATGGCCGAGTGGTAACGCTCCGTGCCGCCCTTGGCCTGGCGCCACTGGAAGAACAGGATGGAATCAGCGCCCTGGGCTATGGCCTGGTACGAGCCGAGGCGCATCTTGCCGGGAAGTTTGGAGACGTTGACGGACCACTGGCTGACCGCGCCGGTAGCTTGCTCCATCACCATCCACGGCTGGCCGTGACGGAGTGAACGCATGAGATCGAAGTTCAGCGCCGCCGCAATGTGCGCGTCTTCCTCCCGCGGGTCCGGGTAAATGTCCAGCGCTGCTGCGTCTTCCTCGGCCGCCCACGCCCAGTAGTCGTTGGTCTTGTAAAAGCGCATGAAGTTGGTGACGATCGGCAGGTCAGGGCTGTGCCGGCGGAGGACATCCCGCTCGGCCTTGAAATGCTCCAGCATGCTGTCCGAGGTGAAGCGGTGGAAGTCCAGGCGTCGTGACGGGTTGGACCAAGTGCGGGGTTGGGCAGGGACGCGGACCTGGTTCCAGTCGGTGTAGATCTGGCCCCAGACCGTGGTGCTCCAGGCCTGGTTGAGCTCATCCAACGACGAATACTTCTGCTGGAGCCATTCGCGGAACGCTTTCTCCGCCCAGGGACCGTAGGACACAGGCCCGTATTCGTTGCCGACGTGCCACATCCGCAGTGCAGGATGGCTGGCGTAGCGCTCGGCCATCTTCTCCGCCAGCGCCAGTGACTTGGCCCGGTATACCGGGTGGGAGACGTCAAAGTGCTGCCTGGATCCGAATCCGAAGATGCTCCCGTCCGGCCGCTCCGGCATGATGTCCGGGTGCTGCTCCACCAACCAGGCCGGCGGTACGGCGTCCGGTGTTGCCAGATCCACGCCGATGCCGTGAGAGTGCATGAGGTCCATGACGTCATCCAGCCAGCCGAAATCAAAAACGTCGTCGCTGGTTTCCAGCCGGCTCCAAGAGAAGACCGCCAAGGTCACCAGGTTTACCCCGGCCTGTTGCATGAGCTTGGCGTCCTCGAGCCACACTTCACGGGGCCATTGCTCGGGGTTGTAATCCCCGCCGTAGGCTATCCCGCCTATTCGTTGGTGCAGTTGCCGCAGCCGCACCTCGGCTGTCCGCAAGTCCTCAGGGTGGATGGTCATCATTGTCCTTCACTCGGCCTTCGTCGCCCTGAACCACAGTGCGACGCACATCACACAGAGAAACTATCGTAAAGTTTACGCAATAACAACAGGTGAGTATCGGAAACCCCCGAGTAACCTGGAGACACGAAAAATAAGGTGTGGCCACGGGATTGGCGGGGTTTCGGGCCGTTGGATCGCAGTAACGACGGGTGTAAATGAACCTGAATTCAGTTAAGTTTCCGACTCTTCATGGAAACTATCGGAACCACGTCGGGTCGTAGCCACCCGGCTCAGGTGGGCAGCTATGCCGCCGGGCAAGCTACGCCGCCGGGCAAGCTATGCCGCCGGGCGCATGCCGAGTTCGCGGGAAGCCCTCGGAATCACTGGGACACGAACGGCGATCTCACACGCTTCCCACGATCTCGCCGCGCCACCCCCGCACGCTTCCCACGATCTCGCCGAGCCACCCCCACACGCTTCCCGCGATCTCGCCGCGCCGTCCCGCACGCTTCCCACGCACAAGGACCAGTCCGTGAACCCGTTGACACGTGACCAAAAGGTCACCTATTCTGACTCCATGGACACCGTGTTCAAGGCCTTGGCAGACCCCACCCGCAGGGAATTGCTGGATGAACTGTTCCGCGAGGACGGCCAGTCTGCCTCCGCTTTGGGAGCCCGGTTCGAGATGACCCGTTTCGGCATCGCCAAGCACCTCAAGCTGCTCGAGGATGCAGGGTTGGTGGTCACCCGCCGTCGGGGGCGCGAAAAGCTGCACTTCCTGAACCCGGTACCCATCCGTCTCATCCACGACCGCTGGGTGAGTAAATATGCAGAACCATGGGCCGCTGCCCTCAGCGACCTCAAATCCAGATTGGAAAGTCCCATGGAAAAGATCTTCGAGATTTACATCAAGACCACCCCGGAGCGGCTCTGGGAAGCCATCACCAATAGCGAGATCCGCAGCAAGTACCAGTTCGGGAACACGCTGAGCTCGGATTGGACGCCAGGCAGCCGCTTCGAAATGCGGAACCCCAAAGCCGATGCTCCGCTGGGCGAGGGCGAGAACATCGAGGTTGATCCCCCACGCCGGCTCGTCCAAACCATGCGGGCACTCTGGGGCGAAGACGTGAAGGCCGAGGGTACGTCGCGCATCACTTGGGAGATCGAAGCTGTGGGCGACTCCTGCCACCTGACCGTCACGCACGATCAGCTCCGCGAAGGCGCAAACGACCAACTCTACGGCGGCTGGCCCATGATCCTCTCCGGCCTCAAGACCTGGCTGGAAACCGGCGAAACCCTCACCACCCCCGGCTCGCTCATGTACGCGTAGGCAGCCTGGATACCAGCCGCTTAAAGGCGAACGACGACGGCGGGCCGCTGCCGCCGTCGTCGTCCTCATCACTCTTCCGCCAGTCAGGCGACGGGTTCCACTGCCCTCATTGCTTCAGATTCCGTAAGCCAGGCCGCCTGCAAGGTTCCCAACAAATGAGGCGCGAAGTCCTCGCCGATTTCCAAGACCACGCGGCAACGCGCGCCACGCTGATCCGGGTACCCGGCATAGAGTCCCCGGAGATCGCACACTGTCTGGCCGCGGCCCGGTCCGTTGGTGGTGTCCACCTGGACGCGGACGGTTGGCGCAACTGTGAGTTCAACTCCCTGGACGGCGATGGCCGCAGCAAGGGGATCGTGCATGGCAGAGCACGCCCGGCCGAAAATATCGACGTAGAAGCCGAAGTAATAGCCCAGCATTTCACCCAGTGCCTGCGAGACCGGGTGCTCGGTGGCGAGCAGTTCCTGGCGGTGGTTTTCCTCCAGCACGTTGGTCATGGTGACATCCAGGGGTACCAGCGTCACGTTCCAGTCCGCAGCCAGGACCTCGGCGGCAGCCTCGGGGTCGTTGGCAATGTTGGCCTCGGCAACCGGCGTGATGTTTCCGGGAGCCAGCGCCGCCCCACCCATGATGGTGACCTCGGCGATCAGTTCAGGAAGCCTGGGTTCCAACCGCAAGGCTTCGGCTATGTTGGTCAGCGGGCCGATGGCCACGAGGCGCAACTCCCCCGCATACCGGTGCGCCAACTGGACCAACAGTTCCGCCGCAGTGGCCGTGACGGGTTCGCGGTGGGAGGGAACGAGGTCCACCCCGCCGATGCCGTTGTCACCGTGGACGTGCGGGGCGCCGCCGTGGAAAGTACCAACCTGGGGATCGTGCGCACCGACCGCCACCGGAATGTCCGGGTGGCCGGCCAGGTTCAGCAGGTCCAGGGTGTTCCTGGCGCCCCCGGCAGCACTGACGTTGCCGCTCACTGTGCCGATGCCCACGAGGTCAGCCCGCGGGGAGGCCAGGAGGTAGGCCAGGGCGAGGGCGTCGTCAATGCCGGTATCGCAGTCGAGGAAGAAGGGTGCGGACTGGGTCATGGTGGTCTCTCGTTTCAGGTGTAGCTGACTGCTTGGTGTGCGGAGTGGGGTGTGGGGCGCGCCAAGCGCCTAAGCCTGGTGCCGGCGTCGTGCGTTAGATCTTTTCGCCCTTAGGTGCCGCGATGAAGAGGCTGACGACGAAGGCAAGTGCCGTGATGGACACCGAAATCCAGAGGGCTGTGGAGTATCCGGCAGCGGTGCCCTGGCCCGCGAAGGGAGCCACGATCACGACGCCGAGACTCGCCCCGATGCCGAACGAGGCCCCGTTGATTCCCGGCAATGCTGCGGGCGCTTCCTTGGGCGAGAGCAGCACGGACAGGCCGTTGATGGCGGTGAGGAAGAAGCCGTTGTAGAAGATGCCCAGAGCGGCGATGGCTATGAGGACAGCCACCTGGTTGTGCGAGAACAGTGCAGCGACGATTGCGCAGGCAAGGCTGGTGGCGGTGCCGACGCGGACGGTCTTGATCCAGCCGCGGCGGTCGGCGATCCAGCCGGCCAGCGGTGCGGCGAAGACGCCGATGAGTGCTGCAGGTGTGAGGAACAGCAGGGCGGCAACAGATGCGGAAAGGCCAAAGCCGTTCGCCTTGTCCTGGCTCAGGAGCACCACGGTGAAGTTGATGATGGCGAAGATTCCGGCGAGTGTCAGCACGGTAGTGGCAATGACCGGCCAAACCTGGCGGGAGCGAAGATGGTGGACGGCAACCAGCGGCGTTTCGCGCTTCTTCTCGATGAGCCAAAAGGCGGTGAAGGAAGCGATGCTGCCCGCAAGCAGGCCTAGTGCTGCAGGTGACGTCCAGCCGGCCGAGGAGCCCGTGGACACGAAGTAGGTGATGAAGACCAGGAACACCGACAGCGAGCCTGCGCCCCACCAGTCCATCCGGCCGGGAGCGACAGCGGATTTTCCGCCGGGAACCACTTTGATGACGCACACGACGGCGATCGCGGCCAGGACCAGGACGGCAACAAAGATCGACTGGAAGCCCAGGATCTCGGCCATGAGCCCGCCGAAGTAGCCATCCACCCCGCCAACGCCGCCGTTGATGGCCGCGATGATGCCGATGGACGTACCAAAGAGCCGGGCGGGCAGGTACTCGTTGAGAACAATGTAGGAGAGCGCAAAGATGGCGCTGGAGACGCCCTGCATAAAGCGGCCCGTGACCAGCAACGGCAAGGTGGGTGCGAAGATGCACAGCACGGTTCCCGCACCCATGATGGCCAGGACCAGGAGGAGTGCGTTGCGGCGTCCGATGAAGTCGCTCCACCGTCCGATCACAGGGCCGGCGATGGCGCCGGCCAGGAAGAACATTGACTGCACTTGGGCCACTGCTTCCGGAGTTTCTCCGAAGAAGGAACCGATGTGGGGCAGCGCGGGGGTGATCATGCTGGCATTGAGCTGGAAGGCCAGCACTGCCAGGACCAGCGTAGTGATCAGCAGCGCGGCGGCTTTGCCGTGGAAGCGACTTTCGTCCGCTTTCGAGGCTGGTGTTTCCGTTGCTGACAGGGCCTGCGGGTCTGCAGCAAGCGCGTCTGCCGTCTGCGAATCTTCAGCCTGGGGTCCTGCCGCGGTGGGGATGTTCACATCAAACTCCTTTGTCCGAGGGCGCGGGGCGGCGCCACGAGATGTGAGTTGTTATACAAGCATGTATTACGAGCTTGTGCAACCTATCACTGTCATCCGGTACAGTGTCCGTAACCCATCTCAAGTGAGGCACCCTTGACCGACAACGCCGTCCAGTTCCTGTCACGACCCATCGCCGCCCAGCCCGGGCAGCCTTTGCGCGTAGCAGCCTACTCGCGCATCGCCGAAGCCATCCGGACCAAAGTCCTGCCGCCGGGGTCCCTGCTCCCCACAGAGACGGAACTGGGCTCCATGATGGACGTCAGCCGAACCGTGATCCGGGAAGCGCTGATGCTGCTCGAAGAAGACGGCCTCACCCGGGCACGACGCGGAGTGGGCCGCTTTGTTGCCGACTCCCTCCCCCGGATCGGCATTGAACACATCCGCCCGTTGGATCAACTCCTTGGCGGAACCGAGCAAGACATCCAGGTCAAACGGGTAGCGGCCATCAAACAACCGGCGTCGGAATTCGTGGCACCAGGCATTGGCGTCCAGCCCGACGAGGACGTGTGGTTCTGGGAAAGCGTGCTCATCCGCAACGGCGAACCCGTTGCCCACCTGCAGGAAAACGTGGCCCAAGGCATACCGGAAGCCGAAGCCCTCGCCGAGGCCGCAGAAGCTCCCACACTCTCCGCCTCAACGCTGCTGGAAGTCCTCAGCGGCCTCCCGGGCGCAGCCCTTGGCCCCGGCGAATGCCAGATCAGCCTCAGCACCGCCGGACCCAGCCGTGCAAAGTTGCTGGGACTGCGACCGTCCGACCCCGTACTGGTCCTCACCCAATACGTCCGCCGCAACGGCAATGCTTTCTACCTCGCCAAATGCCTGGTGGCTGCCAAAGCCGGCCACCTCTCCGTCATCCAATCCTCCTGATTTCCCTCCCCGAACTTCCGTAAAGGACCTTCCATGAGCACGTCCCTTCAGTCTGCCGCGCCCTCGTCCCTGACCGTCGTGGGCAGCATCAACCTCGACATCACCGCCACAGCCACCCGGCTCCCCTCCCCCGGTGAAACAGTGGGCGGCGGTATTCTCCGCCAACAGCCCGGCGGAAAAGGCGCCAACCAAGCCGTGGCCGCGGCCCGGCTTGCAGGTTCCTCCCGCATGGTGGGGGCTGTAGGCCAGGACGACGCCGGGCTCGGCCTCATCAGCGCGATGGCGGGTGCCGGCGTCGACGTCCAGGACATTGCCCGGGTTGACGCGGCAACTGGCACTGCGCTGGTACTGGTGGACAGCGAGGGGGAGAACCAAATTATGGTGTGCCCCGGCGCCAACGCGACGGTGAGCGTGGAGGGCGTCTTGTTCGCCGACAACGAGGCAGTCCTCTGCCAGCTCGAAGTGGACCAGGACGTGGTGCTCGAAACTGCCCGCCGCACATCGGGTTTCTTTGCCCTGAACGCCGCCCCTGCCGCACCGCTCATTCCCGGACTTCTGGAGCTCTGTGACCTGGTGATCGTGAACGAGACGGAGTATGAGCTGATCCCCGCCCTTCGCGACGCTCCGCTGGTTGCCGTGACTTACGGTGGCGACGGTTCGGCCATCTTTGTCGAGGGCGAACGGGTCGCCGAGGCTCCGGCCCTGCGGGTGAACGACATTGCCAACACCATCGGAGCCGGGGACGCCTTCTGTGCCGCGCTGGTCCTGGCACTGACGTCCGGTCTTGAGTACACACACGCCCTCGCTGCAGCCAATGCAGTTGGTGCCGACGCCGTCAGGGACAGCGCCTCGCAGCCTGCCCTGAAGCCGCTGGAGCATTACATCGAGGCGACAAGTTCTGTTGGCCGGCCCGCCTGAGGGGATCCAAAAACTGCGTGCTACGATTGCTACGGAGGCAAAACATGACAACCATTCCGCACCGGGAGCTACGCAACCAGAGCAGTAAGATTCTGGAACGGGTCAAGAATGGGGAAGTCATTGACGTCACCAACAATGGCGAGGTGACGGCTACCCTTATTCCTCCATCAGCTTCGCCTTTTGAGCGGCTGCTCCAAGCAGGCAGCGTCCGGCCCGCCAGTGAGTCGCCTGTGGACTTCACTCTTCTGCCTCGCATCAGCAGCGACATGACCACAGCCGAGCTCCTGGCCGATCTGCGTGGCGATCGGTGATCACCTACGTCGACACTTCGGCCGCCATGAAGTTGGTGGTCAATGAACGCGAGTCCTCGGCCGCTGCCGCCTACTTGGTAGAGGTAGCAGCCTCCGGAGGCCACCTGGTGGCCTCCATGCTCCTCTACACAGAGCTTCACTGCGCGGCCCGTCGCAGGAACATGCCGTTCGACGTTGTCAATGCCGTTTTGGCTGGCATCAATCTGGTGGACGTAACCCGATCAGATCTCATGTATGCAGCTGCCCTTCCGGGACAACTTCGCAGCGCGGATGCCATTCATTTGTCGACAGCTATTCGGCTCCAGACCGACACGTTGGTTGCTTATGACCATGAACTGCTTCTGGCCGCTACAGAGTCAGGCCTGAACACCACGTCGCCGGGGCGTAGCAGCCACTGACCCGCTAGTCGACAATCCGGAAGTCGCTGAACTCCCCTGTTGTTTCGGAGAGCTCAACGTCAGCATTCTCCACGCGGCCGGGCGCGCGGGTGGAGTGGAGCCATTTCACTATGCGGTCCACGTCGGCGGCATTGCCCTCCGCCACCAACTCCACGGAGCCGTCAAGGCTGTTCCGGACCGTGCCCCTCAGCCCCAGCTCGTCGGCTTTCCGGGCAGTCCAATAGCGGAAACCCACGCCTTGGACAAGGCCGGTGATGCGGGCAGTGACGCGCTGGGCTTCGTCAGTCATGGAACCACCTTAACGAAAACCCGCCCTTGTCCGTCCCGCTCACCGTTCAACGGCTCGCAGGGCGAACAAGGGCAGGTTTCGAACCGGCAAAGGAACTTAGCTGACTACGATGTCCCGCGTAGCGTGGCTGTACGTGATGGTGACGGGGCCGCCGTCGTGGTTCAACTCATGGTTGGCGCCATCACGGGCACCGAACGCACCGTAGTTCTCATCCCACGAACGGTTCAGCGCGATCTTGTACGTGTAAAAACCTGCAGGAAGTTCAGCAGTGATGGTCCACACCTGAACCAGCGGGTTGAACTCCATCTGCGCTTCGTCGTACTGCGGCGCCCAATCTTCGGGAGCACCCATGATCTTGTTGAAGTCCCCGGCCACCGCCACCGCGTCCGGCTGCGGCAAGGTTTCGACGGCGGGACTCGCCGCTGCCTTGGCCGGCGCCTTACGCGTGGTTTTCTTCGGTGCCGCAGCCTTCTCCGCGGGCGCAGCCTTGGCTGTAGCGGCCCTGGCCCTGGGCGCGGACACCTTTGCTGCTGCAACCTTTGGTTCCGCGACGTCGGTTGCGGCGACCGCGGGATCGGTTGCCTTTTTGGCTGCAGCCCGCTTTGTAGCTGCCTTCTTCGCCGCGGGCTTCACCGGCGGGGCCGTCGGAACGGCCACATCGGCTGGAACCGGCGTTCCGGCGTCGAGCGCTGCTCCGAAAGCTGCCGCATCCGGGAAGGCCACGGTGGCACGCAAGCCGTCCTCCGGAATGGTCCAGCCCGAACGGCCCTTGACCAACCAGCCGGCCTTGACCAGCTTGGCCGATGCCGACGTCAGGGTCTTGTGCCCACGCGGGATGCCGCCACTGAGCAGTTCGGCCTCGTGATCATTGAAAGGTACGCGGACGATCGCTTCGGCCAGGACTTCGCCGGCGTTGAGGGTTGTCTCGGACCACACGCTTTCAGCGAGGATGTCCAGTACGGCCTTCAGACGAAGGTTGGTGTTCTCGGCGGTGTTCGCGCCCATGCTTCTCCTTCAACGGGTGAATACTCTCTTTGCAGTTTGCCAATGAATTGTTAATTCCCGCGACTGCAGAAGGTAAACACCGTGTGTCGTGACCGAGTGTGACATTCGGGACACGGCAAGTGATGTACAGGTCTCAGCTGGCGGCTTTCAGGCGGGCGTCACGGAGGACTTTACCCACTCGGTGACCTCATCCAGCAGCACCGCTTTGCGGGCATCGCTGGCGAACGAGGAACGGATGGAGTTGGCAGCCAACGTGGCCTGCTCCGGCACGGAGAATTCCAGGACCTTGACCAACTGCTTATAGTTGTCGTCCACATAACCGCCGAAGTAGGCGGGATCGTCCGAGTTCACGCAGACGTTCAAGCCGATGGCGAGCATTTCAGGCAGCGGGTGGTCGGCCAGTTTGTCCACGGCGCGGAGCCTCACGTTGGACAGGGGGCACACAGTCAGCGGGACTTGCTCGGCAACCAGCCGCTGCACCACGTCGGTGTCCTCCATGCAGCGGATACCGTGATCGATCCGCTCGACGTGCAGCACGTCCAACGCCTCGGTGATGTAACTGGCGGGGCCTTCTTCGCCCGCATGGGCGATCCTGCGCAGCCCGGCCTCGCCGGCGCGCTGGTACAGGCGCTCAAATTTCGACGGCGGATTGCCCACCTCTGCGGAGTCCAGCCCGATGCCCGCAATCGGTGCGTGCATGGCAATAAGTTGGTCCAATACCTCCAAGGCTGAGTCCTCGGACATGTCCCGCAGGAACGCTGCGATGAGGAGGGTAGAGACGCCGAAGTCTTCCTCTGAAGTGGCCAGGGCGTTGGCCACGCCGTTGACACAGGTCTCCAGCGCAACACCCCGGGAGACGTGGGCCTGGGGGTCCATCATGATTTCCGCGTGGCGCACTCCCCCGGCGGCAGCCCGCTTCAGGTAGGCACGCGTCATGTCCGTGAAATCCTGCTCCGTCTGCAGCACAGCCATGTTGGCGTAATACAGGTCCAGGAAGGATTGCAGGTCCGTGAATTCATACTTTTCCCGGAGTTCGGCGATGTCTTGGTACGGCAGCTCGATGCCGTTACGTTCAGCCAGGGCAAAGATCAGCTCTGGCTCGAGAGTCCCTTCGATGTGCAGGTGCAGTTCGGCAACCGGGGGCGCCGTGGTGACAGTTTTCTCGTCAAAAGTTTCCACCCTGCAACTCTAGGCCCCAACAATGGCACGTGTCCCGGAGCACTCAACTTGGTTCTCACTCCCGGCACCCTCAAACTGAAAGGATGCAGACTTTCCTCCCCTTCGCCGATTTCCGTGAGAGTGCCAAAGCCCTCGACACTTCAAGGCTCGGCAAGCAGCGCGTCGAAGCACTCCAGGTCCTCCGCGCATTGGTGATCCCGGAGTACGGTTGGCAGTCTCACCCCGCCGTGCGCATGTGGATGGGCCACGTCCCGGCACTCACCATGTACGGCCTGGCCATGGCCGACGAATGGATGGAACGCGGCCACCCGGACAACACGCGCGCGAACATCGCGGAGTTCGCCCCGCAGGCAGCCCACCCGGACTATGCCTCCCGGATCGTCATGCCGCCGTGGCTCGGTCACGAGGACCTGCACCTCAGCCACCGCTCCAAGCTGCTCAGCAAGGATCCCAAGCACTACGCACAGATTTTTCCCGGCACCGAGGAAAAACTGGAATATGTGTGGCCTGAGCCCAAGCACGAGTTCCACCCGGTGGACCCTGAAGAGGATCGCCTCCTGATCCTGCGCTCCAACGTCGAAGACCTCCGCCCGGAGCAGCTCACCACCGTCAGCATGCCGCCGCACGGCAAGGCCAAGGCAGCCCCCGCGGACCCCGACGAATACCAGTTTGTGTACGCCGAGGAGAAGTCCCGCCGCCAAGTGGGCGGTCCCAAAAAGCGTCCGGTGGCGCCCCGCGAGAAGAAGCCCACACGGAAGCGCCAGGCACAGGAACAGGCCTTCAACACCTTGCCTGGCAAGACAGAGCTGGCCATTCCGTTCGACGGCGGACAAACGTTCGCTGTCGGCCTGATCCAAGGCCGGCCCATCACGGTGGATGGCCGCTTTGCCCGCAACTTCGAGGTCACCAACGTGATCAAGCGCTCGGACTTCGACTACCCCGCGCTCCTGCAGGATCCCCGGGTGTTCTTCCCGGTCCCGGCGCCTGCGCTGTAGCTTGGAACCCGGCCTTGTTCGCCTGTCACACCGTAATGCGGCCTGACAGGGGAACAAGGCCAGGATTCGACGGCGGTAGCCCGCACCTAGGCAGGGAGTTTCATGGATTTCCAGCACATCATTGAAGAAGTCGGCCGGTACATGGACTTTGCCGGAGTGGCAGTCATGGTAGTCGGAGCCTTGGTTTCGGTTCCAATGGCCCTTCGCGGGTACCAGCCCAAACGGGCCCGTGGCTTGGCTCCCTTCTCTCCGTACCGCTCCTACCGGCAACTGCTGGGCAGGTCCATACTGCTGGGCCTGGAGCTCTTGGTGGCCGCCGACATCATCCGCACCGTCGCTGTCACTCCCACATTCGAGAGCGTCGGAGTCCTGGCCATCATTGTGCTCATCCGGACCTTCCTGAGCTTCTCCCTCGAGCTGGAAATCACCGGCCGCTGGCCTTGGCAGAAGGAAAAGGAAGCATGACCCGGCCGTGGATCCCGGACATCCTTGGTGACGGCTTTGAGCAACAAACGCTGGAGCTCGACGACGGTGCTGTCGCCACCTTGGTCAGGTACCTCGGCGCTGGCACTAAGGAGTTGGGCGACGACGCCCCGTGGCTGGACGCTGCGGACGGGCCTGGCTTCGACGCCGATGTCCTCTACGTCCACGGCTGGTCCGACTACTTCTTCCAACGCCACGTGGCCGAATTCTGGCACCGGGCCGGTGCACGCTTCTACGCCCTGGACCTGCACAACTACGGCCGCAGCCTGAGCCCGGGGCTCGTCCCGGGCTTCGTCACCAGCCTTAGCGATTACGACGCCGACATCGAGGCTGCCCTCTCAGCCATGGGCCGCTCCGGTGTTCCCGGCGAGGATCGGCCGCTCATTCTGCTGGGCCACTCCACCGGCGGACTCACGCTCAGCCTGTGGGCTGCCCGCCATCCTGGAACGGCGTCGGCCTTGATCCTCAACAGTCCCTGGCTGGAATTCCAGGCGACCGAGCTCGGCCGGCGCGCGATCGCTCCCCTGGTGGGGCTGCACGCCCGTCTCCACCCCTTGGCGCCACTGCCGCCAGTAGATCCGGGCATCTATACCCGCGCTGTGTCTGCCACCCTCGACGGCGAATGGGACTACAACCTCGAGTGGCGGCCGGACCGGGGCTTCCCCATCACCCCGGCCTTCCTCGACGCCGTCTTCCGCGGTCAAGCCACCGTCGCGGCAGGCTTGGGGATCGACGTCCCAGTGCTCGTGCTGCTCTCGGACAAGAGCTACCTGCAGCCCAAGTGGTCCGCTGATGCACTCACTGCCGACGTCGCCCTCAACGTGGACGCCGTGGCCCACCGCTCACTGTCCTTGGCGGACACCGTCAGTATCAGCCGGCTTCCGAACGCCTTCCACGACATCTTCCTGTCACCCGAACCCATCCGAAGGGAGGCCTTCGCACGGATCGGGCGCTGGCTTCCCATGGCTTTGCAGCCTACGGATGCAGTGTTGTGGGAAGCCAGGACCGCGGGTTTGTAGCCCACGTGCACCGGACGAACCCGCCCTGGTTCGCCCGACTCACCGTAGTGCGGCCTTTCAGGCGAACAAGGCGGGGATTCGTGGCCTGCGCGGCCGCAGTAATTTCCCGAGTCCGGCGCTACTTCCCGAGTCCGGCCCGGCGGAGAGCTTCTGCCATGGCAGTGTTCGCGGGTTCCGGGGACTGCTGGGGCCTTCCTTGCCGCGAGCCGCCCTGCCCGCGATCACTCTGTCCCTGCCGCGGCGCCCCTTGCCCGGGCTGACCACCGCGCTGGCCGGGCTGGCCCCCAACGTTGCCCGGGCTGACCACCGCGTTGGCCGGGCTGGCCCCCACGTTGCCCGCCCGAAGTCCTGCCACCCGAAGCGCCCTCGCCCGAAGCACGCCCGCCCGGGCCGCGTACGCCTGCAGTGCCGGGTTCGTCGTCGAGCCTCAAAGTCAGGGAGATCCGCTTCCGTTCGGGGTCGGCCTCCAGGACCTTGACCCGGACCACTTGGCCGGATTTCACGATTTCGCGGGGATCGGAAACGAACTTGTTGGACAGGGCGGACACGTGGACCAGGCCGTCCTGATGCACTCCCACGTCCACGAACGCCCCGAACGCTGCCACGTTGGTGACTGTCCCCTCAAGGATCATGCCGGGCTTGAGGTCGGAGATCTTCTCGATGCCCTCAGAGAACGATGCCGCCTTGAAAGCAGGACGGGGATCGCGCCCCGGCTTTTCCAGTTCGGACATGATGTCCTTGACGGTGGGCAGGCCGAAGGTGCCGTCCACAAAGGCCTGCGGATCCAGGGAAGTAGCGGGACCGCCGCCGGCCGCTACCAGGATCTTGCGGGCCACGGAGTATGCCTCCGGGTGCACGCTGGAAGCGTCCAACGGCTCCGCTCCCCCGGTAATGCGGAGGAAGCCGGCGCACTGTTCGAACGCTTTGGCGCCCAGCCTGGGCACTTTCTTGAGGTCACTGCGCTTGGCGAACGGCCCATTCTCGTTCCGATACGCCACAATGTTTTCGCTCAGCAAAGGCCCCACACCGGCAACCCGGCTTAGCAACGCCGGAGACGCTGTGTTGACGTCCACGCCCACGGCGTTCACGCAGTCCTCCACCACGGCATCCAGAGAACGGTCCAGCTTCGCTGCAGTGACGTCGTGCTGGTACTGACCCACGCCGATGGACTTTGGCTCGATCTTGACCAGTTCGGCCAAGGGGTCCTGGAGACGCCGGGCAATGGACACTGCTCCTCGCAAGGAGACATCCATCCCCGGGAGTTCGGAAGCCGCCAGGGCAGAGGCCGAGTACACGGACGCTCCGGCTTCGGACACCACCAGCTTCTGGATTCCCTTGGAACCGGCAGCTTCGAGGGATTTGATGAGCTCGGTGGCCAGCTTGTCCGTTTCGCGTGAGGCTGTTCCGTTGCCGATCGCCACCAGTTCCACGTTGTACTGCTTGGCGAGCCGGCCCAGGGTGGCCAGGGCTTCGTCCCACTTTTTAGCCGGCGCGTGCGGGTAGATGGTGTCCGTGGTGACCACTTTGCCGGTGCCGTCCACCACAGCCACTTTCACGCCGGTCCGGAGTCCGGGGTCCAGGCCCAGCGTGGCCCGGTTGCCGGCAGGTGCGGCCAGCAGGACATCGCGCAGGTTGGCGGCAAAGACCCGAACCGCTTCATCTTCGGCGTCGGCAAACATGCGTCCGCGAAGATCGGTGGTCAGCCGGTCCAGGATACGGCCCCGCCACGCGAGCTGCGCGGTCTGCATCAGCCACGTATCAGCGGGCCGCCCTTGTTGGGAGACGCCGAGGCACTTGGCCACAGCGTTTTCGTACTTACCGCGGGCGGCGGCCAGGGCGTCGTCGTCGGCGGGGTCTGATTCGGCGAGGTCCAGCTCAAGGACACCGTCCTTTTCACCACGCAACAGCGCCAGCACTCGGTGAGACGGCATTCCGGCGGGCACCTGCGTGAATTCGAAGTAGTCCTTGAACTTCTGGCCCTCAGCCTCCATGCCCTTCTTGACCCGCGACACCATGCGGCCCTGCTTCCAGAGCCGTTCGCGCAGGTCCTCGGCGAGGTCGGCGTCCTGCCCGACGCGCTCCACCAGGATGGCGCGGGCTCCTGCGAGCGCCGCTGCGGCGTCGTCGATGGAGTGCTCGGCGTTCAGGTACTTGGCGGCCTCGGTGGCGGGGTCCAGGTGCGGGTTGGCCAGCAGGACATCGGCCAACGGCTCCAGCCCGGCTTCCCGGGCGATCTGGGCTTTGGTACGGCGCTTGGATTTGAAGGGGAGGTAGATGTCCTCCAGGCGCGCCTTGGTATCGGCCCCGACGACGGCGGCTTCCAGTTCCGGGGTCAGCTTGCCTTGGGCGGCAATTGCCTCCAGGACAGCCTTGCGCCGTTCTTCGAGCTCACGCAGGTATCTGAGCCGTTCCTCGAGGTCGCGCAGCTGGGTGTCATCGAGCGTCCCGGTGACTTCCTTGCGGTAGCGGGCGATGAAGGGGACGGTGGATCCGGCGTCGAGCAGTTCCACCGCGGCTTTGACTTGCCAGGCCTTGACGCCGAGTTCGGCGGCGATCTGGGCATGGATGGCGGAGTCGACGGACTGGTGTTGGAGATTTGAAGTCACCATGACAGTTTGCCTCACCCGGCCGACAGTTTCCGAAGGCAGGTACCACGAAGGCCTATGCCGCGGGCGCTGTTAGTGCTGTAGTTGGAGCATGCAGGAACTGCTGATCATCCTTCAGGACGGGTTTGATTCCGACGACGTGACCGTGACCGTCAACGGCAAGGAAGCCGCGTCCGAGCGTGGCATCTCCACCAAGATGCTTCTGGGGATGGCCGATGAAGTCACCGTGGAACTGCCCGCGAAGGGCGCCACTGTAGGAGTGGAAGTAAGGAGCCGGAAACTTAGCGCAACGAGGAAGCTCGTGGGAAAACCGAAGAGCCTGATCGTCTCCATCGAAGAAGGCGAACTCGTCATGCGTGAAGGAACGGGCCGCGAGGCCTTCCTCTAAAAGAGGGCCTCGCGGCGGCTGGATTGGGTGCTCGTCCTCAGTGGGACATGCGCTCCTTGGCGGAGATGTGCTCCACCATTTCGCCGAGGCGCTGTTCGGCATAGTGGTTGCGGGCAATATCGCCTTGGCTGATGATGCCTACCAGCTTGTGGTCGCTGATGACGGGCAGGCGGCGTACTTGACGTTCCTCCATCATGGTGACGGCCTCGTCCACGGAGGCATCGGCGTCCACCCAGTACGGCTTGCCGGTGGCGAGCTCGCGGGCAAGGACTTCGCGGGCATCCTTGCCTTCGGCCAAACACTTGACCACGATGTCGCGGTCGGTGATGAAGCCGGTGAGCTTGCCGTCGCTGCCGCAGATGGGAAGTGAACCGCAGTCCAGATCCCTCATCAGCATGGCGGCTTCCTGGAGAGTTTTATCCTCCGCGATGCACTGCGCATCCGTGGTCATGAATTCACGTACGGCACTCATGGGTCCTCCTTCATCGATTGGGGTGATCGACGTGGGGCCTTCGGCACGAGTCCTTCGGCTCCGGGCGCCGATGATGCCAGCCTACGCCCGGCCGGTACTGCTGAGAAGATCAGCGGGAGCCTTTGAAGACCAAGATTTTGTTGAGTTTCCCTAGTTATAGTCCATTCGCTGGAGTATCGTCGGTCTGGGTTACACACGGCCTCCGGGCACTGGCCATCCAAGCTCATCCGAGCTCATCCGAGCCTCATCACTCGCATCCGCCCCGCCCCCGGACCGTCTTGCCGCCTCTGCCCGAAAGGGCGCGGGCGAACGCTTATCTTGACTGTTTGCAGAGCGAGGAAGATCCCCTGATGGACACCCCCACCGTCCCCACCACCAACTACGCCCCTGCCGCTTCCGCCGATTCTTCGAGTTGCCGCCGGCCCGCCGCTGTCAGCGGGCGCTATGAAGGGTTCCAAGGCTCTCCCGGCCCGATCGGAAGTGCCTTGGACCTGCGTTTGGATATCGACGCCGACGACGTCGAGTCGCCGGTCATGAACAAGGTCAGCGGCGATTTCTACACCACCCGTTTCGTCAAGGTCGCCGGTGTGAACCAGCTGGTGAAGACGTACGTGGAGTCCTGGATTGTAGACACACCCGCCGTCATTTTCACAGATACCGAGGTGCGTATCTCAGGAACCCTCCGCTTTTGGAAGGGAAGCCACCCTGCCACCACCGTGGACATTGTGGTGTCCTGGGCCCACGGAACAATTACCGGGGCTGTTGCTGCATTTACCGCCGGCGGGATCCTTGGACAGCTTTATGCCTGCTCCTACCGCTCCGAGGCTTTCCGTGACATGAACCTGGAACTGGACTACTGCACGTCGGTGGACATCGAACCCAAAGTCCCCCTCTACAACACCCACTCCCACAACAACCGCCCGGCGGGCCTCGCCAACAGGACCATCACCATTGAGTCCTCGTACAAGGACGCAGGGATCTCAGTCACCGTGGATCCAGTCCACACGGTGATTGATGACAGCGCCGCAGGCTTCGCCTCCTGGAACGTTGGTGAGCTGCACGACGCCATGGAGACCTCCTTCGGCAAGTACAACTCGGGCTGGCCTGCCTGGAATATGTGGGGCATCCAGGCCGGGATCTTCGACTCCGCGGGCGTGGGTGGCATCATGTTCGACGCCGCTGCCGGCTTTGGCGGCGCAGGCCGGGGACCGGACCGCCAGGGTTTTGCGGTCTTCCGGAACCACTCCTGGTTCACCAACCTCGTCACCAATGCGGTGACCCAGGATCAGGCGTGGGCCATGCGCCACTTCCTCTACACCTGGGTCCACGAGGCCGGGCATGCCTTCAATTTCCTGCACGCCTGGGACAAGGCCCGCCCCGATTCCCTGTCCTGGATGAACTACGACTGGAAATACGATCAACGCAACGGCACTGATGCTTTCTGGGGCAACTTCCGCTTCCGCTTTGACGACGACGAACTCCTCCATATGCGCCACGGAGACCGCGCCGCCGTGATCATGGGCGGCGACCCATGGGCTTCCGGAGGCCACTTGGAAGCCCCTGCCGGCGCCATGACGGTTTCCGGGCCGGGCAGCGACGTTGAATTGACCCTCGCCGCGAAGACCCACTTCGACTACATGGAACCTGTGTCCATCGAGTTCAGGTTGCGCAACACCACTGACGTCCCTCTCCCGGTGGATGGCCGCCTCGATCCCCGTTACGGCAACACCACCGTCTTCATTCAAAAGCCCAACGGGACGGTAGTGCTGCACGAATCGGTGGTCTGCTTCTACGGCCTCCCGGAGATGGTCACGCTGGCGCCGGCACCGATGGGCGATGAAGATGGCAGTGATCGCTACAGCCAACTGGTCCAGCTTGCCTACGGCGTGGAAGGCTTCGCTTTCGACGAGCCCGGCCAATACCTGGTCCGCGCCGTCTATTCCACGGACGGTATTGTGCAGGCTTCGAACACCTTGCCGCTGCGGGTCGGTTTTCCCGTCACCAGGGAAGAGGACCGTTTCGCTCCGGAGTTCTTCACCCGGGAAGTGGGCCTGACCTTGGCCTTTGAGGGGTCCATGTCGCCGTACTTGGAAAAGGGGTTGGACGCGTTGACCGAGGCTGCCGATCGGTTCGGAGGTGAGCCTTTGGGCGTCAAGGCGGCCACCGCCGTCGCGCAGTCCGTAGGAGATGACTTCTATCGCAGAAAGGAGGACAAGATGGTCAAGCACCACAGTGCTGATCCCCAGCGGGCACTGGCGCTGACTGACGCTGGTTTGGCCAGTTACCAGCAATCAGCGGGCGCCGCGGGCAACCTGGCCTACCGAGGCCTGGTGGAACTGCGCACGGAACTTCACGCGAAGGCGGACAACCGCGCGGCCGCCACCTCCGAGGTTGAGATCCTCGTCAAGGATTTAGGCCGCCGCGGCGCCAAGTCCGCAGTGCTGGCACAGGTGAAGGATCTGATGCCCTCCACTCCGGCCACCCGTTCCCGCCGGGCGGCTCCGAGGAAGTCCGCCAAAAAGCCGTCGGATGGCTAGCTGGCTGATGGCTATTCCGCGATGTCCTCTGCCCACAGCTCAGGGTGCTCGTCCTGGAACGTGTGCATCATCTCCACACAGCGGGGATCGTCCAGGACCACCACCTCCACCCCGCGTGAGCGCAGGAGGTCGAATTCGCCGGGGAAGGTTTCGGCTTCGCCCACTACTACCCGCGGGATCTTGAACTGGATGATGGTTCCGGTGCACATCGCGCAGGGTGCCAGGGTGGTGTAGAGCGTAGTGTCGCGGTAGGTCTTTTGCCGTCCGGCGGCCCTGAGCGCGGACATCTCGCCGTGCGCGATCGGGTCGCCGTGCTGGACACGCTCATTATGGCCGCTCGCCACCACCTCGCCGTGGCGGGCCAAAGCGGCCCCAATGGGGATCCCGCCCTCGCTGAGGCTCTTTTGCGCGGCTTGGTAGGCGGCTTCGAAAGCCGGGTCCATGGGGGCTGAATCGCTCATGGGTGCAGTCTAAAGCGGCCGGACCTTGTTTTGCCGGAAGCTATTTTGTCAGGGCCCGCTGATAGCTTGGCTTTAAGGATTTCAACCGGCGTGGAAGGAAGGTGGGTCGCTGTGTTCTTTCTCGATCCGGAGACAGCAGGCGCCCCGCAGGACCTGGTGTTCTCCGCCAGCGACCTCGTTATCGCGGCCACCTGCGAGTACCAGCTGCTCCGCAAACTCGACGAAAAACTCGGCCGTTCGCCCAAACCCGACTTCGCCGCAGACGCCATGCTGGAACGTACCGCCGCCCTTGGCGATGTCCATGAGCATCGGGTCCTGGACGAGTTCGTGGCAGCGTTTGGGCACTGGGATGCGGCCTCCGGGAAGGGCGTTTACGACGTCGTCCCCGCCACTGCCATGGACCGCGCCACCCTCTCGGCCAAGCACAGGGAATCCATCGACGCCCTGCGATCCGGAGCGGACGTAGTGTTCCAAGCGGCGTTCTTCGACGGCCAATTCCACGGGCGTTCGGACTTCCTGGTCAAGCAGCAGGGTGGGCTCTATGCGGTGTTCGACACCAAGCTGGCACGCCATGCCAAGGTCACGGCCCTCCTGCAACTCACCGCCTACGGGGACCAGCTCATGAAGGCGGGCACGACGCCGGACCCCACCGTCACTTTGGTGCTGGGCAACGGCGTCCACAGCGATCACCCGTTGTCCCAAATCCTCCCGGTCTTCAAGGAACGCCGGGAACGCTTCCTCGGCATGACCGCGGCACACGTCCTTGCCGGTGCCCCGGTGGAATGGGGCGACTCCCGGTATTCGGCGTGCGGCCGCTGCGATTACTGCGCCGAACAGGTCCAGCTGCACCGGGATCTCCTTATGGTGGCGGGCATGCGGATCAGTCGTCGCAAGAAGCTGATGGAAGCCGGAATCACCACCATTGACCAGCTGGCAGCCCTCCCGGCGGTTGGAGACCCCACGCTGCTTCGGCTCCGTGAGCAAGCCCAACTGCAAACGGGCACCGGAACCCCGGACGGCACTGTCGAGTACGCGGACAAGAGCGGAGAAGCCAAGGCCATCAGTTACAACGTGCTGCCGGAGAACACCCTCGCCAGGCTTCCCGCCCCGGACCCGGGCGACATCTTCTTCGACTTCGAGGGCGATCCCCTGTGGCAGGATCCAGCCACTGGTAAATGGGGGCTTGAGTACCTCTTTGGGGTCATCGAGAACCCTCCTGAACCCGGCGCCCCTCCCGTCTTCCGGCCTTTCTGGGCGCACTCACGCGCGGAGGAGGGCTCGGCGTTTGTAGACTTCCTCGACTACGTGGCCCAGCGCCGTGCCCTATACCCCGGCATGCACATATACCACTACGCTGCCTACGAAAAAACGGCATTGCGCAACCTCTCCCTGACACATGTAGTGGGCGAAACCGCCGTCGACGACCTCCTGCGCCAAGGTGTCCTGGTGGATCTTTATGACACGGTCAGGCACAGCATCCGTGTCTCCGAAAATTCCTACAGCATTAAGAAACTCGAGCCCCTGTACATGGGCCGGCACCTACGCTCGGGGGAAGTCACCGACGCCGGCGCGTCCGTGGTTGCCTACGCGGACTACTGCACGGCCAGGGATACCGGCCAGGCAGCACAGGCTGCGGCCATTCTCGAAGGCATCCGGGATTACAACGAGTACGACTGCCTGTCCACCCTGGAGCTGCGCAACTGGTTGCTGGCCCGGGCTGCCGAGCGTTCCATTGTTCCCGGCGGCCCTGTGGAGGACGACGTCCGCCCGGACACCGAGCCTGAAAAGTACGAGGCACCGCCCGAGGAGAAGGCTCTGTTCGATTACGTAGCCGGGCTGCCCGAAGAGGAACAGTCCTCATCCGATTCCCGGGCCATCGGCATCGTCGCCGCAGGAGTGGGGTATCACCGTCGCGAGGACAAACAGCATTGGTGGGGGCACTTCGACCACCTGGAAAAGCCAACGTCACAGTGGGAAGAGTCGCGTGATCTGTTCGTCGTGGATCACGCCGAGTTGCTGCAGGACTGGGCCAAACCCACGCCTCGCAGCAACCCCGCACGGAAAGTGAAACTGCTGGGCCGCTCCGGTGACGGTGCGGGATTGGACCCGGGCAAGAAGTATTTCCGGATGTACCAGTCCCCGCTTCCGGACGCCCTGGCTTCCAAGGAGTCCTCGGTCCTCGGCCGTGCAGGGTGGGGCGGAACCGAGGTGATCGAGGTAGGCGAAGACGGCGACTTCGAGTCAGTCACCATCGTGGAGAAGCTGCGCAATGACTCAACGGAATTCAGCCAAACTCCTATGGCCCTGACCCCTGACAGCCCGATTCAGACCACCGGGCAAAGGGCTGCCTTGGCTGCGTTGGCCACGAAGCTCCGTGCTGCGCTGCCTTCCTGGCCCAAAGATCCTGCCCTGGACCTTGTCCGCCGGATTCCGCCCCGACTGGGCACCCTGGCGGGCCTTCCGGCAGTTCCTTCCGGGCCGGATGGCTACATCGAGGCCATCACTGCCGCAGTCAAGGACCTGGACCGCTCTTACCTTGCCGTTCAGGGTCCGCCAGGCAGCGGCAAGACTTATGTGGGCGCCCACGTACTGGCCAGGCTGGTGGCCGAGGGGTGGAAGGTGGGAGTCGTGGCCCAGTCCCACGCGGTAGTGGAGAACATGCTCTGCGCTGCCGTGGAAAAAGCGGGCGTCGATCCCCATCTGGTAGCCAAGGACGTCAAACACAACGATCCTGTTCCGTGGACCAACTGTGCCAAAGGCGACGTGGAGGAACTCTTGGCCAAACCGGGTGGCGCCCTGATCGGCGGCACCGCGTGGACCATGGTGGGCAAGGAAGTCCCCGCCGGATCGCTCGATCTCCTGGTCATCGACGAAGCGGGACAGTTCTCGTTGGCCAACACCATGGCTGTCAGCCGGGCTGCCCGGAGGCTCCTGCTGCTCGGTGACCCCCAACAGCTTCCGCAGGTCACCCAGGGCAAGCACCCCGAGCCCGTTGACGAATCGGCGCTGGGTTGGTTGTCCGATGGCTACAACACGTTGCCGTCCCACCTGGGTTACTTCCTGGCAATGTCCTGGCGGATGCACCCGGAGCTGTGCGGCGCAGTTTCCGAACTCTCCTATGACAACAGGTTGGCGGCCGCCCCGGCTGCTGCCCTGCGTGAACTGGAAGGGGCAAGCCCCGGGATCTCTTGCATCTACGTCCCGCACACGGCCAACTCCACTGCCTCACCTGAAGAAGCTGTTGAAGTAGGCCGGCAAGTTCAGGCCCACCTGGGCCTGAACTGGCTGGACCCTTCGGACTCTCCGGAACGCCGTCCCCTCGAAGAGACTGACATCCTGGTGGTCGCGGCGTACAACGCCCAGGTCCAGCTCATCAAACATGAACTGCGGTCCGCCGGCCTCGGGAACGTGCGGGTAGGTACCGTGGACAAGTTCCAGGGCCAGGAAGCGCCGGTCGTCATCGTTTCCATGGCTGCCTCGGCCGCAGGAGAAGTCCCCCGCGGCATGGAGTTCCTGCTGTCCCGAAACAGGATCAATGTGGCGGTCTCGCGCGGTCAGTGGCGTGCCGTCGTCGTGCGTTCGCCGGAGCTGACCAACTACCTGCCGACACATCCCGAGGGCCTCGAGAACCTGGGAGGCTTCGTGGCCCTCTGCCAGCGGAGTTTTTGTACACCTAATGCCCTTTAGAGGGCGTCTTAGGGGCATCTGCTGTACAAAAACTCAAGGCTTCGTCCAAGACCCTGCCGAAGTTGGCTGCGTCATGAGCAAAGCGGCCAAGGAAGAGTCCTGAAACCCCGTCCAGTTGCGGCAACAAGCCCGGCTTCGCTGAACCGCCGTAAATGATGCGCATCCCGGAGAGCCCGTGGCGGTCCAGGGAGGCCCGGAGCGCGCGCACCACCAGCGAAACGTAGGAGGCCGAGGCAGGTTCCGGGGCACCGATGGCCCACACGGGCTCGTAGGCAATGACCAGCTGCGATGCAACGGACCAGTCGCCCGAGACAGCTGCTTTCACCTGTCCGAATACCGTTTCCGCTGCGGCTTCCGGTTCCAGGATTTCGCTCTCCCCCACGCACAGCAGCGGCGTCAGACCGACGTCGACGGCGGCACTGACCTTGAGCGCAATCATTGCCTCATCCTCGGCGAAGTGGCGCCGCCGCTCAGCGTGACCGATCTCTACGAGTCCCACTCCCAATTCAGCGAGCATGGACGGTGATACTTCGCCCGTCCACGGCCCGTCAGACCAACCGCAGTTCTGCCCGCCCAGCACCAACGGGGTGCCCTCCACCATCCGCGCCGCCGCCGGCAATACCGGGAAGGAAGGAATGACAAACGGGACCACCCGCCCGGCCGCAAGGGCCGGACGGGCGTCCACTTCTGCCACCAACTGCTCCAACCACTCCAGGCTGTGCGCGTAGCCCATGTACATCTTGGTGCTGACGCCAACCAACACAGTGTCCGCGTTGTAGGGAACAGAACGATTCACCGGTCTACTTTCCCAGCAGCTCGTCGGCCTTGTTGCTGAAGCGCTTGGTGCCGAACATCAGCAGAGCGGCGACGAAAGGCAGCACGCCCAAGGCGTAGACACCCATGGTGCCGGTGTCCGAGGCCGTGACCTGGTTGACCGTGGTGCGCAGGATCGGCGCCACGAACCCGCCCAGGTTCCCGAGGGAGTTGATCAGTCCGATGCCGGCAGCCGCTGCTGTTCCGGTGAGGAACGCGGTGGGATATGACCAACAGATAGGACCGGTGGACAGGAAGCTGCACACCGCCAGGGTGATGAAGATGATGCCAAGTGCCGGCAGCTGGTTTGCCCCTGCCCAGGCAGAGCCGAAGATGCACAAGCCCGTGGAGATGAACAGCGCTGTGCCCCAGCGGCGGCGCCGCGCCACGGTGTTGGCCGCCTTGCCGATGAAGTAGCAGGCGAAGATGCCGACGAACCACGGGATGGCCGCGAGGAGGCCGACGGCGATACCCACCTTTTGGCCGGTCAGCTGCGCCACCTGTTGCGGCAGGTAGAACGTGACGCCGTACACCGCTACCTGCAGGCAGAAGTAGATGACGGTGAAGTACCAGACCCGGCCATTGCGCATGGAGGCCAGGACGCCGCGGGGACCCGTTTCTTCCTTCACGGTGTCCTCCAAGGCCATGACATCGGACAACGCCCGTTTCTCTTCCTTGGTCAGGAACTTGGCATCCTGGGGGCTGTTGATGAGGAAGAAGTACGCGGCGATACCTGCCAGGACGGCCAGCATGCCCTCAACGAAGAACATGACCTGCCAGCCTGCAACACCCGGAACCTGGTCACCGATGTTGATCAGCCAGCCGGACAGGGGTGCACCCATCATCTGGGAGAACGGCTGTGCCAGGTAGAAAATGGCGAACATCTTCACGCGGACTTTATTGGGGAACCAGGCTGCCAGGAACATGATGACGCCCGGGAACAGTCCGGCCTCCGTCACACCGAGCAGGAACCGCAGGATGATGAAGGAGGTCTCGCCCTGGACGAACGCGAAGCACGCCGAGACGATGCCCCACGTAATGGCGATGCGGGCCAGCCACACCTTGGCACCGAACTTGGTGAGCAGCAGGTTGCTGGGAATCTCGAACAAGGCGTAGCCAATGAAGAAGATACCGGCGCCCAAGGCGTAAGCACCGGCGGTGATGCCCCTGTCCACTTCCAGCGCTGCTTCGGCGAAGCCCACGTTGGTGCGGTCAAGGAAAGCCACCACGTACAAGATGACGAGCATTGGCATGAGTCGCCGGGACGCCTTGGAAATGGCCGATTTGAGGACCGGCGTATCCAGCAACTCCTTGGTGGAATTGGTGGCAACAGACATTGAAACTCCTCTTTGAGTGACAGGAAGATGAGGTAATGCGGCACATTCAGCCGCGGACAGCCGCGGGTCAGCGCGGGAAGAAAATGAGCACCATGCCCACTGCGCAGGCGAGGACGCCCACGGCCAGGTAGATCTTGCGTTCTCGTGTCCAGGTCTTCATGGAGATGCGCCTAGTGCATGTACAGTCCGCCGTCCACATTCAGCGTCTGCCCGGAGATGTACCCGGAGTCTTCGCTGATGAGGAAGGCGATGGCGGCGGCGATGTCCCGGGTGGAGCCCACGCGGTTCACCACAAGGTCCTTGGTGAGCTCATCCTTGCGTTCCTGGCTCAGGGTTCCGCCCATGATGTCGGTGTCGATGGGGCCGGGAGAAATGGCGTTGACGGTGATGTCGTACTCTCCCAGTTCACGGGCCGTTGCCCGGGTCAGTCCGATCACCCCTGCCTTGGCCACGGAGTAGGGGGTTTTGGAGAACGTTCCGCCACCGCGCTGGGCAGAGACGGAGGAGATGTTCACGATGCGGCCGATCCGGTTCTTGACCATGGACTCTGCCACGCGGCGGGTGGCGTAGTGGACGCCATTGAGGTTGATGTTCAGGACACGGTCCCATTCGGCGGGTTCCAGCTCAAGGTAGCCAACGGGCGAGCTGACGCCGGCAACATTGGCCAGTGCGACGATCTGCGGCAACTCGGCCTCGAGTTCGTCGATGGCTGCACGGACCTCGGCCTCACTGGCAACATTTGCGCCAACACCGTGAGCCTGCACGCCATACTCTGCGGCGATTTCCTTCGCGGCAATCTTGCAGGCGGCGTCATCCAGATCGATGATGCCGATGTTCCAACCCTGCGCGGCAAGGTAGTTGACGGTGGCCCGGCCGATGCCTCGTTCGGAAACGGCGCCGGTGACAATTGCTGTGCGTTCTGCGGGGAAAGTCATAGGTTCTTCTCCTGAAGGGAATTAGTTGATGGGGGCCGGGCCGAGCTCTTCAATGAGCTTCTGCATAGCGACGTAGGCCTTGTTGCGGTAGGCGATAAGTTCCGGGGTCCGCTCAGCAGGCACGTTGAGGAAGCCCGCGCCGGTCTTGGTGCCGAGTTTGCCTGCTTCGACCAGGTCGGAGAGGATCTTCGGCGTCGCGAAGCGTTCCGGGAACCCGGTCTGCAGGGACTTGTAGCAGAAGTTGTAGACATCCAAACCGGCCATGTCCGCAATCGCGAACGGACCGAAGAAGGGCAAGCGGAAGCCGAACGTCGTACGCACCAGGGTGTCGACGTCGTCCGCTGTTGCGATCCCTTGCTCCACCAACTGCGCTGCCTCGTGGAACAGCGCGTACTGCAAGCGGTTCAGGACAAAACCGGTGACGTCCTTGACGACGGCGGTCTGCTTGCCGGCCGCGTGCACCAGCTCGCGCGACGCCGCTACCGTTGCCGCAGAGGTTTCAGCGTGGGGGATGATCTCGACGCCGGGGATGAAGGGTGACGGGTTGGAGAAGTGCACCCCCAGGAAGCGCTCGGGAAGGGCGACAGCTTCAGCGAGCGAAGCGATGGAAATGGTGGACGTGTTGGAACCGATCACGGCATCCGGGCGGGCCGCAGCGCTGATCCGGGCCAGTGTTTGGTGCTTGATTTCCAAGACCTCGGGCACGCATTCTTCGATGAAGTCAGCGTCGGCCACCGCTTCCTCGATGTCCTTGGCGGCCCACAGATTCTGCTTCAGGATCTCGGTGGAGCCTTCAGGGAAGAGTCCGTCGGCGATGAACTGGTCCGATTCCACCAGCAAGCGGTCGAAGTTCTTCTGCGCGATTTCGGCAGAGACATCGGCGAGTGCAACCCGCGCACCACCCAGCGCCAGCACCTGGGCGATGCCGCCGCCCATGTAGCCGGAGCCGACGACGGCGATCTTCCGGGCCGCGGCGGGCACCGTGCTTTCAGATGCTGCAGGAGCTTCAGGAATGGTCATGTTCAGACTGCCTTTGTGTAGTCGGGCTCGTACGAGCAGATGGCGTCCACCTTGGCGGCGGAAGATGAGGTGTGGTCGAAGCGGTGGTTCAGCCACTCCCCTACAAGCTTTTTGGCCAGTTCCAAGCCGATAACGCGCTGGCCGAGCGTCAGGACCTGGGCGTTGTTGCTCAACACTGACCGTTCCACTGAGTAGCTGTCATGGGCTGTGACGGCGCGGATTCCGGGAACCTTGTTGGCCGCGATGGCCACCCCGAGTCCGGTGCCGCAGATCAAGAGTGCCCTGTCCGCTTCGCCCTCGGCCACTTTGCGGGCGGCGTCAACGGCCACGTGCGGGTAGGCCGTGGAATCATTGAATCCGACGCCGACATCGGTCACCGATGCCACGCGCGGGTCTGCTTCCAGCAACGCTACGAGTGCCTGCTTGTACTCGACGCCGGCCTCGTCGTTGCCGACGACGATGCGCCAGCCTTGGTTGTTGCTCATGCTTGTGCTCCATTTCCTGCCGCTGCCGCTGAGGAAGCGGGCGCCAGTTGTGAATCGATGAATTGCGAGATCCTCGAGGTAATCAGTCCGAAGGAGACCGCCCCCGGATCAGGGTGGCCGATGCTCTTTTCCGCGAGGGGACGCGCCCGGCCCTTGAGCGGGCGCAGTTCAGCTGTCTTTGCTGCTGCGGACTCGGCGGCCGCGGCGGCAACGGCCAGGGCCCGGTCGACTGGAGTTCCGCCGTCGAGCTCCGTGAGGAAGGTGTCCCGGAACGGCAGGAGCGCATCCACCATGGTCTTGTCCCCCGGATCGGCTTTGCCGAGTTCGGTGATGGCGCGGACGAAGGCCTCGACCGCGGCGGCCGCATCCTCTGAGGTATAGCTTTCACGGTTGCCCAGCGACAACCCGGCAGCGATCACCGCCGAACCCCATAGAGCCCCGGATGTCCCGCCGGCGCGTTCGCTCCACGCTTCCCCGGCTGCAGTCAGGACCCGCGCGGCGGAGGCACCGGAGGCTGTTTCGCCGGCGGCAGCTGCTGCATCGACACCGCGCCGCATACCAATGCCGTGGTCCCCGTCGCCGGCGATCGCGTCCAGCTTCCCGAGTTCCTCTTCGTGTTCGATCACGACGTCGCGCACCTGGGCGAGGATGGCCACGGCCTGCCGCCCGAGTTCAGCCGCTGCGGGGGTTGGCTGTTCGACGTCGGCGGTTTCGGCGTCGTCGATTGCTGTCTCAGCGCGAGCTGCACGGGGTGCCATGCTGCCCTTGCGGAATGCGGGAGTGTCAGCCGGCGCGGCCCAGTACTGCTCAAGTTCCTCGTCCAGCCAGAGCAGCGTCAGTGAGAGTCCGGACATGTCCAGGCTGGTCACCAGCTCGCCGCATTCGGGCTCCACAACGGTGAGGCCCGCAGCTGTCAGCAGCTTCTCGACCTTGCCGAACAGGAGGAAGAGTTCGTCGTACTTCACGGTGCCAAGACCGTTGACAATTGCTACTACACGGTTCCCCGCGTCCTCCGGCTTGTCATCGAGAAGCTTCGAGACCAGGAGGTCCGCCAGTTCTGAGGCGGTGGGCATGGGGTGCTCGGAAATACCCGGCTCGCCATGAATTCCCAGTCCCAGCGACATCTGCCCGGCAGGGACGTGGAACAGCGGATCCTTGGCGCCCGGGAGCGTGCACCCGTCAAAGGCCACCCCCAGGGACCGCGTCCGGTAGTTGGTCTTGATCGCCAAACGCTCGACGTCGTCAAGGTCCAGTCCCGCTTCGGCGGCGGCTCCGGCGATCTTGAAGACCGTGAGGTCGCCCGCGATGCCCCGGCGCTTTTCGATGTGCTCGATCGGCGCGCTGGCAATGTCATCAGTGACTGTGACGGTTCGGGTTTCGATGCCCTCCGCATTGAGCCGGAGCTGCGCCTGACCGAAGTGCAGGACATCACCGGCGTAGTTGCCGTAGCTGAGCAGGACTCCCCCGCCGGCGTTGGCGGCCTTGGCCACGCGGTACACCTGACCGGCTGCCGGGGAAGCGAACATGTTTCCGCAGGCTGAACCTGTGGCCAGACCTGGCCCGACCAGTCCGGCGAACGCCGGGTAGTGCCCGGACCCACCTCCAACCACC
>NZ_JABMCX010000499.1 GCF_013179505.1 Paenarthrobacter sp. CM16 | reverse complement strand
AACGGGCGGGTTACCACACCGATGGTCAGCGCGCCCAGCGACCGGGCGATGCGTGCCACCACGGGGGCGCCACCTGTTCCGGTGCCACCGCCTTCGCCTGCGGTAACGAAGACCATGTCAGCACCGCGGAGAACTTCTTCGATCTCGTCGGCGTGGTCCTCGGCGGCTTGCTTGCCGACCTCGGGATTCGCGCCGGCTCCGAGGCCACGCGTGAGTTCACGTCCGACGTCAAGCTTGACGTCGGCGTCGCTCATGAGCAGCGCCTGCGCGTCAGTATTGATGGCGATGAACTCGACTCCCCGAAGGCCCACCTCGATCATGCGGTTGACTGCGTTCACGCCACCGCCGCCGATGCCGACGACCTTGATGACGGCCAAGTAATTCTGCGGTGCTGCCACGTTTCGTGCCCCTTGCTTGTGTCCTATAGCGAAACTGATCGAGTCCAACTTGAATTCTTGGACCTTAACCCTCTAGTTGAAGGTTATAGTTATGTCAAGTAACTCTACTGTGACGGTATTTCCTATGGTTCGCACATGCAATCTCCGCTTGCGCGTGTCGTGTGATTGTCGCGAAATTAGGCCACCGACGACCGTAGGTTACGTTCTCAACGCTGCTTATTTGGTGAATGGATGCCGCGGCACGCTGACGTCGTAAACGCGCACGGGAACCTTCGGGTCCGCGGGCATCTTGAGCAGCGCTTCAAGTGCCTTGGCCTTCAATTCCCTGTCCTCGGCATTGCCCCACACTACCGTCTTTCCGTCGACCAGTTTCAGCTCAACAGCGTCAGCGGAGGCCGCCGACGCCGTAGACATTTTGGCCCGGACATCGGCAGGCAGGGTGTCCAGGACGGCCGCAATGGCCTTGAACAATTCCGTGTCGGTGGCCCCTGCACCGGCATCGATCAGGGGCAGGGCCACGGCCGACTGGTCCTTGGTGGCCCCAAGCTGCACTCCGTCCACATCAACCATCACGTACGAATCGCCTTGTTTCAGCAACGCCACCGGGACGCGTTCGTTGACATGGACCAACAACTCCGACGGCGGCCGCGCCTCCATGGTGGCGGAGCGGACCTGTACAAGCGGCTTCAGGAGCTCATTGATCTCCTGTTCGCTGACCTGCGGCAGCGGTTTGCCTTCGAGGCTGGAGAGGGCTTTCTGCACGGCTTCCGGAGTCAACAGCGTGGTGCCGTCCACGGTAATGGTCCTGACGGCCAACGCCGGCGAGAAAACCGCCACGGCAATCAGGGCCGCCACCACGGCGGCCACGATGGAAAGTGTCCACAGCACCAGTCTTCGCTGGCGCCGTCGTTTCGGCTCCGGAAAGACAATGACGTTATCCGGCGATGCTGCGGCAGCGCCGGGCCTGCCGGCAGCCTCCTGCCGGGCCGCAGCACCGGAACCCTGCTCCGGCTCAAGGGAGCGTTGGGCGCTGATGACGCCCTCCGATCCGTCCTTCTTGCCCGGCCGTGCAGCAACCGGACGCTGGGCAACGGGCCGGGACTCAGTTCCCGGCCTGTACGTCGGCTTGCGGGTGCTAGCCACCCAGTGCCTCCACGATCACTGGCCCGTAGGCTGTAACGTCACCGGCTCCCACCGTCAGGATGACATCACCGTCCTGGGCTACCGCGGCCAACGCGTCCACGGCTTCGCCGGCAGGGACCATCCGGCCCGTGGTCAGCTGATCAGCAATCAGCGCACTGGTGACTCCGGGAATGGGGTCTTCACGTGCTGGGTAGA
>NZ_JABMCX010000498.1 GCF_013179505.1 Paenarthrobacter sp. CM16 | reverse complement strand
CATTAACCACGCTTGTCCCCTTAAGTATCCACAGGCTTATCCACATGCACCTGTTAATAAGGTATGTAGTGGCGCCTGCTTTGTGGATGTCAGGAGTCGCGCTGCTGCTGTTTGATGCGGTTGGTGAGCTCAGTGACCTGGTTGTAAATCACACGACGCTCAGCCATCAGCTCGCGGATCTTGCGGTCAGCGTGGATGACGGTGGTGTGATCGCGTCCACCAAGTTCCTGGCCGATCTTCGGCAGGGACATGTCAGTCAGCTCGCGGCACAGGTACATCGCGATTTGCCGGGCGGTCACCAACGTGCGGGTGCGGGACTTGCTGCAGAGTTCTTCCATGCTGAGCTTGAAGTAGTCCGCTGTCTGGTCCAGAATCTGCTTTGCGGTGATCTCCTGCGCGCCGTCATCAGTGATCAGGTCCTTGAGCACCATTTCGGCCAGGGCAACATCCACCGGCTGGCGGTTGAGGCTGGCGAAGGCCGTGACCCGAATGAGGGCACCTTCAAGTTCGCGGATGTTGCTGGAGATCTTGGATGCGATGTACTCCAAGGCGTCATCCGGTGCGGACAGGCCTTCGCTGAGGCCCTTTTTGCGGAGGATCGCGATGCGGGTCTCAAGCTCGGGAGGCTGGATGTCCGTCAGCAGGCCCCATTCGAAACGGGATGTCATGCGGTCCTCGAAGCCGGCGAGCATCTTGGGCGGCTGGTCCGAGGTAATGACAACCTGCTTGTTGGCGTTGTGCAGGGCGTTGAACGTGTGGAAGAACTCCTCCTGCGTCCGGTCCTTGCCCGCCAGGAACTGGATGTCATCGATCAGCAGCACGTCCACGTTCCGGTACGTGGTCTTGAAGCTGGTTCCTTCGTCATCGCGGATGGAGTTGATGAAGTCGTTGGTGAACTCCTCGGAATTCACGTAACGGACGCGGATGCCGCTGTAGAGCCTGCGGGCATAGTGCCCGATTGCGTGCAGCAGGTGGGTCTTGCCCAACCCCGAGTCGCCGTAAATGAACAGCGGGTTGTACGCCTTGGCCGGCGCTTCGGCAACGGCGACGGCGGCCGCGTGCGCAAAGCGGTTCGAGGAACCGATCACGAAGGTATCGAAGATGTACTTCGGGTTGAGGCGGCCAAACTCATGGGAGGTGCTGGGCGGAGTGGGCTGCGGCTTCGGCTCCGCGAAATCGGAGACAGCGGAAAGCTCGACGACGGGCTCCGGCTCTGCATGGACGGGCACCAGATCGGTGTCCACGTCGATCGCGCAGCGGATGTCGTCCGAGAAGACGCTGCGAAGTGCGTCATCGAGAGCATCCTTGACCTGGGTCTGCAGGACTTCGCGGGTGAGCTCGTTGGGAACGGCCACAAGGAGTGTGGAACCGATGAGGCCCTGTGCCTGGGCCAGGATGACGAAACCGCGCTGTCGGGGTGATACCCGGTCGTCTTGTTCCATCAGGCTCAGCACCCTGCGCCAGGAACTTCCGACAGTGTTGGCGTGGTTGGCTTCGTCTACTGTCATCAATCAGTTCCTAAATACTTGCTTGCCGGCGTTGCTGGCAGCCGAAGTCTCTCCGGCCGCTCTGTTCTGGGCGATAATCCACAGAGTTATACACAGCGGGTGGACATTGGGCTACTGAGCCACTCTAGGGGATGGAATCGCTAGAAGATAGCTGGGAAGTTGCCTGTGGATAATTACACCGTTGTTGTTCTGGAATACGGCCTGTGAGCCACTTCATCCACAGGCTGGG
>NZ_JABMCX010000497.1 GCF_013179505.1 Paenarthrobacter sp. CM16 | reverse complement strand
GGCCCTGAACGCCGGGCAGTGTGAGGGCAGCCTGCCAACTGGCGAAAATTTCATCCTGGGTACCCGCAGGGTCTCCACCCAACAAGACGGTGGGCAACGTAGTGGACGCCATGACACGTTCCATCTCATCCACCACTGGCAGCTTCATCCAGGTGTACGCGCTGGTCGAACCTAGACCTTCGGCAATGCCGACCGACTTGATGACAGCGTCTGCACGGAGGTCGTTGCGGACCTTGCCATGAGAATCACGTACCGAAAGGAACGGCTCCACCATCGCTATGAGTTTGCGCTCAGCCAGCGAGTCAATGGCTTTCGCCGTGGCCTCGAGGGTGGCCACGGTGTCCGGGTCGCCCAGACAGATGCGCGTCAGCATTTTGCCGCCATCGGCGCCCAACGCTTCCAAGGCGGCTGCCGTGTGCCCTGTAAAGCGGTCATCGAACTCATTTACAAGGCCAGCGAGACCTCCTCGATTCATGGAACCGAAGACGAGCTTGCCATCCAGGGCACCAAGCAGCAGGAGGTCATCCATGATGTCAGGAGAGGCCAGGATCCCATCCACCGCGGGGTTGGCCAGAGCGATCTGGAGCCGATCCAGCAGGTCACGGCGATCAGCCATAGCCATCGGCTGGGAGCCAACTGAGAGCGCACCGCGGGCCGGGTGGTCCGCGGCAACGATGAAATTCTGCTTCCCGTGCTTCAGGCCGGGGTGCTTGCGCCTGGTGGCAGCTGCGCGGGCCACAGCTTCAGGATCCTCCAACCGGACACGGCTGAGGTGTTCATAGCGGCGAGGGTCATCATTGAGGCTCATCGCACCGCTCCTTCCGCAGGAATGGACGCGGTAAGAGCTGTACCGGGCACAGGCCGGCCACGTTCGGCCAGCAGCGAAGTGACCTCTTCCGGCGTCGGCATGGCATCGGCGCAGGAAAGGCGCGATGCGACAATTGCACCAGAGGCGTTGGCGTAATCAAGGACCTCCGATAGCGGCCAGCCGGACAACAATCCATGGCAGAACGCGCCACCGAACGAGTCGCCCGCACCTAGTCCGTTGACGGTTTCCACTGGGACTGGAGCGGAAACCACTCGTTCCGTGCGGGTCTTGGCCATAACACCCTCAGGTCCGAGTTTCACAACAGCGATTTCGACGCCGGCATCCAGGAGGCGGTCGGCCTGCTCGTCAGGTGTTCCCTCCCCCACTGCAACAGCGCATTCCTTATCGTTGCCGATCGCAACGGTGACATGAGGGAGAATTCTGGCAACTTGTGCCCGGGCTTCCTCTTCAGAGGCCCAAAACATGGGACGGTAGTCGAGGTCGAGGATGGTGAACTGTCCGTCCTTTAGCCCGGTGCGCGGGCGGGCCTCGTGAGCCGCAATGTGCGCACTGCGGCTGGGCTCCTGACATAGCCCGGTGACAGTGGACCAAAAGATCCCCGCTTCCCGGATGGCTGCAAGGTCCAGTTCTGAAGAGGTGATCTGCAGGTCCGGGGCAGTAGGGAAACGGCCATAGAAATATAGGGGGAAGTCTTCCGGCGGCTTGATCGCGCAGAAGGTCACGGCTGTGGGGTACTCCTTGACCGGAGAGACAAAGGAGTCGTCAACGTTGAACTTATGCAGTTCCCGGTGAAGGTAATGACCGAATGCGTCATCTCCGGTACGGGTGATGATCCCGGTGCGGCGACCATGACGTGCAGCCGCTACGGCCACATTGGAGGGAGAGCCTCCGAGGTATTTACCGAAGGACGTCACATCCTCCAGGTCCACCCCAATATCGTTCGGGTAAATA
>NZ_JABMCX010000496.1 GCF_013179505.1 Paenarthrobacter sp. CM16 | reverse complement strand
TCACCGCCAGCGGCTACGAACGTCTCGATCCAGAGGGCGCTCTTGATCCGTTGATCGATGGAGCGGGCGGGGCCGTCCAAAGGGGCTTCCCATTCGATGGGCTCGTCCCCATCCACCCGCAGCCGGATGGCGGTGATGCCCGGGACGGAGCCGGACTCATAGAACCCGGTAAGTGCTGTTCCCATCTGGGCTTCGGCATCCAGGGCTGTGGAGAACATGCACTGGCTGGACATGACTTTGCCGGTGCGGATCTGGGCCGCCGAACGGTCGGACAGGAGAGTCACGGAGTAGCCGTCCCGCTGCAGGCCCAGGGCCAGTTGCGCGCCGGATTCCCCGGCCCCCACGATTGCTATTTTTCGCATGGTTGAGTCCTTTTTAGCAGGGGCGTGCTAGGAAACCTTGGCAGCCGAGAGGCCGGCCAGGTAGTCGGCAGCTTTGTCCGGGTACATGAACCACTCCTGGAATTCCGGCGGGTGGTTGAAGCCGTTGGCAAAGCGGTGGGCGATGTCCGGCTCACTGTTCGCGGCGCCCAGGAGTTCAAGGACGTGGGGTGGCGGCGGGGCCAGGAGGGCATTTGTCCAGTGTGCAACGTGCTGGGCGTAATCCCAATAGCGCTCGAACGTGGCCTGCATGAAACCTGCATCGAATGGCCCGCTTCCGTGCTGGACGATGCTGTCCAGGTAAGACGCCGCGCACTTGCTCGCGTTGTTGGAGCCCTGCCCGGTGATGGGATCGTTCAACACCACGACGTCGGCCAGGCCCAGTACCTGCCGTCCGCTGGGCAGCGTAGCAATGGGGTGGCGGACGGTAGGGGCAAAGCGGCCCTGCAAAACGCCGTTGGGGTCGGTCAGTTCCACGTCCGTGGCCCGCTCGGCTTCCCAAGGCAGGAAGGTGTTGAGGATGTCCTTGGAATTCTGCAGGTGTTCCTCGGGGGAGAGGCCCTTCCAGGTGTCCATGGGGCCGCCTGGGACCCCTTCGAAGACCATGATTTCGCAAGGGCCGGTGGTGGTCAGTGCCGGGAAGACGAAGTACTCGCCCACGCCGGGGATGAGGTTGAACGAGACCGCCGAGTACTCATCGCGGGGTTTCAGGCCCTTGACGTAGGTCAATGCCAGGGCCCGTTGTGGGGCGTCGTAAGTGCTGCGTTCGGCGTCGCGGGTGAAGAGCTGCGCAATTTCGCCCTTGCCGGCCGCCACAATCACCAGATCCGAGTTCTGCGTGTACTTTTCCAGCTCAGCCACGCCGGCATCCTCGAAGACCAGTTCCCCGCCACGCGCCGTGAACTCCTCCATGAATTTGGGGAACTTCACGCGCTGGTCGATGGATTTGGCGTGGTGGTCCAGGCGGGAAGCCCAGCTGATGGCCTTTTCGCCCGGCAGTTCGGGGTGGGGAATGGTGAAGGAGATGCCATCCACAGTGGGAGCGTCCGGCCAGAAATCCAAGCCGAGGGCACGCTCGTGCTCCAGGGCGTTGTGGAAAATACATTGGCTGGAGGCTACTTTGCCGTCATGGATTTGCTCAGGTGTGCGGTTGGAGATGGTGGTGACCTGGAAGCCGGCGTCGAGGAGGCCGATTCCGAGCTGAAGCCCTGACTGGCCGGCTCCGACGATGGTGATGTGGCGTTGCGTCATGGTGTTGCCCTTTTCTCTTGGTCTGTTTGCGGGTGGAGGTGGGGCCGCTCGCTAGTTGGCGGCAAGCAGGGGGATGGTTTCTTCGGCGCGTTCCGGTCCCAAAGCGGAGTAACCGCCGTCGACGGCCCAATCCGCGCCGGTCACGAAACTGGCTTGGTCGCCGGCGAGGAACGCGACGACGTCGCC
>NZ_JABMCX010000495.1 GCF_013179505.1 Paenarthrobacter sp. CM16 | reverse complement strand
ACTCGTAGGTGACTTCAACCATGTTTGGCGCGGGTGGGTAGTGCGATTGGATGGAATTCACCAGCAGGTGCTTGTCCGTATTGCAGTGTTGGCACCACAAGGGCTCGTCAGGCGGTTGGTGGGCTTCATCCGGAACTCTGGAGGCTGGCTGGGCCGGCATGGGTCTGTACCTCTGCATCGAAGAAATGCGGGACGCCCGTCTGCATGAGCTGGAAAGCCTGGGTCCTGTGATGGGGACTGTTAGCTAGATTGTGCACATAGGTGCACCGCATATGCAAGGATTTTGTAGGCACCCTAAAAGGGGTGACAACCTGAACCCGGACGACCGTAAACTAAGGCATGGACGAAATGAACGTTGAATTAGCGCTGCCTGATGCTGCATCAGCGCCAGACGAAGTTTCGGTGCCTGAGCAGCTGCAGGACCTTGTTATTGACAGCGAAGACGTTGGTGGATTCCTGGGTGATCTCGCCGTGTACTCGGCGGCAGCCGTATCCAAAGCTGTCGGGATGCCTGTCCATTGTGGGATCACCGTTAGCCGCCGCCGCCGCACCGCAACGGTGGCCGGAAGCACCCCCGAAGCCAAGCTGATCGATGAAGTTCAGCAGGCGTACGGGGACGGGCCCTGCCTGGAAGCGATGCGAAGCCACGCCACCGTGCACGTTCCCGACACCTCCACGGAGGAGCGGTGGAAGGAGTACTGCACGGTGATCGCTGAGCGCGGACATCTGGCCGCTCTGTGCGTCCCCTTGGAGTTGGACGAAGGGGCCACCGCCGCCCTGAACTTCTTCGCTCCCCAATCCGGTGTCTTCGACGACGCCACCATCCAGAACTGCGAGCTGTATGCGAGCCAGGCTGAACGCTCATTGCGGCTGGCCGTGAGGATCGGCGTGAAGCAACAACATGCCGACGACCTCCAGGAGGCCATGCAGTCCCGGACCGTCATTGACCTGGCCTGCGGCATCATCATGGGGCAGAACCGCTGCACCCAGGAAGAAGCCTTCGAGATCCTGAAGAAGGCCTCCAGCACCCGGAACCAGAAGCTGCGCGAGGTCGCAGAGTCGCTGGTCACGAGCGTGGCAAAGCAGGCGCCCGTGGCCCATTTCGAGCCCTGAGCCACAGAAGCGGGGCTCCCGGCGGCAAGGCCATGACTTGTGAGCCGCGCCACTGGTGAACTACATTTTAGGTGGGTTAAGCAGATAGCCCTTGGAGCCTTATGTCACCTGGTGCCATCCCGGATGGTCCAAGAACTGCACCTTTCAGCCGTGGCCGCTTTCGGTCGGCTCTCCGTGCACGCATGCGGGCTCCTTGGAGAAGTAAAGGAGAATGGCAATGACGCTTGGATCCCTGCCCGTCCCGAAACCATCCAGAGGGACGGATCCCGCAACTGGCGAGACCGGAGCGCGGCCCTGGTGCACAGTTTGCGGCACTGATTCGTACATTTTTGTTGAGACGGTGGTTGAAGCCCAGCCGAATCAGTCCGAGGTAGTAGAAGTCAGCTATACCTGCAGTGAGTGCGATACGTTCTACGCCCACGCTGTCCGCTTGGAGGCCCTGGTGCCTGAGATCCAACGGGAATTTCTTTCCACTTCAGCAGCAGGGCTCTGGTTCAGCTGCACCCATTGCGGCGATCCCATGACGTTGGGACGCCCCACCGAACGGGTGATTGAGGCGCCCCGGACCACGGACGATCCGGAAAGCCCCAACCTCCTGGAGGTCTACTTGCAGACGCAGGTACTGCATTGCCGTTGCGGTTTCCAAATGGAGGTTCCGCGCCACGTTGGATGACTGCCGTCTCTGAATAACCAACAGCGGGAGGGGTGGCTATGCGCACGTTTGGTGTTGAA
>NZ_JABMCX010000494.1 GCF_013179505.1 Paenarthrobacter sp. CM16 | reverse complement strand
GAATATAGCCGTCCCACTTGGGCTCGTAGTAGGAAGCGCCCGGGAGCGCGTTAGGACCGGGGAGAGCCTTGACGAGTTTCGCCAGGGCAACAGCAACCGGTGGTTGCAGTGCCCTCGGGATGGACTCGCTCATGGAATCTCACTCTGTTCATGCCGGCCACCTGTGCGGCCAACTCTTAGGAGTGGCGCTGAGTTACCACGTCACCGGTTGCTCAACAGAGAAACGCACCGGGGACTCGCCTTTCACCAGGTTCGCTGGTTCAGGGCTCATGACGGACATGGTGATCTGATCGATGAAGTCTTCGATATCCGCTTCGGGAGCACCCTCACGGGGTTCCATGGGGCCGGGGCGGCCAACTTCGAATCCGGTGATCTCTTCGTTCTCGTCCTTGCATACCAGCAGGGTCTCGTGAACTTCGTTCGCGAAACCCTCGGCCGTCTCCTGATCCGGGAAGCCCTGGATCTCCAACTCGGCCGTCTTGTCGTCTCTCTGGACGTTCACTTTGAAACCAAGCATGTTGCTCCTTTGAGTGTTGCTGTATCTAGTAGCGCTGCTGGTCCGGGCGTCGCATGATCTGAACCGCGCTTCCGAGGCAGACCGCGCCGGAAGCGATCAGGATTACGGCGGAGGCGATGAGATACCAAGTGCCGCCGGTGGTCAGGGCGCAGTAGACGCCGTACACAAGGAAGCCAGTCCCCAAAATCGCCCAGATCAGCGCTGCTTTCTTCTTGTCCATGGCCCCAGCCTAAAGGACCAAGACCACAACGGGCGTCCGCTCCGCGGCCGACTGCAAAAGCATCTTTTTGCCTTACATGTGGCTGGGTTGTTCTCCGTACAAGGCCACTGATCGTAGCCGTCCGGGGGCCCGACCCGTCAACCCACGCAACCGGATAATCCCACGCGGTCGCTGCGCTCCCTTATTTCGCGGGATTCCCCGGTCACTCTTCGGGGTTGACGGCCCACCCTCGACCGGCTGGACCAGTGGGGGCCTCGCACAGCGGGGCAGGAAGGAGGTGGCTACATGAGCATCGACGAAGCGATCAAGCTCGCGACTTCGGTCGTGAGCTTGATAACAGCTGTCATCGCTCTACTCTTCATGCGGAACGCGCGCTTAACAAGCAAACGGTCCCGAGCAGCAACTCGGAAGCGTAAGCGTAAAGCAAGGAAGTAGGTGTAGGTACGAAACCCGGTGGTCGTGACCGCTTCGGTTGCGGCCACCGGCTCCTTCCCAGACTAAGTCCTACTCACCGATAAGGAAACCTCATGGAACCACTGACCATCGTGAACTTCGTTCTCTCACTCACAGCACTGGGAGCTTCAATCATGGCGTACCGCGCCAACACAAAAGTCCCCAAGGAAGACGGAAGCTAGACCGGATCCAGGGCGGGCCGCCACACGGTGGTCCGCTCTACCGGGCCGGGCTGCCCTTCGGACTCCGCATGAACCTTCCTGCGAAGTCAGCGGGATAACAACACAATCGCTATCGCCACTCCAATGAGGACGGCACCTAGCCCGACAACGACCATGTACCCAGGCTCTGGCCGACCCATCAACTTAGTGCCCGTCTTACCAAACCTTGCTTGCTGAGAGCCCTCCATCAATTTGCTGAGCGCTTTGCGCTTTACGATCACGAGAACACCGATAAGTACGGCCACTCCCGCAACAACGCTTCCAATGAGTAGCTCCACGGTTCAGGTATCCCATCCTAAAGATTGAGGCCAGCCTAGCCTCTTAGGGCCACTATGCTCGCGGGGCTCGCACTCCTTTTGGGCGTCCACTCCGCTTCGCTCCGTGGCCGGCTGTTGGGCCCGGTCCCGACGTCGCAGAGCTCCGCCGTGCCCGGTCCTGTTGTGTCTACGACGTTTTTTG
>NZ_JABMCX010000493.1 GCF_013179505.1 Paenarthrobacter sp. CM16 | reverse complement strand
CCACGAGCTCGCCGAGCGGTTCATCGGTGACCCCGAGCTGGCCAACCTGCCGCGCAAATACAAGACCGCCATTACGGGCCACCCGTCCCAGGACGTGGTGCACGAGATCAACGACTTCGCTTTGGTTGGCGTCGTCCACCCCGAACTTGGCGCCGGCTACGACCTTTGGGTTGGTGGCGGCCTCTCCACCAACCCGCGCCTGGCCGAACGCCTCGGTGTGTTCGTTTCTGCGGATGTTGCCGCTGAAGTATGGCTCGGCGTGACCAGCATCTTCCGCGATTACGGCTACCGCCGCATGCGCACCAAGGCCCGCCTGAAGTTCCTCATGAACGACTGGGGACCGGCCAAGTTCCGCCAGATCCTTGAGGATGAGTACCTCGGCTTCAAGCTTCCCGACGGCCCCGCCGCTCCCAAGCCCACGGCTCCCGGTGACCACATCGGCGTTCACGAGCAGAAGGACGGCAAGTTCTTCATCGGCGTGACCCCGACTGTGGGCCGCACCTCCGGCGAAGCGCTGGTCACGCTGGCGGACACCTTGGAGAAGCACGGTTCATACCGCCTGCGCACTACTCCTCACCAGAAGCTGGTCATCCTGGACGTCGCCAAGGAGCAGGTTGAGCCGCTGATCGCCGAACTGGACACCTTGGGCGTCTCGGCACGTCCGTCCGTGTTCCGCCGCGGCACCATCGCATGCACGGGCATCGAGTTCTGCAAGCTGGCCATCGTCGAAACCAAGGTCACGGCGGCAACAGCCATCGCTGAGCTGGAACGCCGACTGGCCGACCTCGTGGAAACCAAGCAACTGCCCTCGGCACTGTCCCTCCACATCAACGGCTGCCCGAACTCCTGCGCACGCATCCAGACGGCCGATATCGGCCTGAAGGGCATGATGTTGCCAACGCCCGACGGCGACCCCACCCCGGGTTTCCAGGTCCACCTCGGTGGCGGACTGGCCAACAACGAGCGCGAAGAAGCCGGTCTGGGTCGTACCGTCCGCGGCCTCAAGGTCACGGTGGAAGACTTGCCCGATTACGTGGAGCGCGTGGTCCGTAAATTCGTCGCCGTGGGCGCCGAGGGCCAGACCTTCGCAGAGTGGGCACACTCGGCAGATGAAGGAGATCTCCAATGAGCACAAGTCAGCGAGTGGCAGGCGATGCCGCCCAGGGAGTGGCATCGGGCCTGTCGGAGCCGCGCGCTGGGCTGATCGGAGATCAGCCGCGCGGCGAAGGGGCGGGGGCGGCATCGCCTGCCGCTGCCCTCCGGTCCCACGAGGAACTCAAGGCCTTGGCCGAGGCCGGCGCCGCTGAGCTGGGCTGGAACGCGCCTGCCAGGGACGTCATCGCCTGGGTGGCCCGCAACTTCGAGCTGCCCACAGTGACGGTGGCCTGCTCCATGGCCGACGCCGTCCTGCCGGCCTTGGTCGCGGACCAGCTTCCCGGCGTCGACGTCTTGTTCCTGGAAACCGGCTACCACTTCAAGGAAACGTACGAGACACGCGACGAAGTCGCAGCGAACCTCCGCGTCAACGTGGTGGACGTCCTTCCCGAAAGCACCGTGGAACAGCAGGACCGCCTCCTGGGCAAGGATCTGTTCGCCCGCGACCCCGCCCAGTGCTGTGCACTGCGGAAGGTGCAGCCCCTGCGTCGCTCGCTGGCCGGCTATGAGGTCTGGTTCACCGGTGTCCGCCGCGACGAGGGACCCACCCGCACCAACACCCCGGTGGTCACCTGGGACGAGGGCTTCGGCCTGGTCAAGGTGAACCCGATGGTGGACTGGTCCTTCGATCAGCTGATCGAGTACTCCGAGGACAACATCCTTCCCGTCAACCCCCTCCTGAGCCAGGGCTACCCGTCCATCGGCTGCCAGCCCTGCACCCGCAAAGTGGCCC
>NZ_JABMCX010000492.1 GCF_013179505.1 Paenarthrobacter sp. CM16 | reverse complement strand
CCGTCCTGGGCTACCGCGGCCAACGCGTCCACGGCTTCGCCGGCAGGGACCATCCGGCCCGTGGTCAGCTGATCAGCAATCAGCGCACTGGTGACTCCGGGAATGGGGTCTTCACGTGCTGGGTAGATATCCAGGATCAAGGCAGTGTCCGCCGCGTCCAATGCCTCAGCAAATTCCTTGGCAAATTCACGCGTACGCGAAAACAGGTGGGGCTGGAACAGGACATGGACCTTGTTGCCGCCTGCTACGGAACGGGCTGCCGACAGGGCGGCCCGCACCTCCGTGGGGTGGTGGGCGTAATCGTCGTAAACCCGCACTCCCCTGCCCTGTCCTTTGAGTTCAAAGCGTCGTGAAGCTCCGGTGAAATGACCCAAGGCTGCAGCTGCGGCTGCCGGCTCCACCCCAAGTTCGACGGCGACCGCGAACGCTGCTGCCGCATTCAGGGCGTTGTGACGTCCGGGAACCTGCAATTCGACCCTGTGGAGGTGGTCTCCGATACCCACCGAAACCTCGCCCGGGCCGTCGTCGAAAAGCCGGATGTCGGCGTCGTCGGAGGTCCCGTAGGTCAGGACGCGCGTGGTTCCCCGGGATGCAGTGCGCCCGGCCAGGGCGCGGGCGCCGGCATCATCGGCGCAGGCCAGGAGAACGCCGTCGGCGGGAAGGAGCGCTGCAAAGTCGTCAAAAGACGCGAACACCGCTTCCGGGGTTCCGTAGTGGTCCAGGTGGTCGGCTTCGACATTGGTCACGACGGCGATCAGCGGCCGGTAGTTGAGGAAGGAACCGTCCGATTCATCCGCCTCGGCAACAAAAATATCCGAGTCCCCGTGGGCTGCGTTCACGCCCAGCGCCGGGACGTTGGCCCCGATCGCAAACGAGGGATCGACACCGGCTTCCTTGAGCAGGATGGCAATCATGGAGGTAGTGGTGGACTTGCCGTGGGTGCCGGCCACTGTCACTACACGGTGACCGGCCATGGTGGCGGCAAGCGCTTCGGACCGATGCAGTACAGGCAAGCCGGAAGCCCTCGCCGCGGCAAGCTCCGGATTGTCGGCGCGGATGGCCGAACCGGCAACGATCGTCTGGGCGTCGGCCAGGTTCCCTTGGTGGTATCCCACCGCGATGCGTGCCCCGGCAGCGGAGAGATCGTGCATGACCGGCAGGTCCTTGGCATCAGTACCGCTGACGGGGACGCCGCGGGCCACCATGATCCGGGCCACGGCGGACATTCCCACGCCGCCGATGCCAATGAAATGGACGCGGCCCAGGGACTCGAGGGGTGCGATGCTGGTGGTCATGCGGATACCGCTTCCAGGACAAGATCAGCCATGCGCTGATCGGCGTTTCTTATACCAAGTGCTTCGGATTTGCGGGCCATATCGGCGAGTCGGGTACGGTCCGAAATTAACGGAATGAGCTCTTTTTCAAGCCATTCAGGGCTGAGGTCTTTGTCCTCCACCAGAAGTGCTCCGCCTGCATTGACCAACGGAGCAGCATTCAGTGCTTGTTCCCCGTTGCCGATGGGCAGCGGCACGAACACAGCGGGGACTCCGACGGCGGCCACTTCGCTGACAGTTCCGGCCCCGGCGCGGGCAAGAAGGACATCCGCCGCTGCGTAGACGTTTTCCATCCCGTCCACATATTCAACCTGGCGATACCCCTCGGCAGCGAGCAGGCCGCCGTCATCGTTCAGGACTGCCTTGCCGTTACCGGTGATGTGCAGGGTTTGGATACCGGCGGCAGCCAACGCCGGCAAAGCCGCTGCGATGGAACGGTTGATGCTGAGGGCTCCTGAGGACCCGCCGGTGACGATCAACGCGGGGCGGTCCGGCTCCAGGCCCAGGGACGCTTTGGCCGCAGGTGCCGCCGTCGCCCGGTGAAGCCCGGAAATGGCGCGCCG
>NZ_JABMCX010000491.1 GCF_013179505.1 Paenarthrobacter sp. CM16 | reverse complement strand
TCGTTGTTGTCGAAGCCCATGTCCTGCGGCCTTAGTTCCCGTTTGCCGGTATCCCGGCGACGAGTTCCGCACTGACTTCCTGCAGGCTTTGGTTCTTGTCACGGGACTGCAGTATCAGCTGCTGGAGGGCTCGCTCATGGGAAATTTTGTGACGTTCCATAAGGATTCCGCAGGCTCGGTTGACTACGTCCCGGCTGTGTAGTGCGGCCTGGAGTCCCTCGGAAATCCGTCGGGGTGTCTCGGCGCTCTGGATGTGGGAGAGCAGCGTGGCTGCCGGGGACGCAAAGAGCTCCATGCGGGAGGTGGAAGACGCATCAAACACATCCGTCTCGGATGCGTAGACTTTGATGGCCCCGATGCTGTGACCGTTGGCCATGAGGGGCGCGCTGACAACCGATCGGATGGGCAAAGGGCTGACGGAGTCGGTCCATTCCGGCCAGCGGGGGTCGCTGCGGACATCGGTGATGAGTACGGATTCCTCCGAGGCCCACGCAGTCAGGCAAGGACCTTGGCCCAAGTCATATTGCAGGTGGTCCGCTTGCTCCACGATGCTGTCCGTGAAACCAGTGCTGGTTCGGCGGCCCTGGGAATCCAGGATGGAAACGCCTGCCCCGATTGACCCCGGCACGGATTCCTTGATGGCCCGCGATAGGCTCTGGACGGCCTGGTCCACCTTTTCCTCGGTAAGGAGCAGGCCCAAAATCCGGCCTATGGCAACCGAGAGTTCGTCAAGAGGAAGCTGCTTCTTCGTCATGGTCTTCTCCCCGGCTCTTCATGTCGGCTGGCTGACATGGACATCCTGTGAATCACTGCACTCCTAAGTTGCCTTTCAAGCCTAATGCTTTTTGCGCGTCAGACCCGAACCGGAAGTCCCTTTGCTACTCCTCAAAAGCTGCTGAAATATTCCGGTCTCCAGCAACGTGGGCTATAACGCTTTCCGCCACAACACGCAGCTTGATATTGCGGTGGCTTGAAGCATTGACCAGAATCTGGAACGCGGCGTCCCTGCTGCAGCGGTTCTGCGCCATGATAATTCCGACGGCGGTATCGATCGCCGTGCGCGAATCCAGGGCAGCCGCGAGATTTTCCCGTGCATCCCTGAGTTGGGCGATCTTCAGTGCCAGGAACACCGCTTTTGAGCCGGTTGCTGTCACCCGTTCAGCCGCCACCATGTCGTCATGGGAGAAACCATGGCTGCGGGTCGAATACAGGTTGACCACAGCCTCTGCAGTGCTGTTCAACTCCATGGGCAAAGCCAGAATGGAGCCCACATCTGTGCAGGCAGCGGCTTCCATGTAGTCCCGCCATCTGTCCTCGTGCCGGACATCAGGGACATGGGTGATGGTTCGCGTCCGAAGCGCCGTAAGGCATGGTCCGTCCCCGAAGCTGTTCTGCATATCGTCCAGTCTGCGGGCCATGGGATCGCTGTCTGCCACGGCAACAGGTTTCTTTTGCCGGATGACTGTCACCCCGCAAGCAATCGTGTTCCCGGGTTTGGTGAGTTCGCGGGCAGTCAACTCGGCAAAATCCTGAAGAAATTCCCGGACGTCTGCGTTCTGCACAAGGAGGTCCTGCAAATGCACCAGGAAGTCCGTCAGATCGACGTGGTCCTCTAAAGGACCAGCGGTGGGGATCTGCTCCGATGGCTGGGTTTCAGTCATGGTTGGTTCCTTACTACTGCCCGGCTGGGTCCGTCCAGCCGTTTAAGCTGAGCTCTCTCATGGCAGTGTCTACGAGCTGCATCTGGCCCGGGGCTAAAGCCAGAAGTTCGTTAAGGTATGCATCTAAAACCAATTCGTCGGCATTTCCTCCAATCCCGAAATAGTAGATCCACAATGTGTTGAGGCTGACATCTCCGACGCGGAATCTGCAGGAGGCCCGCAGGCGTTGATCAAATT
>NZ_JABMCX010000490.1 GCF_013179505.1 Paenarthrobacter sp. CM16 | reverse complement strand
AACGATGATCCCAGCTTGCTGGGGGATTAGTGGCGAACGGGTGAGTAACACGTGAGTAACCTGCCCTTGACTCTGGGATAAGCCTGGGAAACTGGGTCTAATACCGGATATGACTGTCTGACGCATGTCAGGTGGTGGAAAGCTTTTGTGGTTTTGGATGGACTCGCGGCCTATCAGCTTGTTGGTGGGGTAATGGCCTACCAAGGCGACGACGGGTAGCCGGCCTGAGAGGGTGACCGGCCACACTGGGACTGAGACACGGCCCAGACTCCTACGGGAGGCAGCAGTGGGGAATATTGCACAATGGGCGCAAGCCTGATGCAGCGACGCCGCGTGAGGGATGACGGCCTTCGGGTTGTAAACCTCTTTCAGTAGGGAAGAAGCGAAAGTGACGGTACCTGCAGAAGAAGCGCCGGCTAACTACGTGCCAGCAGCCGCGGTAATACGTAGGGCGCAAGCGTTATCCGGAATTATTGGGCGTAAAGAGCTCGTAGGCGGTTTGTCGCGTCTGCTGTGAAAGACCGGGGCTCAACTCCGGTTCTGCAGTGGGTACGGGCAGACTAGAGTGCAGTAGGGGAGACTGGAATTCCTGGTGTAGCGGTGAAATGCGCAGATATCAGGAGGAACACCGATGGCGAAGGCAGGTCTCTGGGCTGTAACTGACGCTGAGGAGCGAAAGCATGGGGAGCGAACAGGATTAGATACCCTGGTAGTCCATGCCGTAAACGTTGGGCACTAGGTGTGGGGGACATTCCACGTTTTCCGCGCCGTAGCTAACGCATTAAGTGCCCCGCCTGGGGAGTACGGCCGCAAGGCTAAAACTCAAAGGAATTGACGGGGGCCCGCACAAGCGGCGGAGCATGCGGATTAATTCGATGCAACGCGAAGAACCTTACCAAGGCTTGACATGAACCGGTAATACCTGGAAACAGGTGCCCCGCTTGCGGTCGGTTTACAGGTGGTGCATGGTTGTCGTCAGCTCGTGTCGTGAGATGTTGGGTTAAGTCCCGCAACGAGCGCAACCCTCGTTCTATGTTGCCAGCGCGTTATGGCGGGGACTCATAGGAGACTGCCGGGGTCAACTCGGAGGAAGGTGGGGACGACGTCAAATCATCATGCCCCTTATGTCTTGGGCTTCACGCATGCTACAATGGCCGGTACAAAGGGTTGCGATACTGTGAGGTGGAGCTAATCCCAAAAAGCCGGTCTCAGTTCGGATTGGGGTCTGCAACTCGACCCCATGAAGTCGGAGTCGCTAGTAATCGCAGATCAGCAACGCTGCGGTGAATACGTTCCCGGGCCTTGTACACACCGCCCGTCAAGTCACGAAAGTTGGTAACACCCGAAGCCGGTGGCCTAACCCTTGTGGGGGGAGCCGTCGAAGGTGGGACCGGCGATTGGGACTAAGTCGTAACAAGGTAGCCGTACCGGAAGGTGCGGCTGGATCACCTCCTTTCTAAGGAGCTGCTAATAATTGCCGGTGTCCGTGCATGCGGATGGTTGGTGGTTGTCAGTGTTGCCCATTGCGCAGGCGTCTGTTCTGCGGTGGGTGCTCATGGGTGGAATATCAACGAATCAAAGTTTTTTTGGCATGGCCTTTGTGGTTGTGTCCTGGTGCTAGTACGGCGGCCTGTGCTTCCTTTTTTGGGGGGTGTGGTGTTGTTGGGAACGTGTCCGGGGCGTGGCTGGTGGGGGTTGTGTTTGGCGCACTGTTGGGTCCTGAGGCAACAGGACCTTTTTGCAGCAATGCAGGGGGGGCACTTCTGGTGTTTCTTTTTGTTCCTGCTTCCGGTACTTCGTCCGCTGTTGATGGCTTGCGCTTCCCTTTGTGGGGTGTGGGTTGTGGTGGGTGTGGTCTGGTTGACGGGGTTGTTGTTTGAGAACTACATAGTGGACGCGAG
>NZ_JABMCX010000049.1 GCF_013179505.1 Paenarthrobacter sp. CM16 | reverse complement strand
CACCCGTGCTGTCCGCTGGCCGTTGCTGCTGGTGATGGAGACGGGAGTGTCAACCTGTTCGACGGCGGCGATGGACTCCAGCGCCACCCCGCCACGTGCTGTGGGCAGTTGAAGCGCACGGACCGAGGCGATGCTGGTGAAGCGTGTGCCCTCACCGATCTGAACGGGATAGTCGTTGGTATCGATCCTGATGGTGCCGGCAGGGATGGGGCTGACAGTCGAGGCAAGGAATGCTCCCACCTGTTCCTCCGTCAAGCCGGCAGCAACAGCCTTGGCGCGGTCAACACGGACTTGGACCACCGACTGCTTCGATGCAAGGTTTGTAGCCACCTCGGAACTGCCCGGCACTCCCTCCATTGCCTTCACCATGGCGTCGCTGGCAGTTTGGAGATCGGCTGAATTCGCAGCCCGGATGGTGATGTCCACCGTTGAGGACGTGCCGAAGCCGCCTTGCTGGGATCCGACGGTGACCTTCCCCGCGGCGCCTTCGAGCTTGGACCGGACCTCATCCTGGAGCTTGGTTTGGTTCACTTTCTCGTCGGTGACAATGGTGAACGTCGAGTTGGATGAACCGGTGGATGTCAGTGCAGCAAAGCCCGTCTGGGCGTTTCCGGAGGTGACCTGCACGTCTTTGATGCCGTTGATGCCCTTGAGGGAATCCTCGATCTTGGCTGCCTCATCGCTGGTGGCCTGCAGGCTGGTCCCGGCTGGAAGGACTTGGCGTACCGTCATGGTGTTTTCGCCTGAGCGGCCCAGCAGGTCGGTGGCCAGGAGCGGTGAAACGGCGACGGTGGCCACAAGGATCAGGGCGGCAGCTGACAACGTGATAACCGGGTGCTTCTGGGTTTTCGCGAGGATCGGCAGGTAGCCGCGCTGGAGCCTGCTCTTTTGCTCGGCTTCCCGGGCCTTTGCTGCCGCTTCCCGGGTGGAAGCAGGAGCTTCGGCGCCCTTTGTCGGGGAGGCAAGGAACCAGTAGGCCAGCACGGGGACAATCGTGAGCGAAACCAACAGTGAGGACAACAATGCGATTGTCACTGTGAGCGCGAAGGGACGGAACAGTTCTCCGGCGAGGTCTCCCACAAAGGCGATAGGCAGGAAGACGGCAACTGTGGTCAGTGTAGAAGCCGTGATGGCGCCGGCAACCTCCCTGATGGAGGTCAGGATGGCGGTGAGCTTGGCTTCACCGTAACTGAGGTGTCGCTTGATGTTCTCGATCACCACGATGGAGTCATCCACCACCCGCCCGATCGCGATGGTCAAGGCGCCCAGTGTGAGGATGTTCAAGGAATAGCCGGTGGCGGAGATGCCGATGAACGTGATCAGCAGGGACAGCGGAATGGAAACCGCGGTCACCAAGGTGGACCGTACGGACATCAGGAACACCAGGATGACCGCCACCGCGAAGCCCAGGCCAAGGAGTCCTTCCGTGGTGAGGTCCTTGATGGACTTCTCGATGAAAGGGGCTTGGTCGAAGACCGGCGTGAAGGTTGCGTTGTTGCCGAGTTCGTCCTGCATGGGTCCGATCGCATCGCGCACGGCATGCGAAATCGCGACCGTATCTCCCTCAGGCTTCTTGGTCACGGACAACGCCAGCGTGGGCTTTCCGTTGGTGCGCGTGATAGAGGTGGCGGCGTCGTCCTCGATGCTGACGTCAGCTACAGCCCCGATGGTGGCAGCGTTCTTGGCACCGGCCAAGGGAAGCCCCTTGATGATGTCCAGGGAATCCACGGGACTACCGAGCTGGAGGGACAGCGTCTTGCCCTGGTCCTCAATGGTGCCTACGGGGACCAGCGTGCCGTTGTTCTTCAACGCGTTGCTGATGGTTTGGATGGACGCGCCGCTGGTGGCCAGATCTGCCGGACGGGGTTGGATCAGGATGTGCTGGCTGGCTCCGCCAGTGACGTCGGCGCCGCGGACGCCGTCGATCTTCTGGAGCCGGGGAACGCTCAGCCGCAGGAGATCGGCGTTGAGTTCGCTGAGTGGTTTGTCAGAGGACACGGCCAGGTAGACGATGGGAAAGTCGCTGATGTTCCCGGCAATGGATTGGGGCTCGACGTCGGCAGGCAGCACCCGCTTGGCGTTGGAGATGGCGCGGTCGATCTGGTTCCGTGCCCGGTCCAGGTTGGACCCGTACGTGAACACCATGGTGATCTGCGAAACACCGTTGCGGGACGTCGATGTGGTGGACTCCAGGCCCTCAACACTGTTCAGTGCTGTTTCCAGGGGCTGGCTCAACTGCTTGTCAACGACCTCCGGGGAAGCTCCCGGCATGGACGTCACCACAGTGATCTGCGGGAACTCGATGGATGGTATGAGTTCCTGCTTCAGGGATCCCATGGTGATCACGCCGAACACCGCCGCAAAGACGGTGATCAGCGCGATCAGGGCCCGGTTTCCCAGAGAAAGCTTGGCCAGGCGGAACATTGCATTGACTCCCAGGGTCTACGAAACGATTCGTCTGACGGGAACCGGCCGCAGCCCCGGGTATGGCCTAGCTTTGGACGGCGTTGGCCACTTCAAGTTGCAGGGAACGCGCGGTGCTTGCTTCCAGTTCGGCAGCGAGCTCAGGGTTCTCGTTGAGCTTGACGCCGTAGCCCGGCATCATGTCCTTGAGCTTGGACTGCCAGCCCTTGAAGTTCTTGGGGAAGGACTTCTGGAGCAATTCGATCATGATCGGTACAGCCGTGGAGGCTCCCGGTGAGGCCCCCAGCAGTGCGCCAATGGAACCATCGCGCGAAGCAATGACTTCGGTGCCGAACTGCAGGACGCCACCCTTCTTAGGGTGCTTCTTGATGATTTGTACACGTTGGCCGGCGGTGATCAGTTCCCAGTTATCGCCGGCTGCCTCAGGGTAGTACTCCCGGAGCGCTTCAACCTTGGCCTCGTGCCGCTTGGCAACCTCTTTGATGAGGTAGGCGGTGAGGTCCATGTTGTCCTTGGCCACGGCCAACATGGGAATGATGTTTCCGGGTCGGATGGACAGCGGAAGGTCCAGGTAGCTGGAGGTCTTCAGGAAGTTGGTGGAGAATCCGGCGTACGGGCCGAACAGCAGGGAGCGCTTGCCGTCTACGTAGCGGGTATCCAGGTGCGGAACGGACATGGGAGGCGCTCCCACGGATGCCTGGCCGTACACCTTGGCACTGTGCTGGGAGGTGATGGCGTCATCCGTGCAGCGGAAGAACTGGCCGGAGACCGGGAAGCCGCCGTAGCCCTTGCTCTCGGGAATGCCGGATGCCTGAAGCAGGTGCAGGGCGCCGCCACCCGCTCCCACGAAGACGAACTTGGCATGAATGCGGCCGTGTTCGCCGGACTTGGGGTGCTTGATGGACAGATCCCATCCGCCACCTGCTGCACGGTTGATGTTGGTGACGTCGTGGCCGTAGTTGACCTCGGCGCCACTGTCCTGCAAGTAGGTTGTGAGCTCACGCGTCAGGGCGCCGAAGTCGACGTCGGTGCCTTCAGCCGCGCGGGTAGCGGCAACCCGCTGCTTGCGGTCCCGTCCCTTGACGATCAGGGGAGCCCACTTGGCAATCTGGTCCTGGTCCTCGGTGTATTCCATGCTCCGGAACAGCGTGTTGGGCTTCAGTGCCTCGTAGCGGGTCTTGAGGAAGTTTGCATGGTCCTCGCCGATGACGAAACTCATGTGCGGGACGGTGTTGATGAAGCCTTTGGGGGAGCCGATGACCTGGCTGTCCACCAAATGGGACCAGAACTGGCGCGAAAGCTGGAATTGCTCGTTGATGTGGAGGGCCTTGGAAGGGTCCACGGAGCCGTCCTTGGCTGCGGGGGAGTAGTTAAGCTCACACAGCGCAGCATGTCCGGTGCCGGCGTTGTTCCACGGTCCGGAACTCTCGAGTCCCGCTTCGTCGAGTCGTTCGAACAGGGAGATGGTCCAGGTGGGTTCGAGTTGCTTGATGAACGCACCAAGGGTGGCGCTCATGATTCCGCCGCCAATAAGGACGACGTCGGCATGTTGAGTCTTGGAAATGAAGGTCACGATCAATCTCCGTTAGCGGCGGCACTGGCTGTCACAGAATATCCCCGCGCAGACCTAATACTGAAATTGCGGCCAATCGTCAAGGCTTTAAGCGGACGTTCGTGAAAACTTCGTTGAGGACCGGTGAGGCCGGGTAGCTTTCGACCTTGTTGGACAGCGCCAACGCAGAGATGGGGAAGGCGATCGGCACGGCTGGAACCGAGGCGGCGATCTCTGCGTTGATGGCCTGGTACTGGGCGTTGCGGTCATCTCCATCGGGCATGGCCCGTGCCCGCTCAATCTTGTGGAAGACCTCGGAATCGGCGTATCCGAACTCTGCCCGGGTTTCGCCGAACAGCGGCCCCAGGAAGTTGTCGGCGTCGGCATAGGAGCCGTTCCAGCCCAGAAGGTGCAGGCCTCGATCTCCCGCCGATTGAACCCGTTGCAGGTAGCCGCCCTCCCAGTCCACGGGCACCGGCTTGATGTTGAAGCCCACGGCTACCAACTGGCGGCTGATCTCAGCGTAGATCTTCTCGGGTGTGGGCATATAGGCGCGGGTGGCGTTCAGGGGATAGTAGAACTTGATTTCCTCGCCCTTGTAGCCGGCTTTTTCCAACAACTCCTTGGCCTTCTCCGGGTTGTATCCCAAGGACGGAGCATTGTTGTTGAAGCCGCTGAGCTTGGGCGGCACAAACTGTGAGGCTTGTGCGGTGTTGTCGATGAAGAAGCGCCGGATCAACGTTTCCTTGTCGACCGCCATTTCAATCGCTTGGCGGACCTCGAGTTTCTCCAAGGGTGCCACGGCCTGGTTGATCCCGAGGTACATCACGGAGAACGGGTCGCGCTGGATGATCTGGACACCCTTTTTGACCAGTTGGTCAAAGGTTCCGGGGGTCACGAGGTCGTAGGCGTCAATCTTGCCGTCCAGGAGGGCCTGCTGCCGCGTTTCGGCCCGATCATAGGGAATGAAGTTGATGGTGGCGATCTGGCCCCTGTTGCCCCAATAACCCTTGTAGCTGGTGAGGCTGAGTTTGTTCCCATCCCATGCGCTGAAGGCAAAGGGACCTGTTCCCACAGGGTGGCTGGCATAGGCGGACACAGCCTGGCCATTGAGGGTTTGGTCCAGCACGTTCGCTTTTTGGGCCTCAAGGGCGGTGGGAGAGGAGATGGCAAAGGCGGGGAGGGTCAACGCCTGCAAGAATCCCGTGAAGGGTCGGGTCAGGTTGATTTGGACGTCGTTGGCCGTGACTACTTTGCAGTCTTTGAAGATGGAGAACACCGGTTCGTCCGAGTAGGCCTTGAAGACCCCTTGGAATGAGATTCCGGGGGCTTGTTTCCGGAGCGCGGCGGGGAAGGTGAACCAGCGGTTGAAGTTTGCGCAGACAGCCGCAGCATCCAGGGGCGTGCCGTCATGGAAGGTTACTTCGGAGCGAAGCTTGAAATCGTAGCTGAGCCCGTTGTTGCTGTCTTTCCACTCCGTAGCCAGCAGGGGAGTGGTCTCACCCGTGGCACCATCCACACCGACCAGTCCCTCGAGGACCTGGCGGGTCACGCGGTAGGACTCGGAATCGGCGGTCATGGCGGGATCAAGCCCCAAGGGCATGGAAGCCGTACCGAAGTTGAAAGTGGCGGTGGGCTCCACGGGAGCGGTGCTGGTGGACGGGGAAGCCGGTGCAGGGCCAGGTGTTCCTGTACACGCTGCCAGCCCCAAAACCGCTAGGGCAGCTCCGATCTGTACGCTCAGGCGCCGCATTTTGCTGCTTGCCACTCTTGTCCCCTCAAGCCGGTTGGAAGTGCCGTGGCCGGCTTCGGCCAGACCGCATTCCAGTCTAGTTGAACGTCCTGAGTGCACTTCCCAGCGCATGTTCAGGAAGCCATCCCCGCTTCTTGAGGAAAAAACACCCCATGCTGCAAGGATCTGCAACAAGGGGTGTTCCTGATGGCCCGTGGCCACCGTTGTTCATACTGTGCGCAAGGGGGGACTTGAACCCCCACGCCCGAAGGCACAGGAACCTAAATCCTGCGTGTCTGCCAATTTCACCACTCGCGCCGGCTGATGGCCGCTGCCCTTGGAGGGGCAGTCGGCTACCGCCCACCAGTGTACCCGCTACTTGTCCAGCTTGAGGTCCCGGCGGAGCTTGGCAACATGCCCGGTCGCACGCACGTTGTACTGCGCCAGGGAAACCTTGCCTTCGGGGTCCACCACCACGGTGGACCTGATCAAACCCATGTAGGTCTTGCCGTAGTTCTTTTTCTCGCCCCAGGCTGCGTAGGCGTCAGCCACGGCATGGTCCTCGTCCGAGAGCAGCGGGAACGTTAACTGTTCGTCAGCTGCAAACTTAGCCAGAGCCTTGACGGGATCCGGGGAGATACCAACAACCTCGTAGCCCGCCGACTGGAGCGATGCCAGGGTGTCGCGGAAGTCACACGCTTCCTTGATGCATCCCGGGGTGGATGCCGCCGGATAGAAATAGACGATGGTTTTACGCCCGTGGAAGTCCGACAAGCTGACGTTTTTGCCGGTTTCGTCGGGAAGGGAGAAGTTCGGGGCAACATCGCCCGGGATAAGTCGTTCTGCCACAATATGCTCCTTGCTGGGGATCGCGATTTCCCAGTTTAGTGCGGAGAAGCCGCGCATGCTCCCCGTCCGCGCATATACTGTCGGCATGCCAGATATGGAGAGATGGCCCACCACCCGCTTGCTTTCGACGGCTGCGCGCCTGGTGGAAATCTCGTGGAACGAAAAATTGAAGTCCATCGGCCTTACCCACGCCGGGGTCATTGCCATGCAGGTACTTGCCGCCAAAGGTGCAATTACGCAGGCAGCATTGGCCGAAGTCGCGCGGGTCAAGGCCCAGACAATGGGTACCACTCTTGCGCGGTTGGAACTGCACGGGCACATCACGCGCCAGCGTAGCGATTCCGACCGCAGAAGCCATGTGGTGACCCTTACGGAGGCCGGGAGTGCAGCGCTCGCGGAAGCGGTGAAGCTCGAGCAGGACGTCTTGTCTCCCGTTGCTGTTGATACCGCACGGCTGCGCGAGGAACTCAGGATTGTGGTCCGGGGGCTTGCCGGTTTGCCGGCTCCTGAGTCGGAATCCAGCGAGGGATCCACCGACGTGGCGCAGGGCTGATACCAACGCCAAGGCCCAGCCAATGCATCCCATAGGGGATGCGTCGGCTGGGAACACAAAAGGCTCCGGATCGTTTATACGATCCGGAGCCTTTGTTATTGGTGCACCCCCCGGGACTCGAACCCGGAACCCATTGATTAAGAGTCAATTGCTCTGCCAGTTGAGCTAGAGGTGCAGCTGATGTTTCAGGCTGAACGAAGAATTCGCATTCCTCGTTGAGCTCCGCAACGACAAATAACTCTACACCAGATTCTGGAGGTTCAAAACCACTGGTCATGTGGAGGGATAGGGGCCATAAAGGGTCATTCCAAATCCCTCTGGAAATGAAAAAAGGCCTTGGAGTGAAATTCACTCCAAGGCCTTCCTTTGTGCACCCCCCGGGACTCGAACCCGGAACCCATTGATTAAGAGTCAATTGCTCTGCCAGTTGAGCTAGAGGTGCAGCTGTTGAAATGATCACCCCGGAGGCTTTTCATTCCCCGGCGATCTCCGCAACGACATGTAACTCTACACGAGATCAGCCCAACTGTGAAATCGACCCGTCCTCGATCAGTGTTCCTACGGAACTGTCCTCAAAATCAGCGCAAAGTCGGGGTTTCTGTTGTTGCTGACCACCCATAAAGCGCCGTCCGGGGCTCGGGCTACGTCCCTGAGTCGACCATGTTGTCCTGTGAAATAGGCCACAGGTTCTCCTGCGTCCTCTCCGTCGAGCGGTACAGACCACAGTCGTTGGCCGCGAAGGGCGCCTGTGTAGGCCACGCCGTCCACAATCTCCAGTCCGCTCGGTGACGCTTCGGAGGTTGATGGCCAGACCACCTTTGCATCGATCAGCCCGCTCCTGCCCGGGGCGCCGGTCACTGTGGGCCATCCATAGTTGCCGCCCGGCGTAATGAGGTTCAATTCGTCGTCCACATCGGGGCCGAACTCGCTGGCCCACAACCTTCCCCCGCTGTCCCAAGCCAGTCCCTGCACGTTGCGGTGCCCGTAGCTGAAAACGGGATTGTCGCCGAAAGGGTTTCCGGGCGCCGGACGTCCCTCGGGGGTTAGGCGCAGGATCTTGCCACCGAGCGTGTTGATGTCCTGCGGCTGTTCCCGGCGCTGCGAATCTCCTGTACCTGCGTAGAGGAAACCGTCGGGACCAAAGCGGATACGCCCGCCGTTGTGCGTTGAGGCCTTGGGTATTCCGGAGAAAACTACTTCTGGTTCGCCGAGTGAGAACGTCCCGCCCGTTTCCTCGTCCAGCTTCATCCTGGCAATCCGGTTGTCGGTGGCGGAGGTGAAATATGCATACAGCCAGCGGTCATCCTGGAACGCCGGGGACAACGCCAGGCCCAGAAGGCCGCCTTCACCGCCAGGTTCGACGCCGGAGACCTCACCAATGGTGGTGGCGCGGCCGTCACGGATGGCCTTGACCAGGGCGGAATCGCGCTCGGACACGATGCCGGTTCCGTCGGGCAGGAACACCACCGACCACGGCAGCTCCAACCCGACGTCGAGCTTTTCAACGATCTCCGGAGCCTGCCGGCCGCCAAGGCTGGAGGCCGCGGAGGTCGGATTCGGCGTTGCTGCCGATCCCGGTGCGGACGGACTGCTTGTGCAGCCCGCGAGGGTGAGGCTTGTGAGGCCAAGAACCGCCGTGAGCATGGAGACAGGCACGAGCCGCCTTCGCCATCTCGATGCGTGCATGCTCATGCCTGTTTCCAACAACGGCTGTCAGTTGTTGCCAGGTCAGTGCCTGTTGCGCCTGGGTGGCCTGAATCCGGCGGCCTCTGCATGCGCAGCCGATTCGAACCAGACGTCCGCGGGGACCTCGTCATATCCCGCCGTGTCTTCATCGTGGTACGTCATGGCTGTCGCGTTGGCCTTCACGGGGTAGTCACTGCCCGGGGTGCTGGAGGATCCGGTTCCATAGGGATGCTCGGCTGCAAGATGGCCGGCGTTTGCGGGATCTTCGGCCGCCGCAGACTCGGCGACCGGCAGGGTAGGGGAGTGCGCGTCCGTGTACTCGTGGTGGTGGACGGAGGCGCCGGATGGGTCCGTCCAGGACGATTCCCACTCCGCCTTATCGGCGGCGTCGTTCCTGCCCGCGGGCTCCGAATCGCCCGCCGCCCAATCGTCAACGTCCCCGGCATCGGCCGAATGTACTGTGGCATCGACCGTCGGCTGGGCCACTACGGGCTCTTCGACCACCGGTTCATCCACTACCGGCATGGCAACAACAGGCTCTTCCACTGTGAGGCCGGGGGTAGCGGGCCGTTGCGGGTCCGGAGAGGTCTCTTGGGGTGAATCCCGGACGTCACCGAGAGGGAATACCGGCTCAGGGTCGCGATCCCTGATCGAGGTGTCGGCGGTCTCCTGATCCCTGTGGGCTTTAGCCTCGGCCGGTTCATCACTGATTGACTCGCCTGCTGCTTCCCGGGCCGGTTCCCGGGGTCGTTCCTCGCCCGTGGGACCACTGCCCTCGGCAGCATCCCTACCCAGGTTGGTGACGCCGGCCAGGCCTGCAACCCCTGCTGTTGCCGCGGCAGGATCGGGCAGTGAGGCGGTGTTGGCGGGCTCCATTGCGGCGGGAGCGTGCGTTGAGGAGGAATTATTTGCTTTGTTGCGGTTCATCAGCCACCAAACAATGGCAATGACCAGCACAATGACAATGACCCAAATTATCCAGTCCATGTGGATGCCCTTCTGCTCACAGGGGTGCAGCTCGTGGTGTTCCTGACGTTACGTGCCTGCTAATGGGCTGTCCAGCGTTTGACCTGCTGTTCCGTGCAATTTACTCAGTTTGCTGACAAAAACCCGGGACTTCAAAATCGTGGGGAATGGAATTCAGTTAGGTCGCCTAGTCTGGCTGAATGGACTTCAAGAGGCTGCAGATACTGCGCGAGTTGGCGGACCGTCAAACCGTCGGTGCCACGGCCGAAGCACTCAATGTCACGGCCTCTGCAGTTTCGCAGCAACTGAAGACCCTGCAGAGCGAAATGGGTGTTGTGCTGGTGGAAAAAGTCGGCAGGGGCGTGCAACTGACCGAAGCCGGATATGCCATGGCGGCCGCTGCTGCCGACATTGCCACGGCCATGGCGAGGGCAGAGTCCACGATCGACACCTACAGGAAAGGCTGGCAGACCCGGGTCTCCGCAGCGTTCTTCCCCAGCGCAGCTGAAATGCTGCTGCCCGGAATGCTTCATCGGGTGGCATCCGTGGAGGGGCTGACGTTCGATGCTCATTTCGAGGACCCGGGGACTGCCCACTTCGCGCCCTTGGTGGCCGACTATGACATTGTTCTGGCCCATAGCGTGGACGGGCCGGAGGTATTTGCGCGGCAGGGACTGACGGTGGTGCCGTTGCTCGAAGAGGCCTTGGATGTGGCCATGCCCGGGGACCATCCGCTGGCTGCCAAGGCGAAGTTGAGTCCTGCCGATGTTGTGGATTACCCCTGGATCGGTGTGCCCGAGGGTTTTCCCTTTGACACCGTCCTCCGCCAGATCGAGCTCCATGCAGGACATCAGGCCATGCGTGGCCAGCGGTATCCGGATCTGCGGGTGCTCGAGGCCCTGGTGGGTGCGGGCCACGGGATTTGCCTCCTCCCGCGGTACACGGCCAGGGCCAGTGCCAGGCGGGGCTTGGTGCTTCGGCCACTCACGGAGGTCAAGGCCAGCAGGAGCATCGTGGCCTTGTCCCGGCAGGAAGTGGCTGCCCGGGGCACCATTGCGATGGTTCTTGACATGCTCAGGAGCGAGGCAGCCGCGATCGCAAGGGAGCTCAAGCAGGCTCCTCCGGCCATGTGACGGCCGGACCGCAATATGGACCTGCGGGAAACTTCAATTCTTCCGCAATATTCGGATGATCCGGCTTAACCCGGCATGGAACAGCCGTGACGGCTGCAAGGTACCCATAGACTTTGGTCATGAGTGACACCGAGATTGCCACAGACACCAAGCCGGACATCAAGCCCCGCAGCCGGGTGGTAACAGACGGCATCCATGCCGCGCCTGCCCGAGGAATGTTCCGTGCCGTGGGAATGGGCGACGACGACTTCGCCAAGCCGCAGATTGGTGTCGCCAGTTCGTGGAACGAAATTACCCCCTGCAACCTCTCCCTTAACCGCCTTGCGCAAGGCGCCAAGGAAGGCGTCCACGCCGGCGGTGGTTTCCCCATGCAGTTCGGCACCATTTCGGTCTCGGACGGCATCTCGATGGGCCATGAAGGCATGCACTTCTCCCTCGTCTCCCGGGAGGTCATTGCCGACTCCGTGGAGACCGTGATGCAGGCCGAGCGCATTGACGGATCGGTCCTGTTGGCCGGTTGCGACAAATCCCTTCCCGGAATGCTGATGGCGGCTGCGCGCCTGGACCTCGCCTCGGTCTTCCTCTACGCCGGCTCCATCATGCCGGGCTGGGTCAAGCTTGAAGACGGCTCGGAAAAGGAAGTCACGCTCATTGATGCCTTCGAAGCTGTGGGGGCCTGCGCCGCCGGCAAAATGAGCATGGAGGACCTCACCCGGATCGAAAAGGCCATCTGTCCCGGCGAAGGTGCCTGTGGCGGCATGTACACAGCCAACACCATGGCGTGCATCGGCGAAGCCCTCGGCATGTCCCTTCCGGGGTCTGCCGCCCCGCCCTCGGCCGATCGTCGTCGTGACGACTTCGCCCGCAAGTCCGGCGAAGCGGTGGTCAACCTGCTGCGCCTGGGGATCACGGCCAGGGACATCATGACCAAGAAGGCGTTCGAGAATGCCATTGCCGTCACCATGGCTTTCGGCGGATCCACCAATGCTGTCCTGCACTTGCTGGCCATTGCCCGGGAGGCAGAAGTTGAACTGACGCTTGATGACTTCAACCGCATCGGTGACAAGATTCCGCACCTGGGCGACCTCAAGCCCTTCGGCCGCTATGTCATGACGGACGTGGACAAGATCGGCGGCGTGCCCGTCATCATGAAGGCACTGCTCGACGCCGGCCTGCTGCACGGCGACTGCCTCACCGTAACCGGCAAGACGCTCGCCGAGAACCTCGCCTCGATCAACCCGCCGGACCTCGATGGCAAGATCCTCCGCGCGCTGGATAACCCCATCCACAAGACCGGAGGCATCACCATCCTCCACGGTTCGATGGCCCCCGAAGGCGCAGTGGTAAAGAGCGCCGGTTTCGACGCCGACGTCTTTGAAGGCACCGCACGCGTCTTCGAACGTGAGCAAGGCGCGCTCACCGCGTTGGACAACGGTGAAATCCATAAGGGCGACGTCGTAGTGATCCGCTATGAAGGTCCCAAGGGCGGCCCGGGTATGCGTGAAATGCTCGCCATTACCGGAGCGATCAAGGGGGCAGGGCTGGGCAAGGACGTTCTCCTGCTGACCGATGGCCGCTTCTCCGGCGGCACAACCGGCCTGTGTATCGGCCACGTTGCCCCTGAAGCGGTCGACGGCGGTCCCATCGCCTTTGTGAAGGACGGGGACCGCATCCGTGTCGACATCGCTGCACGCTCATTCGACCTGCTGGTGGACGAGGCCGAGCTCGAAGCCCGCAGGGAGGGCTGGGAGCCGCTGCCTGCCAAGTTCACCAAGGGCGTCCTGGCAAAGTACGCCAAGCTTGTCCACAGCGCCTCCACCGGGGCCTACTGCGGATAATTCCTGCGATGGACTCCGGCTGTCACGGGACGGCCGGAGTCCGGCAGGCGGACATGGCTGTCCAAATAGTGAGATACGATAGTGGTCAATTGACACGTATCTCACTTAGAGGGAACACTGAACGCATGATCACATTCGTTACCGTCGGCGTCGTCGTCCTTACCAAGCGCGTGGCTTAGCCCGACTGGTAACGAACCGTCACGCGCAAACCCCTCGAAGAGCCGGAAGGCTGAGGGGTTTTTTTATTCCCCCGAGCAAGACCCATCTATTGAAGATCCACTAAGGAAGAGTCCGATGAGCAAAGGATCGCCGATCAGCCCCTCGCTGATGGCTGCAAAGTCCGCTGGAGCCCACAAAGCTCCGGACAAGGTCGACCGTACGGCTGAGGCCGTCGTCGTCGACGCTGCTGCACCTCTCTCTCCTGTACTTGGGCCGAACACCGTTGTACCCCCAACGGTGATGTCCGGCTCGCAAGCAATTGTCCGCTCGCTCGAAGAACTCGGCGTGGACGATATTTTCGGTTTGCCCGGTGGCGCGATCCTGCCCACCTACGACCCCTTGATGGCCTCCAGCATGAATCACATCCTGGTCCGTCACGAACAGGGAGCCGGCCACGCCGCGCAAGGCTACGCCATGGTCACCGGACGGGTTGGCGTTTGCATCGCCACCTCCGGCCCCGGTGCCACCAACCTCGTTACCGCCATCATGGACGCCCACATGGACTCCGTGCCGATGGTGGCCATCACCGGACAGGTTTCCAGCGGAGTCATCGGCACCGATGCCTTCCAGGAAGCGGACATCGTGGGAATCACGATGCCCATCACCAAGCATTCGTTCCTGGTGACCGACCCCAACGACATCCCGCACGTCATGGCCGAGGCATTCCACCTCGCGTCCACGGGCCGTCCGGGCCCTGTCCTGGTGGATATCGCCAAGGACGCCCAAGTGGGCCAGATGACGTTCTCCTGGCCGCCGAAGGTGGACTTGCCGGGCTACCGTCCCGTGGTGCGTGGACACAACAAGCAGGTCCGCGAAGCTGCCAAGCTGATCGCTGCTGCCAGCAAGCCCGTGCTTTACGTCGGCGGCGGCGTGGTCAAGGGCCACGCCTCGGCCGAACTCATGGAACTTGCGCTGGCTACCGGCGCTCCCGTGGTCACTACCTTGATGGCACGCGGCGCTTTCCCTGATTCGCATCCCCAGCATGTTGGCATGCCAGGCATGCACGGTTCGGTCTCCGCCGTGACTGCCCTCCAGCAGGCCGACCTCCTGATCACGCTCGGTGCCCGGTTTGATGACCGCGTTACCGGCGTGCTGAAGACCTTCGCCCCGTTTGCCAAGGTCATCCACGCTGACATCGACCCCGCGGAAATCTCCAAGAACCGCACCGCCGATGTCCCGATTGTTGGCTCGGTCAAGGAGATCATCCCTGAACTCACTGAAGCCGTGAAGACGCAGTTTGAACTCAGCGGGACTCCGGACCTGGATTCCTGGTGGGCCTTCCTCGGCAACTTGCGTGATACCTATCCGCTGGGATGGACCGAGCCCGAAGACGGACTCACCGCACCGCAGCGCGTGATCAAGCGCATCGGCGAACTCACTGGTCCCGAGGGCATCTACGTTGCGGGCGTCGGCCAGCACCAGATGTGGGCGGCCCAGTTCATCAAGTACGAGCGGCCGCACGCTTGGCTGAACTCCGGTGGAGCAGGAACCATGGGATACTCGGTTCCGGCAGCAATGGGTGCCAAAGTTGGTGAGCCGGACCGTGTGGTCTGGGCCATCGACGGTGACGGCTGCTTCCAAATGACCAATCAGGAACTGGCCACCTGTGCCATCAACAACATCCCCATCAAGGTGGCCATCATCAACAACTCCTCGCTGGGCATGGTCCGCCAATGGCAGACGCTGTTCTACGAGGGCCGCTACTCCAACACGGACCTGAACACGGGCCACGACACCGTCCGGATTCCGGACTTCGTGAAACTGGCTGATGCCTACGGTTGTGCAGCACTGCGGTGTGAGCGCGACGAAGACATCGACGCCACCATCCAGAAGGCACTCGAGATCAATGACCGCCCCGTGGTCATCGACTTCGTGGTCAGTCCCAACTCGATGGTGTGGCCCATGGTGCCTTCGGGCGTCAGCAATGACCAGATCCAGGTTGCCCGCAACATGACCCCGGAATGGGAAGAGGAGGACTAGGCATGACCCGCCACACACTGTCCGTTCTGGTAGAAGACAAGCCCGGCGTGCTGACCCGCGTGGCCAGCCTCTTCGCCCGGCGCGCATTCAACATCAACTCCCTGGCTGTGGGACCCACCGAGGTTCCCGGCATGTCCCGCATGACGGTTGTCGTCGACGCCGACGGCGACCTCATTGAGCAGGTCACCAAGCAGCTCAACAAATTGGTCAATGTGATCAAGATTGTGGAGCTGACTTCCGAATCTTCCGTACAACGCGACCACATCCTGGTCAAGGTACGTGCGGATGCCGCGACACGCCTGCAGGTTACCCAAGCTGCAGACTTGTTCCGTGCCGCCGTCGTCGACGTGTCCACAGACTCGTTGGTGATCGAGGCAACCGGTACCCCCGAGAAGCTCGCTGCGCTGCTTTCAGTGCTCGAGCCGTTCGGCATCCGTGAAATCGTGCAGTCCGGCACCTTGGCCGTTGGACGGGGATCCCGCTCCATGAGTGACAGGGCGCTCCGCTCCGCGTGAGCAGAACGTCCAGTACCGCAGCACCACAATCAATATCTAAGAAAACCACTCAAGAGGAGTTACGCAAGTGACTGAAATGTTCTACGACGACGACGCAGACCTGTCGATCATCCAGGGCCGCAAAGTAGCCATCGTTGGCTACGGCTCCCAGGGCCACGCCCACGCACTGAACCTGCGCGATTCCGGCGTCGAGGTTGTTATCGCGCTGAAGGACGGCTCCAAGTCCGCCGCCAAGGCAGAGGACGCAGGCTTCACGGTCAAGAACGTTGCGGACGCCGCCGAATGGGCAGATGTCATCATGATCCTGGCACCGGACCAGCACCAGCGCTCGATCTACAACGACTCCATCAAAGACAAGCTGACCGAGGGCAAGGCCCTGGCCTTCGCACACGGCTTCAACATCCGCTTCGGTTACATTGAGGCTCCGGCCGGCGTGGACGTCATCCTCATCGCCCCGAAGGCTCCGGGCCACACGGTTCGCCGCGAATTCGAAGCCGGCCGCGGTATCCCGGACATCATCGCTGTTGAGCAGGACGCATCCGGTTCCGCATGGGACCTTGCGAAGTCCTACGCCAAGGCCATCGGCGGAACCCGCGCCGGCGTTATCAAGACCACCTTCACCGAAGAGACCGAAACCGACCTCTTCGGCGAGCAGTCCGTCCTTTGCGGCGGCGTCTCCCAGCTGGTCCAGTACGGCTTCGAGACCCTGACCGAAGCCGGCTACCAGCCGCAGATCGCCTACTTCGAGGTTCTCCACGAGCTCAAGCTCATTGTTGACCTCATGTGGGAGGGCGGCATCGCCAAGCAGCGCTGGAGCGTCTCCGACACCGCAGAGTACGGCGACTACGTCTCCGGCCCGCGCGTCATCACCCCCGAGGTGAAGGAAAACATGAAGGCTGTACTCGCCGACATCCAGAGTGGTGCTTTTGCCAAGCGCTTCATCGACGACCAGGACAACGGCGGCACCGAGTTCAAGGAACTGCGCGCCAAGGCAGAGCAGCACCCCATCGAAGAGGTCGGCCGCGAACTGCGCTCCCTCTTCTCGTGGCAGCAGCAGGACGCTGACTACGTTGAAGGTTCCGCAGCCCGCTGATCCTTCGGCGTGGCCTGACGGCCTCCGCCTCTACGAAGCGCCCGCCCGGTGATCACAGCCGGGCGGGCGTTGCCGTATCTCCGGCATTTCACTCCCGATTTCATCAGTCGCCTTGGCTGTGAACTTCTTCACAACGGCTGCCGGCCCGGCCGTAACATCCCCCGCCGGCACCGGAATCCGAGCCCGGATTCGATATTCTGGGCTGGTCCCGGCGCCGTGCCCCGGGCCACGCATCCGCTCCTTGTCCAGTCCTGTCCCAAAAGTTGTCCAAAGTAAGGTGCCTCCCCGTGTCAGCCAGCAAACCCGTCGTCCTCCTCGCCGAGGAACTTTCGCCCGCCACAGTCGAGGCTTTGGGCCCGGACTTTGAAATCCGCCAGACCGATGGCGCTGACCGTTCCCAGCTGCTGTCCGCAATCGCTGACGTTGACGCCATCCTGGTCCGATCGGCTACCCAGGTGGATGCCGAAGCCATTGCCGCCGCGAAGAACCTGAAGGTCATCGCCCGCGCCGGCGTTGGACTGGACAACGTGGACATCAAGGCTGCCACGCAGGCAGGCGTCATGGTGGTCAACGCCCCGACGTCCAACATTGTCTCCGCAGCCGAGCTCACCGTCGGCCACATCCTCAGCCTGGCCCGCCACATTCCCCAGGCCAGCTCAGCGCTGAAGAACGGTGAGTGGAAGCGCTCCAAGTACACCGGAATCGAACTCTTCGAGAAGAAGATCGGTATCATCGGCCTGGGCCGTATCGGTGCCTTGGTGGCGGCGCGGCTGCAGGGCTTCGATACCCAGATCCTCGCTTATGACCCCTACATCACTTCCGCCCGTGCGGCCCAGCTGGGCGTCCAGCTGGTGACCCTGGATGAACTCCTGGAGAATTCGGACTTCATCACCATCCACATGCCCAAGACGCCGGAAACGGTAGGGATGCTCGGCGCGGATGCTTTCCGCAAGATGAAGGAAACCGCCTACGTTGTCAACGTAGCCCGTGGTGGCCTCGTGGACGAGGAAGCTCTCCACATTGCGCTGAAGGAGGGCCAGATCGCCGGAGCCGGCGTTGACGTTTTCGTCAAGGAGCCCAGCACGGACCTGCCGTTCTTCGAGTTCGACAACGTCATTGTGACCCCGCACCTGGGTGCCTCCACTGATGAGGCACAGGAGAAGGCCGGCGTCTCGGTGGCCAAGTCGGTTCGCCTGGCACTCGCCGGCGAGCTGGTGCCCGACGCCGTGAACGTAGCCGGCGGGGTCATCGCTCCCGATGTCCGTCCGGGTATCCCGCTGATCGAAAAGCTGGGCCGCATCTTCACTGCGCTGACCCACGCTTCCCTGACGCAGATCGACGTCGAGGTAGCCGGCGAAATTGCCGCGCTGGACGTCAAGGTACTCGAACTTGCTGCTCTCAAGGGCGTTTTCGCCGATGTGGTCACTGAGCAGGTCTCTTATGTCAACGCCCCTGTGATCGCAGAGCAGCGCGGCATCAACACCCGCCTGATCACCACTCCGGACGCTGAGGACTACCGCAACGTCCTGACCATCCGCGGTGCACTCAGCGATGGCTCCCAGATCTCCGTAGCCGGAACCCTCACAGGTCCCAAGCAGGTGGAGAAGCTGGTGGGTGTCAACGGATATGACGTCGAAATCCCCATCAGCGAGCACCTGGTTGTTGTGGCCTACGCTGACCGTCCCGGCGTGATCGGCACCATCGGACACATCCTGGGCATGAACAACATCAACATCGGCGGCATGCAGGTGGCACGCCAGACCGAAGGTGGCCAGGTCCTGGCGCTCCTGACCATCGACAGTTCCGTTCCGCAGCAGGTGCTCGAAGCCATCAAGGCAGGTATCGGCGCGGACATGGTCCGCGAGGTGGACCTGGAGGACTAGGACCTTAACTGATTTCCATCAGCTGAGTTCGCGTGCCGGCGACACACCTTTGGCACGCAGGAGTGGCCGGTCTGCTTACAATGGCTGGGTCCGGGATTCGGACCCGGCAGCAGGCCGGCCACAACTTTTGCACCTACAGCCCGGTATTCCCCTGTGTCTTTTGAGGAATTCCGGACTCTGTGTGCGCGCCCGCAATCAAGGTCTCAGGGAGCCCAATGAACGCCGTCCAAAGGTTCATCAGAAGCCGTGTGCTGCTGCTGACCGCGGCCATTTTGATCGTCGCGATGTGCTTGTCCGTCCTCGTCCAAAGCCAGTCCCAGGCAGCTTTGAACCGGACAGTGGATGAGAACTCGCGGGGACTCTACGACATCCTGGTACAGGCCAAGCCTGACCAGGCCCAAGACGGCGACGGCGGTGCGTTGATCCAGCCGGAAATCGCCAATGGCCAGGGCGGCATCAGCTTTGAACAGCTGGAGAAGATCCGCACTATGGGTCAAACCGCGGTGGCCGCACCCATCAGCCTGGTCTCGCGCGTGTCGCAGAACCTCGAGGCTCCCCGCCTGAACGCCATGGACTACCTCGGCTACAACGCCGGCCTGGCCGGGGCTGTGACAGCGGGGGACCCCTCGGCCATGGATTCCAGCAAATGGCCCGCTGCAGAATCGGTGTTGTCCGATACCCCGAAGAAGTACCGGCTGACAGCCTCAGCCACAAGCTCTGACGGCGTGAACCAGCAAACACTTTTCAAGACCAGCGCAGAGGGCACCCTGGGCAAAGGCCGCTTGATCCAGGAGCAGGCTGCAGGCGGCTCCAACGTCAGGATTGCCGGACCCGAAGGTGAGACCGGGGTCAAGTTCCCGGCTCCCGCGCTTGGCTCCGAGCACAACCTGTTCAACCTCTCCGTAGCGCTGCCCCTGGCACCTGAGGTGACCGAGTCCGTCGTCGCGGTTGACCCGGCGGCCGAAAGGGCGCTGCTGGGATCCGCAGGCGACTTCCTGGCGCCCCTCGAGAAGGCCCCGCCGGCCGATGCCCGGGATGCCGGAGCAATCGGTCGCCACTTCGAAAGCCTCTTCACCACCGGTCTGAGCATGGACCAGTTGGAAGAAGGACCTGATTTCCTGGGCGTCAAGCTTAAGTACTGGGCACCGCTGATGACCCAGTACCAGCAGGCAAAGCGTGACGGTTTGCTGACCGACGATTCCCAGGCGATCCCGCTCATTGTCCGTTCCGGCACCTCCCTTGACCTGCAGTACTCGGTCAAAATCGAAGAACTGGATGCCAGCGGCAAGGTGGTCAACGAGGTCGGCACGGTCACCCGCAGCCTGGACAAGGATTACCTCCCGTTCGTTTCCAAGTCCCCGTTTGCCCTTGAGTGGCCAGGCTCCACAGACCACAGCAAGCTGCTGGGGAGCACCGCTTCCTTCAGCCAGGGCCTTTACAACCCGGCAACCTGGAGCGCAGCATTCGCCGCTGCGCCCAAGTACAAGGACGGCGACGAAGCCTCCAATGGAGCCTCGGACAAGAGCGCGACTCCGGGGGACTGGGTGACGGTCAACCGCCTGCCTGAGAAGTCTTCGTTCGGTGCGGCCGTGGACCAGACCCAGCGCAAGCCCGTTGATGAACGCTCCTACCGGGAAGACCTGGAAACGGGCAAGAAGCCGGCCGCGCCTCTTCCCATGGTGTACGGCACCTTCGATCCCGCAGACGTCCAGTCAGCAGCCGGTGACGTCAACAAGCTCCCTCTGGGCGGCTATGACCCCACACCGATGACGCTGACCAAGGACGCTGAGGGCAAGGACGTCGAGGGTACCGAACTGAAGCCCTCATTGAGTGCTACGGGTCTGGTCAGCCAGTCCGCCGGTGCCATCACCGACTACTACGGCCTCGCCGCAGCCCGCGGCTATGACACCAACGCCGATGTCATTGACGCCATCCGGGTCAAGGCCTCCGCTACCGGTAACTGGAAGACGGCACAGCCCGAGGTGGAGAAACTGGCCACCCAGATCCGCGAGCTCGGACTGGAAGCTACCGTGGTGGCCGGTTCCGCACGCGAGGACGCCAATATCTTCGTGCCCGGATACAGCAAGGACGACGCCGGCAAGGAGTCTCCGCTGGGCACCGTCCAGCAGTCGTGGGTCCGCCAGGATGCCGCTGATGCCGTTTCCGGTTCGCTGACCGGTACCAACATCACCTTGCTCTTCCTGACCCTGTTGGGCGCAACGCTCCTGACCGGCGCCTCGACGGTCAGCTACATCCGCCAGCGCCGGAGCGAAGCCGGCATTCTCAGGGCGATGGGCTGGACGCAGAAACGCATCCGGTCCTGGGTCCTGGAAGAATTTGCCGTAGGCGCTGCAGCCCTCGCTGCCGCTGGAATCATCCTCAGCCTGCTTAGTTGGAACATCGCCACCGTGATCGTATCGGTGACCATGCTGATCATCTACTGTGGAGCCGCCTGGCTGGCTGCCCAGCAACTGCGTCACCGTGTGGTGATCGACCAGGAGCCGCAGCACGATGACCGCCTCGTGACGGTGGACTCTCCGCTGACCTTCGCCAACAGGCAGCTCACCACCAACCGGTTCAACTCCATCTCCCTTGCGGTGGCGGTAGGTGTGTTCGGCGCTGCAGTAGGCGCTCTGATCGCGCTGCTGATCGATATTCCGCGGGCGGCCGGTGCCAGTGCCCTCAGTGGCCTGGCAGCTGCAAGCATCGCCTTGCCCAGCGTCATCCTGGCAGTCTTCGGAGTAGTGGTGGGCCTGCTGCTGACCCTCGTGACCGGTCGCTTTGAACTCCACGCCAAACGGGCGTACCTCGGTACGTTGAAGGCCATGGGCTGGAACCCGGACATGCTGGG
>NZ_JABMCX010000489.1 GCF_013179505.1 Paenarthrobacter sp. CM16 | reverse complement strand
TCCGGCCTGAGTCCGTCAAGGGCCGCACGTTGGGCCACCGGACCCAGAGGAGCCGGACGCCCTTGTCCCCTTCGGGCGCGGTGGAAAAGGGATGTGGTTTCCGCTTCCATGACAGCGGCTGCGAGGCGCTCCCGGACTGCGGCGATCTCCTCCTCAGGTCCATCCACACCCAACGGCAAGGAACGGCGCATCCCGGGATCCTCGCACAGCGCATCAACTGCTGCCTGTGCCAAGTGTTCGGCCAAGGCATGGCGGGTCCAGCTATGGACTCCCAGGGTGAGATGGATGGAAACTTCCCCCTGCGCCTGGGCGGCATGCAACCAACCACGCGGAAGGTAAAGGACATCGCCCGGCTCCAGGACCGTATCAATGTAAGCCTCGCCCTTGGCGGCCTGGGCAACGGCGTCCCGGCGGTCAGTCCAGGGTTGGCTGCGCAAGGGGTCCACGTGAACCGGCTCATGGATGATCCAGCGCTTGGTTCCCTCGATTTGCAGTACAAAGACGTCATGGACGTCATAGTGGTCATCGAAGCCACGGTTCTGGGGCGGCGTGATGTACGCATTGGCCTGCACAGGGTGCCCCAGTTCAGTGCTCAACTGCGAACTGAAACTCGACACAGGCTCCCAGGTGCGGTGCAGCGCCTGCAGGACCAAGGTGGCGCCGTCAGCGAATTTGCGCCACAACGCAGTGTCATCGAGTTGGTCCGGGATGGTGGCGCCGACCCCTGCCGGAGAAGTGTAGGAGGACTCAGGAAGAGTGGAGCCGCCCTTGGCGACACGCAGGAAAGGAGTGCGCAGCCCGCGGCGTGAAATCAATTCATCAACGGCGCTGCCGGAGAACACATCGGAGAAATCGCTGACACCACGGGTGAGCAAGGCTGTCCGGCCCCAGACGTCACTAGCGAACTTGTCCTGGCCGATGTCGATCAAGCGTGTTTCCAGGACCCCGCCGCCTCTTACCGCGCCGGGGTCCTGGAAATCAGTGCTGGTAGAGCTCAAAATCAGCTGCCTTGTTGCCCGGCGCCACCATCGGCACCGCCATCAGCGCCACCGTCGGCACCGCCATCAGCACCGCCATCAGCGCCACCATCGGCGCCGCCGTCAGCGCCGCCGTCGGCACCGCCATCAGCACCGCCATCATGGGTACCGGGGACGCCGTTCGCGCCACCGTCCGCGGGGCCTTCAGCCCCACCATCGGCACCGCCGTCGGCACCACCGTCAGCACCGCCGTCGTGCATGCCGGGGACGCCGTCCGCGCCACCGTCCGCGGGGCCTTCCTGCTCGCTTGGATCCTGCTCTGGAATAGACATGCTTCCTCCCGGGAATCGGACCGGGCGGTCCCCATCGACACCGCCCGTGATCACCCTATCCAGATGAGTCAGCTGTGGGAACAGTTCAGTGGGCGGGAACTTGCTGCAGCCCGGGACGGACCATCCGATGCTCCGGCAGTGAGTACCAGGATGGATCACACAACTGCCGCTTACCGTCCGGAACAAACCCATTTCGCCGATAGAAGGCCTGGGCGCGCGGATTGTCATCCAGGACCCAAAGGTATGCGGGATCGTCGCCGATCAAGGCATCCACCAATGCTTGGCCCACTCCTCGCCCATGAATGCGTTCCAAGGTGTAGAGCATGAAAAGCTCCCGCTCGCAGGGACTGTCCTCATCCCTGCCCGGGCCTGCGGCGCCGATGCCTACCAGGAGACCGTCGGGATCGTGGGCCAGCATCCTGGTGTGGCCCGCCGCGATGTAGTCCCTGTAGCGCTGGATGCGGTCGGGCAACGCAGCTTGCTGTTTTTCAAAGAACTCCTCAGGCAGCAGGTGCCCGTAGCTTTCGCGCCAGGATTGGACATGCATGAGCGCCATGGCCTCGGCGTCATCCACCGTGGCGGGGCGAAGCGAGAAATC
>NZ_JABMCX010000488.1 GCF_013179505.1 Paenarthrobacter sp. CM16 | reverse complement strand
AGCACGGACCTGCTCAGGCTGTTGCAGTGTTTCAAGAATTCTAGCGTTCGGCGATTTCGGCAGCGGCTTCCATGTAGGAGAGCGCGCCGCTCGAAGAAGGATCGTAAGTCATGACCGTTTGCTGGTAGCTCGGGGCCTCAGAGATACGCACTGAACGGGGGACTACAGCTCCCAGAACCTGCTCGGGGAAGTGCTGACGTACCTCGGAGGCCACTTGCGCAGCCAGGTTGGTACGGCCGTCATACATGGTCAAGAGAATAGTTGAAACAACCAAGTCAGCGTTGAGGTGCTTCTGGATCATCTCAATGTTCTTGAGGAGCTGGCTTAGCCCTTCCAGTGCGTAGTACTCGCACTGAATGGGGATCAGAACTTCACTGGCTGCGCAGAACGCATTGACCGTCAGCAGACCCAAGCTGGGAGGGCAGTCAATGAAGATGAAGTCCAACCGGCCTTCACCATTCTTCTCCCGCTCCTTGGCGTAAACGTCGATGGCTCGTCGAAGCCTCTGCTCGCGTGCCACCAATGAGACCAACTCGATTTCAGCGCCGGCGAGGTGGATGGTGGCGGGGGCGCAGATCAGATTCGGGATGTCAGGGCAGGCAGCAACGACGTCCTTCAGGGGGAGGTCGTTGATCAGGACGTCATAGATACTGTCCACGTCGGCATGATGCTCTATGCCAAGTGCCGTGGAGGCGTTTCCTTGGGGATCGATATCGATCACCAGCACGTTGAGCCCGGCAGAGGCCAGGGCTGCGGCGATGTTCACCGTGGTGGTGGTTTTGCCAACCCCGCCCTTTTGATTGGAGACAGTGAAGATACGGGTTTTATCCGGCTTGGGGAGCTCCCTGCCGATCAACCGCTCGCGCCGGCGGGTTTCATTGGCCAGCTGACGGGCTATCGGACTTGAGTCATCAATGGAATCCATCACGTTATGCACTCCATCAGATACGGTTTCACGTGAAACGGCAGCATTCTCAACCGAATTAGGACGCACAATCGCAGACTGAAGAGACGCGGAGGGTGTAGCCATTGCCCGCGCGGACCCCAACGACATAAACGGGGGGATTCGCTGCGTGGAGGTTTCACTACTGCCCACTGGTCACACTCTCACTCTCATTCGGCGCTTGCTGCCGTTCTCTAGCCTAACTGCTCACCCGCCGACACGCGGGAAACCAAGCAGGTCTCAGGCCGTCTTTCCGGGCTTGTTGACGATAATCCTCACCACGGTGGTGGGTTCCTCCAAAAGCTCCTGTCCACAAACAACAACTGACGTTTCCACGCCGCCCAGTTTGCGGATGACCTTCTTGGCCTTCTCGATCTCCTCGGCCGCGCTGCGACCCTTGATGGCAACAACCTCGCCATGGCCATTCAGGAGGGGAATCGTCAGACCTGCCAGGTTACTGAGAGCAGAAACTGCCCGCGCCGTAACAACGTCGGCGTCCACCATGCCCACGGCGAGCTCAGCACGCGTCCTCATGATGGTGACGTTATCCAGGCCGAGATCGTCCACCACTTCCTGGAGCCAGATGACACGACGCTCAAGCGGCTCAATCAGAGTCAGTTCAAGGTCCGGCCGGGCAATTGCCAGGCAGAGACCCGGCAGGCCAGCACCGGAACCGACGTCGGCGACGTGGCTGTCCATGGCAATGGCAGACTCAATGACTGCACAGTTCAGGACGTGGCGACTCCACAACCGCGGAATTTCCCGTGGACCAATCAGCCCACGCTCAGTACCGGATGTTGCAAGGTGTTCAACGTAGCGCTTGGCGAGATCCAAGCGCTCCCCAAAAATCTTCTCGGCCGCTTCAAGTTCAGCTGCGGTTATTTCGACCATGAGCTGCTAGTCAGCCGAAACGACGATGTGACGGCCTGCGCCTTCGCCTTCTGACTCGGAAACGAACCCAAGGTCAGCCACGGCGTCGTGAACGA
>NZ_JABMCX010000487.1 GCF_013179505.1 Paenarthrobacter sp. CM16 | reverse complement strand
GGTCGACGTCGTAGGACAGTTCCGTGACCGCCCCGACCGGGTCAATGCTCTTCCACGGGCGGCCGCAGTGGTCGTACTCGAACCGGGTCACCGCCCCCGTCGGGGAGGTGATCGAGGTGATCTTCCCCGCAGCGTCACGGCCCAGGACCGTCAACCCGCCCTCACCATCGACCAACTCGACAGGATTGCCCGCACCGTCATACGTGATGAGTTCCGCGGACCCGTCCACGGACTCGATTTTCGTGGGCCGGCCGTACTCATCAAAACTCAACGTCGACGACGCGAAGGCGTCGGTCAGGGACGCCGTTCCGGCCGCCCGGTCGCTGACCGCCCCGGTCCGGACCCCGGTCGGATCCACGACGGCAGTCAGGGCACCGACCGTGTCGTACTCCCGCACCCAATCATGCCCGGCAGGGTCCGTCACCGAGACGAGCCGGGAGAGGTTGTCATGGGTGAAGCCCCACGACGCCCCGTCCGGCAACACCGCAGCCGTGAGGTTCCCCAGCTCATCAACCACCCGCTCCACGACCCGTCCGAGCGGGTCGGTGGTGCGGAACAGTTCCCCGTTGGGGGCGTACTCGAACACCGTCCGGCCCCCATCCGGGGCGAGCACCGCGGTGGTCCGGCCCGCGGTGTCGTGCTCGAACGCCCACACCGCCCCGTCCGGGTCCACCCGACGCACCAACACCCCGGCCTCGTCATAACCGAACCGGGTCTCAGCCCCCGAGGGGCTCACCGCCGTCACCGGACGGCCCGCCCGGTCCCGCACAATCCTCGCCACATCTCCGGCGGCGTTGGACGTTCCGGTCACGTCCCCGAACTCGTCGTACTCAAAACCAATCCTGACCCCGACCGGGTCAGTGACCTGGGTCAGGAGCCCGTCCCGCCACACCAGCTCGGTCCGGCCACCCAGCGGGTCAACGACCACGGACGGGTCCCGGGACAGCTCATCGGCGTACTCATAGGTCACGGTGGCACCGGAAGCGGTCACCAGGGTGGTGATACGGTCCTGCCCGTCCCACCCGTAGGTCAGGTCAGCGCCTTCCGGGGTCACGGTCCGGATCTTCCGGCCCCGGGTGTCGTAACCATGGACCGTGACCGCGCCGTCACGCTCGGTCAAAGACACCAGATTCGAGTGCCCGTCATAAGACATGGACTGGCGCCGGTCCTCGGCATCCAGCACCCCCACCAGGCGGCCCTTCGAATCAGCGACCCAGGAATTCGACCGGGACCCGTCCTCATCAGAGACCACCGTGACCCGGCCCGGCAAATACGCGAACCGCGTCCGCCGCCCATGCTGAGTGACCTGCATGATGACCCGGCCGGCCTCGTCATACGTGTTCTCGGCCTCCACCACACCCGCAGCAGAAACCACCGAGGCGATCAAGCCCTGCTCGTTCCACCCATACCTACGGGTGCCGGTCTCCGTGCCGACCGTGACCAAACGGCCCTCGGCGTCGTACCCGTACTCAACCCGGCGCCCATCCGATGAACGAACCACCCCGACAACACCGTCGACGTAGTCGATCTCCACAAACCGGCCCCGCACATGCACCAACCGGCACACCACACCCGGCACACCACCATCGACCGCTTCAGCGGCGGCGTCTGCGCTGGCACCCACGCCGGCGGGATCTCCAACATCGGACGCCGCAGCATCGGATACGGTCCCTAAGGGAGCACCACGGTGGGCGGAGATGGTCCGGCCGGGCCCTGCCCCGGTCCCGAGCCACACCCCGGCAGTGGTGTAAGCCCACCAACGGCCCTGGTTATCAGCCACGACCAGCACCTCGGTAACACCTGCGGGGACCGAGGTCAGCTCCGCCAACCACGGTTCCGCGACCGGGTGGCGGGTGAGCCAGTAGTTCTCCCCGACGGCGCGGGCCCAACCCGCACCCTCACGGGGGAAGTCCACCGCCCGGCCGTCGGCCATCACCCACCGGCACCCCTCATCAGTCAGGACCAGGTGCTGGTCCAGCACCGAAGC
>NZ_JABMCX010000486.1 GCF_013179505.1 Paenarthrobacter sp. CM16 | reverse complement strand
CGGACCGGAGCCCACTCAGGGACCGAGCCATTTTCCGGAAGCTACCTCGACTCGGACGTTGAGACGCAAACTGCAGGAACCACCGGCATCGGCGGAACCCCCACTGGTTCAGGAACCGGTTCTGCCCATTCCGGCAAGGTAGATACCGCCAAGGAGGAAGCTGCGGGAGTGGCTGGGGCAGTGTCGGACGCTGCCGGTGGCGTGGTTGACACCGCCAAGTCCGAGGCCGGCAACGTAGCCCACGAAGTCAAGGTGAACGCACGTCAACTGCTCACCCAGACCAAGGGTGAACTGACAGACCAAGCCCAGGTCCAGCAGCAGCGCGTCGCCGAAGGCTTGCGTTCCATCTCCGACGAACTGTCCTCCATGGCCAATTCAAGCCAAAACGGTGGCGTCGCCACGGACCTGGTCCAGCAGGCAGCCCAGCGTTCTTCCTCCATCGCCCAGTGGTTGGAGGGCCGGGATCCCGGCTCACTGCTGGACGAAGTCAAGGGTTTCGCGCGCCGCAAGCCAGGAGCCTTCCTGCTGCTGGCCGCCGGAGCCGGTGTCCTTGCCGGCCGTCTCGGCAGGGGCATGGCCGACAACTCGCCCATGGGTGGCTCCGCTGGTGGAACCGGCAGCCCCACCACCGAGCAGGCACCCCGTGCCGTCTACTACCCAACGCAAGGCGGCGCCGTAACTCCGCCGGCAGTGGACCTTCCTGGACCCACCACCACCACGGCCGGCTACGGCTCGGCCACCACCACCGGGGCAGCAACCGGTGGAGCGGCAACGGGATACGACGCCGGAACCACCGGCGGTTACGACGGTTCCACGCTCCCGTATCCGGAGACAACCGCCGGTGGAGTCAAGGCACAAGGGGATCCGCTTGCTGGCGCAATTGATCCTGAGAACCCGCTTGATCCGGATGACCCCCAGTACGGAGGTCCCCGATGAGCAGTCCCGCCGACCTGCCTCACACAACAGCCCATGAGAAAGCGGAAAACCTTCCCCTTGGTGAGCTGCTGAGCGACCTGACGCGTGACGTCTCAACGTTGATGCGCCAGGAAGTGGAGCTGGCCAAAGCGGAGATCAAGGATTCCGCCACCAAAGCCGGCAAGGGCGCGGGGATGCTGGGCGGTGCTGCGTACGCCGGCCACCTTACCGTGCTGTTCCTGTCCATCGCCCTGTGGTGGGCGCTGGGCCAGCTCATTGGCCTGGGATGGTCCGCCTTGGTTGTTGCGGTCATCTGGGGAATCGTCGCGGCTGTCCTGGCGGCCAGGGGCCGCAAGGAGCTGAACACGATCAAGGGCATGCCCCGGACCGCTGAGACGGTCAAGGAAATACCTCCCGCTTTGAAACCAAACACTGAGGAGACACGATGACGCAGAACCCCGACGCCCTGCGCGCCGATATTGAAGAAACCCGCCGGCGGCTGAGCACCAACGTGGATGCCGTGGCTGACAAGGTCACGCCTTCGCACATCGTCAACCGCCGGGTGGACAAGATCAAGACGGCCGTCTTCGGCGCCCGTGATGACGTGCATGACAGGGCCGGAAATGCAGCCCACCATGCACAGGATGCTGTTTCCGGCGTAGTGTCGGACATCGGCGACGCACCGCAGGCCATCACCCGTAAAGCCCAGGGCAGCCCCATCGCTGCCGGCCTGATCGCTTTCGGCGCAGGCTTGCTGGTCTCGGCCCTGATTCCGCCGTCGGACAAGGAACGCGAGGCTGCCCAGGCCCTGAAGGAAGCGGCCCAGCCGCTCACAGACGAGCTCAGCCACGCTGCCCAGGAAGTTGCCGAGCACCTGCGCGAGCCCGCTCAGGATGCGATGCAGAACGTCAAGGACAGCGCCACGGTAGCCGCAGCCAACGTCAAGGATGAAGGCCAGGCGGCCGCGGCCGATGTTCAGGACCGCGCACACACGGCCAAGGACAACGTCAGCAACCAGTAATCTCCCACGCTGACCCAACTGAGTCGCAGAAGATGCCGTTTGAAACCCTCAAAACGGCGT
>NZ_JABMCX010000485.1 GCF_013179505.1 Paenarthrobacter sp. CM16 | reverse complement strand
CTGGTTGTCGCGTCCGTGAATGCCGTCGCCGTTGAGGAACACGCCCACTGAGCGGCCCAACGCCTCATCCCAATCCGAGGGACTCATGGTGCTCGCGTCAGCATCCAGCCAAACGATGTCAGGGAGACGTTCGCCTTCGCCCCGCAGGACCGGACGTCCGTCAAAGAACCGGCTCCGGCGGAGGCTGGGGTGCTTGGCGCGGAGGGCGCACACCGCCGCGGTGAACTCGATGAGCGGCTGGTCCACGTTTTCCCAGTTGATCCACGTGAGTTCGGAGTCCTGGCAGTAGCCGTTGTTGTTGCCGTTCTGCGTCCTTCCCAGTTCGTCTCCGTGCAGGAGCATGGGGACACCTTGGGAGAGGAACAACGTGGCAATGAAGTTGCGCTGCTGGCGTGCCCGCAGGCCAAGGACCGTGGGGTCATCCGTGGGTCCTTCGGCGCCGCAGTTCCATGAGCGGTTATGGGACTCGCCGTCGTTGTTGTCTTCACCATTGGCTTCGTTGTGTTTCTCGTTGTACGAGACGAGGTCGGCCAACGTGAAGCCATCGTGGGCAGTAACGAAGTTGATCGAGGCCACCGGTCGACGGCCGGAGTGCTCGTAGAGATCTGCCGAGCCGGTCAAGCGGGACGCGAATTCTCCCAGGGTGGAAGGTTCACCGCGCCAGAAGTCGCGGACGGTGTCCCGGTACTGGCCATTCCATTCCGTCCACTGGGGCGGGAAGTTGCCCACCTGGTAACCGCCGGGGCCCACATCCCACGGCTCGGCGATGAGCTTCACCTGGGAAACGACCGGATCCTGCTGGATGAGTTCGAAGAAGGTGGAGAGTTTGTCGACGTCGTAGAACTCGCGGGCCAGGGTGGACGCGAGGTCGAAGCGGAATCCGTCCACGTGCATCTCGGTCACCCAATAACGCAGGGAGTCCATGAGCAACTGCAGGGAGTGCGGGCTGCGGACGTTCAGCGAATTTCCGGTGCCGGTGTAGTCCATGTAGTACTTCTGGTCGTCCTCCACCAGCCGGTAATACGCGGAGTTGTCGATGCCCTTGAAGGACAAGGTGGGGCCGAGGTGGTTGCCCTCGGCCGTGTGGTTGTACACCACGTCCAGGATGACTTCGATCCCTGCCGTGTGAAGGGCCCGCACCATGGCTTTGAAGTCCTGGACCTGCTGGCCGGTATCACCTTTGGAGCTATAGCTGTTGTGCGGGGCAAAGAAGCCGATGGTGTTGTAGCCCCAATAGTTGTTGAGGCCCTTGTCCTGCAGTATGCCGTCATTGACGAACTGATGCACCGGCATGAGTTCGATCGCGGTGATGCCCAGCTTCTGCAAGTGGGAAATCACGGCCGGATGCGCGACGCCCGCGTAGGTTCCGCGCTGTTCCTCCGGAATTTCCGGGTGCATCTGGGTCAGGCCCTTGACGTGGGCTTCGTAAATGACTGACTTGTGGTACGGAATCCGAAGGAGCTTGTCGCCATCCCAGTCGAAGAACGGGTTGATGACGACGCCCAGCATCATGTGCGGTGCAGAGTCCTCGTCGTTTCGGGAGTCGGGGTCCCCTAGGTTGTACGAGAACAGGGCCGGGTCCCAGTCGATCTGCCGGTGGATGGCCTTGGCGTAAGGATCCAGCAGCAATTTGTTGGGGTTGAAGCGCTGACCGGCATCGGGATCGTACGGGCCGTGAACCCGATATCCGTACTTTTGCCCAGGCTGAACCTGTGGAAGGTAGCAATGCCATACATATCCATCTACCTCGGTGACTTCTACGCGGACTTCCCCGCCGTCGTCGTCAAAGAGGCACAACTCAACTCTTTCGGCATTCCCGCTGAACAGCGCGAAGTTGGTGCCGGTGCCGTCAAAAGTGGCTCCCAGCGGATAAGCCGATCCAGGCCAGACTTCCATGCGTTCTCCTCTTGATGATGCGAACAACTGCTGCAAGCCTACTCATGACCCATGACACGGACAGTAACCTTAGGGTCTTGTCCGGTCGCATTCCGCGCTCAGCGAACCAAGGACGCTTGGAACC
>NZ_JABMCX010000484.1 GCF_013179505.1 Paenarthrobacter sp. CM16 | reverse complement strand
CAGAAAGTTCAAGGGTCCGCAGCAAGCCCACTGACGTGCCGCCACCGGAGACCAGCAGCTCCGGCGGAGTGGAAGAAATCTTCAGCTGCGTGGGGTCGCCCCAACGATCGTCCAGCTTCTGGCCGGTGGGCGCCGTGAACCTGACTGCAAGTTCCAGCGCACCCGGAGTCACCGGGCTCTTGGGTCGATGCGTCTGCGATGCACCCTCATCCACCTGCTGGGCTTCCTTGGGAATCGGAACCAGGACCAGTTGGTGCTTGTTGGACTCCACCACTACGAGCAGTGGCTCGCTGCCTTCAACCTGGACCACGACGACGTCGCTCGGCTCAGCGAGGCCCCTCGCCAGAGTGGACACCGACTTGGTGGCGGGATCGTATCGGCGCACGGCACCGTTGTAGGTGTCTGCGATGGCCACGGAATTGTCCGGCAGGACTGTGACACCCAAGGGGTGCTGCAGACGTGCGTCATCGGCCCCGCCGTCGCGGAAACCGAAGTCGAACAGGCCCTTTCCTACGGCAGTTTCCACGGTCACACCGGAATCACTGACCACAAGGCGACGCAAGGACGATGTTTCCGAATCCGCTACCCAAATGTTGTCTTCACCATCAATGGCCAGGCCGGAAGACTGTGCGAACCAGGCTTCCTCCGCCTTGCCATCCAGCAGGCCCTCGAGCCCGGAGCCGGCGAGAATGGAAACCTCGTTGGCCAGGGGGTCGAAGGCGAAGATCTGGTGGGTTCCGGCCATCGCGATGACAACACGCTGCAGCTTCTCGCTCCACACCACATCCCATGGTGAGGACAGTGAAACCTCGGTACCGAGACCCAGCGCGCCAACATCGATCGCGTCGGCAGCGAAGTCAGCCGGGCCGGCGTCGTGGTGTTCCGACCAAGTGCCCGCGCCGGTGTCAGTCACCCGGGCGGGGCCGGCGTCGAGCAACCGCTGTACACCGTTGCCGGCTACTGTCTGCACGTACCCGGAGCTCAGCGTCACGCCGCGAAGGCGGTGGTTGACGGTATCGGCCACCACGGCGTCGTAACCGAGTTTCCATGCCAACTCCGACGGAAGCACCGCCACGCCCTGTGGTTCGTTGAACTGTGCGATCTCCGCCTGTCCGTCCAGGAATCCCTTGGTGCCGGAGCCAATGACGCGCTCCACGGTTTCGAGGTCGGGACGGAGTTCCACCAGTCGGTGGTGGCCGGAGTCCACCACAAGGTAGTTGCCGTTGGCCAGCTGCGTGGCTTTGCCCGGGAAGCGCAAAGTTCCCGACGTCGGCACGGGAGCCACGTAAGGACCGTCACCCCGGTGCAGGGTGCCCTTGGCTTCGTGCTCGGCCACGAGTTCCTCCAAGAGGACCGCGAGGCCACCGGCGTGGCCCTCACCGGAAAGGTGGGCCACGATGTAACCCTCGGGGTCAATGACCACCAAGGTTGGCCAGGCGCGGGCCGTGTAAGCCTTCCACGTGGCGAGCTCGGGGTCGTCCAGGACCGGGTGGTGGATTTCGTAGCGTTCAACGGCGGATGCCAGGGCCACCGGATCTGCCTCGTGCTCAAACTTGGGTGAGTGCACACCCACCGTCACCAGGACGTCTGAGTACTTCTCCTCGAGGGGGCGCAGCTCGTCCAGAACGTGCAGGCAGTTGATGCAGCAGAAGGTCCAGAAGTCGAGCAGCACGATCTTGCCGCGCAAGGACTCGAGGTCCAGGGACTTACCGCCCGTGTTGAGCCAGCCGCGACCCTCCAGTTCGGAGGCCCGGACCCGGAGTTGGGTGCGTACTGTTTCGCTCATCAGCGTCCTTCCAGCTTGGTGTTTGGTTCTGTCTGCCCGGCAGAGTCCTGGGTGGTGCGTTCTGCATTGCTGCGTTGACCATTGCTGCGTTGACCATCGCTGGCCTCGGCATCGCGCTCAGCCTGCGCCGTCCGGGACTGCTGAACTGTCCTGGCAGGCTGGGCCGTGCGTCCTGCCATCTTGGCATCGCGGTCAGCGAGCCGGGCAAACATATCGTTGTAAGCACTGAGATCGGC
>NZ_JABMCX010000483.1 GCF_013179505.1 Paenarthrobacter sp. CM16 | reverse complement strand
AGCCGGTTCTGGTTCCCTCCGTGGGCCACACCGACGAGATGACCGCACAGGTTGACAAGAGCCTGCTCCAAATGGATCTGGTGGACGAAGGCGACCTCGTGGTCATCGCTGCCGGTTCCCCTCCAGGCCAGGCCGGTTCCACGAACTCGCTGAAGGTCCACAAGGTGGGCGACCTTGCCGACTCTACGGGGCCAGGACATGCCGCAGGGAACAAGGAAAAGCTCGGCCCTTGGCCGGAAAAGAAGAAGAAACGCCAAGGTGTCGATCAGAGGGCGTGACCCATTGCTGTCAGCCGCCTCTTTGCCGGGGCCCTCTTAATCACCTGCCACCGGGCCACAGCGGGCTACCTTCGGAACCAGCCCGTCTCGGTAGCCTGTACGCGTTTTGGCCGGACCCGGAGCTGCCTTAGGATGATCCGAAACGGCGGCTGCTGACCTACAAAGTTTTGAACCAACCGCCCTCTGGGCAGGTGCCTCGCAAGGGATCGAACAACTGGCCCGAGCTAATCGAGCGGCTGGCTGAAGGAAAAGGATCCTAACCTGCGGCCGTGCCCCAGACGGGGAGAAGCCCTGCACAGCGACGCGCTGTGCAGGGCTTCAGGAGATGGGAATCCAGAGGCTTTGGGCGGCTCTTGCGGCTGCCAATACCGGGGCGTAACGTCCAAATCACAGGTTGATCTTGGAGGCTTCCATGTCCGTGCTGCAACGCCGTGCCATAGTCGCGGCATCTGTCTTGTCGATCGTGCTTCTCGGGCCGGTTTCGAGCGCTAATGCTGAGGAGTTTGAGATCGAATTTCCTGCGGGCGAGTTCTGCCCGGGGTTCGCCGTTCTCGCGAACATCACGGTAAAAGGCTCGGAAAAAACCCTTCTCGGTGACCGATTCTGGCAGCACAACGTCGGCACCGGAGTATTGACTAATGCAGAGTCCGACGAATCATTCACGCAGCGGTCCCGATACGCTTTGGTTGAGACGTACGACGAAGCGACCAATGACGTCCACGTCACCATCAATGGTCGCTACCTGAAAGGGTTCGCCGCTGGCGACATCGGCCTGTCGGGACCGGTGACAGAGACTCAGACCTACAGCGTCGCCGGGCACCAGACCTTCACGTACGATCTCGACACCGACACGACCACCGCGTATTCGCTCGACGGCAAGGTCCTTGCAGACGTCTGTGCCGTGCTGGCAGATGAGAACTAGTTTCCACACAATTAGGTTGGTCTCTGGCCGACGTCATAGTTCGGGCCATTCGGCTGCCTTGTTTCCAACCTTGGGATGTCCCAGTTCCAAGCGGATGTCAATAAACCCCCCCCCCGCGACATTTGTCGATTGCGATAAAGTCGCGAGTTGTTGGTGACTCAAGGAAATATATGACACCAGCCAGCGCGGGGAATTCGATCATCCGGGCGGGTGAGATCGTGGTCAATGTGAAGTGCCGAAGCCTTCCGCTGTTCCACCGAGGCAAATGCATGTCAAAGGAACGGGCGCGACCTTCCCTGGTGTCCATGCGCTTTGTGAGGCAGCTCCCAAATTGGCGGGGCGCGGCCAAAGAAACGGTTCCAGGCCACCCTGCGGTTCAGGTGGTTACGGGGATCTATAGTATCCAGGGGCCGCGGCTGCTTGGCTTGGAGTGGCAACGCGTCGGGCACGGGCATGCGTGTTCAGCGGGCTTCGGAATGGAGAGCGTCATGCTGAGGAAGCTGATGTGCAAACTGAATCTTGGCCATCATTGGCACGTTGAGAGCACGGAAGACGGCAGCCGATACAGGCGCTGCACCCGCTGCGGAAAATATGACAGCGACAGTGACGCCGGTGGCCATGGGGCCATTATGGACATGGGTGGTGGTGGCTGAAGCCTGCGGTCCCGGGGGCTTCTAAAGCTACTTCTTGGAACTTGGTTGCCGGTGGGGTTCTACGAGCGGGGTTGGCAGGATTGTTCAGGGCCGTAGCGGAACCAGTCGGGGAGGGCGGCTGTGAAGGCGTCGCGAACGGCGGGAGTGTTGGTCACCGTCCAATCCACGCGTCCTTTGACCTCGG
>NZ_JABMCX010000482.1 GCF_013179505.1 Paenarthrobacter sp. CM16 | reverse complement strand
GCGGCGGAACTCGACATTAGTGAGCCCACCAGTCGAAGCGGTTGGTCTTGGCGTGGCGGCCCGTGGACGGGTGCAACCGGGAGATCAGGCCGCGGTAGAAGACCATGGGGCGAGTGTCAGCTGTCTGCAGATCGGTCAGCCGTGCCATGAGACCGTAGTGGTCGCCGGCTTCATACACGGAATCGACCGTGCACTCCATGGAGATCGAGGCGGTGTTCAGGACAGGGGCGCCTGCGCCCTCCATATCCCAGTCGCCAACGGCGAATTTCGGCCCGGAAGAGGAAGCAAAAGCAAAACAAACATCGGCGTGATCTTCATCCAGAACGTTGATGCAGATGCGGTCCAGATTGCGCAGGGCGGCAAAGGACCGCGACTCCTTCATAGCGAAGAAGGTAACCAGGGGCGGATCCAGGGAGACCGTGGAGAGCGAACCGACGGTCATGCCAACGGGACCCTCAGGGCCGTGCCCGGTCACCACGGCAACGGAGGTGGGGATGCGGCCCATGGCCCGGCGCAGGGACGATGCATTCAAAACTGCAGGGCGATCAATCATGATGGTCATCAGGACTCCTATGTCGTGGTGAGAGGTGGGGCTGATGACAGTGAAGCAGCTCACAGCCCCGCAACTCTTTGGCTGGCCTGACAACTCCGCAAGGCCTGTTTGTGCTCAGAGCCAAGCTGGAACGCCCTCCTTGGCGTGTGGCGCAGCTCACGGGGTCATTTTTGGTCGCTGAGCATAAGAGTTGCCGGGGACCGGGGGGCAACCATGGTGGAACAGCTTCTCAAGGAAGCACACCCGGTTTTCGCCTCAACCACTGAGGACCCCCTGGAAGGACAATGATGACCATTACCGCGGAGCAGACCTCCCCAACTACCGGCACCGACACCGACTTGGTGGCCAAGGCCGCTGATCTTCTGGACCTTCTCCGGAAGAACGCGTTCCAGACCGAAACCGACCGTCGCGTCGTGGAGGAAAACATCGAAGCCCTCGCCGCGGCAGGGCTCTTCAAGATCGCAGTCCCCAAGCGTCTCGGCGGCCACGAAGCCGATTTCTCCACCTTCCTGAAGGTCACCTCGACCCTGGGGCAGGCATGTGGATCCACCGCATGGGTCACCAGCCTCATCAACGTCTGTGGCTGGATCATGGGCCTCTACCCTGACCAGGCGCAGCGCGATGTCTACGAAGAGAACCCTGACGCACGCGTCTGCGGCGTTTTCGCCCCCAGTTCCAGCACCGTCGCGGTTGACGGTGGGCTGAAGGTCACCGGCAAGTGGGGCTTCGCCTCCGGTTCCCTGCACTCCCAGTGGGCCATCCTCGGCGTACCCGTCGTCGATGAAGCCGGCACCCAGATCGACCAGGGCCTGGCCTTGATTCCGATGAGCGAATTGAGCATGGAAGACACCTGGTACGTCGCAGGCATGCGCGGAACCGGCTCCAACACTCTCGTCGCGGAGGACGTCTTCGTGCCCAACCACCGGATCATGTCACTGACACAGGCCGTGGAGGGTAAGGTCCCGACCGAACACAACGACGAAGCCCTTTACCGCTCCGCCTTCGTCCCGGTCGCCTCCCTCATCCTCGTCGGTCCCCAACTCGGTTTGGCCAAGGGCGCCCTTGACTTCGTCAAGGCATCCCTGGCCAAAGGCAAAGGAATCGCCTACACCTTCTACGACCGCGCCACCGACGCAGGATCCACCCAGATCAACATCGCCCAGGCTGCATCCCTGATCGATTCGGCCGAACTGCACATGCTCCGGGCCGCAGCAGACATCGATACCGCCGCCAAGGGAACCGACTACCTCGACTTCGAAACCCGCGCACGGGTAAGGATGGATGTAGGAACCGTCGCCACCCGCTCCCGTGAGGCCATGGATCTGCTCCTGAGCGTCCAAGGCGCCGGCTCCTTCGCGGAAGCCAGCCCCCTGCAGCAGAAGTGGCGCGACCTGGAAACGGGCTCCCGCCACGCCGTGGTCAACCCGGCCATTGCCAGTGAAGCCTACGGGCGCGCACTGCTTGGGGTGAAGGAGCAAGTCACTCCACTGATCTAACCGATCCC
>NZ_JABMCX010000481.1 GCF_013179505.1 Paenarthrobacter sp. CM16 | reverse complement strand
CCCGGTTCATCGCGACCAACCCCGATGCCACAGGTCCTTCCAAGGACGGCCCCATGCCCGCCACCGGAGCCATAGCTGCCATGATCACCAAGGCCACGGGCCGCGAGCCGTACATTGTGGGCAAACCGAACCCCATGATGTTCCGTTCCGCCATGAACCAGATCGATGCTCATTCGGAGACCACTGCCATGATCGGCGACCGTATGGACACGGACATCGTGGCGGGTATGGAAGCGGGCCTGCACACGGTCCTGGTGCTCAGCGGCATCACGCAGCGTGAAGAAATCGTCTCCTTCCCGTTCCGGCCCAACCAGATTCTGAACTCCGTGGCCGACCTCAAGAGCCAAATCTAAAAGGACCAACCATGGCTGTGCTCAACCTGCGTCCTCTGGCCGGTGGCCGGATTCTCAGGGGGAGCCAGCCGTTCGGTTTGGATGCCGTTGCAACCTCGGATTTCCTCGCGGAGCACGGCATCCAAACCATCATGGATCTTCGCAGTGACCTGGAGCGCTCCTTGGTGCCCTGGCTGGTTCAGGGCGACGACCAGGGCGACAAAAACAACGACGACGGGCACGCCGCCGTCGAACTCATCCACAATCCGCTGGACCCGAATGCAATCGCCGGTTCCCTCCAAGCGGTGGAGACGCCCGAGGATCTGGGAGAGCTGTACCTCGGGTGGATCCGGTTGCGGCCGGAGTGGGTTGCTGATGCGCTCCGTCCCGCTGCCCACGGCAAGCGCACGCTGGTTCATTGCTCCCTGGGCAAGGACCGCACAGGAGTGGTATCCGCGCTCGCCCTCCTGGCAGCGGGCGGGACCGAGGACCAAGTGGTGGAGGATTACACAGCCACCACCCTCAGCCTTCCCACCATGTTGGAGGTGATGGCAGAGACGTGGCGCTTGCATGTCCCCTCCACTCCTGCGGCCTATTTCAGCCCGGAACTGATGGTCCTGCAGAGCCCTGAAGCTGCCATGCGGCACTTCCTGGCAGCTTTCGCCAAGGAGTTCGGTGACGCGCGGGGCTTCCTGCGCGAGGCGGGCCTCACCGCCGTCGAGGTTCAATCGTTGCGCTGACCCTCACGCCGGAGCAACCCAGATCCGCGCCTATGCCGGGCGGATGATCTTTCCGTTGGGTTCTTGGTACGACGGTTCCTCAGGCTCGGGTGGGAGCGGCTGGAGCTCATTTTGGATGCGTTCCAGCAAGGGCCGGTACAGGCTGCCGTTCCACTGGGGGCTCGCATGCGCAGGCCGGGCACCTTCGGTGCTGAGCGTCGGCAGGACCATGTTGGCTCCGAACACCTTGCTCCAGCCGGCACGCGCGGACTCGTAATCCACGGTGCCGTCCTTGGCGTTGCCCATGAAGGCCATCTTGGCACCCCCGATTTTTCCGGCCAGGCGGAGCCCGTCAAAGTGGTAGATGTAGGCCGACTCCGTCTGGATGAGCACGCTGGAAGGGGCGATCGGAGAAAGCTGCTCCAGGCTTTGGTCAAGGATTTGCCGCCACGTGCGCTCGTCCTTGTGCGCCACGCGCTCCCCCAGCTCATAGCCACCGCGCAGGACGGACGGGATGCGGAAGCCATTCTCGTAGAGGAACACCACGCCGTCGAACCAGCTCTGGTCCAGGACATCGGCGCGGCTGAACGGGCTTGAATCCAGAACGATCAGCTGCGTTTCCACGCCATGAAGTTCCAGCAGGCGGGCGGCCACCTGGGTGGCGAGCATACCGCCGAAACTATGGCCGTAGAAGTAGAGCTTCTCCAGTTCAAGATCCCGGACGTGCAGGATGATTTCGCGGACGATCTCGTCAACGTCCAGTCCCAAGTTGGAATACCCGACGGCGGCAAGGCGTCCACGCTGGTGCAGGGCAGGACGCAGTGAGTTGAGGATCCACTGCGCTTCTTCCCAGCTGGTTTTATACCCCGGAAACAGGATCCAGCTGGCTTTGGGGAAGTACAGGTCCGAGTACGGATCGGGCACCCGGAGGATTTTGGTGGCACGCCGCTCGGCTTGGACGCGGCGGGTAAAGAGCATGTCCCCGGCCAGGGCGGCGGAGGCTCCGG
>NZ_JABMCX010000480.1 GCF_013179505.1 Paenarthrobacter sp. CM16 | reverse complement strand
CGTTGATGTCACCACCGAATACCCCGGTGGTGACCTGTCCGAGCTTTTGCCAGACGTCGCCGTCGGCCTCTATACCCAGGAAAGCCGGCAGTTGCGAGAGCGCCACCAGCAGTGCGATTCCATTGAGGTATCCGAGCCGAATGGGTTTGGACAGCAAACCCGTGATGGTCCCCAGTTTCAGGGCGGAGCCCGCCAGCATGAACGCACCCACCAGCAGGGCCAGGAGCCCTGCCAACGCCACGGACTTACCGCTGTTGCCCGCTGCGAGGGGCACAATCGCCGCAGCGATCAACGGGGCCAATGCTGAGTCGGGTCCGAGGACCATGATGCGGGAAGGGCCCACCGCCGCGTAAACCAGCAGCGGTACGACAGTTGCGTAGAGGCCGGTGACAGGAGGCAAGCCGGCTGCCTGCGCATATGCCATGCCAGCGGGCACCAACAGGGAGAACAGTGCCGCACCCGCAATGAGATCGTGCCGCAGCCATTCACGCTTGTATCCCTTAAGGACCCAGAGGCTGGACAGCCGGTCCTTTGCGGAAGGGCGGGTGGTTGCTGCATTCATACAGCGATCATTCCCGACCCCCGCTGTTTGCGGAACAGGATTCAAGGCCTATGTGGAAATCCGTGCCGTCTCAATCCACGTTCAATTGTGACGTCCCGGGAGCATAATTGACCCAGTACGTCCCCCTGTAACTTCGCATGAAATCAGGTCGCGGTGAACGGACAGAGCAGTTCTACACTCAAGCCCATGCTGCACTTTGGATGGTTTGTGGGCCACGGATTCGGTGTCCAGGGGTGGGGGACGCCCGGTTACGGCCTGGGTTACGACTGGAAGAAACCCGCCCTCTACCAGGAGGCTGTCCGGGCGTTCGAACGATCCGGGTTGGACCTCTTCATCATTGAGGATTCCCTCACGGTGCCGGACACTTATGGCGGTTCGGCCGAGGTTTCCCTGGCCCACGCATCCTTCGCGCCCAAGCATGATCCCTTGGCATTGGTCCCGTATCTTCTGTCCGCCACCGAGCATCTGGGGATCGTCCCGACGGTCAGTGCGTCCTTCTATCCGCCCTTCACTGCAGCCCGTCTCCTAGCCACTTTGCAGCACTTTTCCGAGGGGCAGTTGGGCTGGAACGTGGTGACTTCCGGCAGCGACCTCGCGGCGCAAAATTACGGGCTGGACCAGCAGATCGAACACGACCTCCGGTACGAGAAGGCGGAGGAATTCGTCGACGTCGTCAGGCGGCTGTGGCGCAGTTGGGAACCTGACGCCGTGGTTGAGAACGTTGAGGCAGGTGTGTTCGCGGACCACACCAAGGTGCACCCGATCAATCACGACGGCGACTTCTTCAAGGTCCGTGGTCCCCTGAACACGGCGCCGCTGCCGGAGGAACCCGTGTTGGTGCAGGCCGGTGCGTCGCCCCGGGGCAAAGCGTTCGCGGGCGGGCATGCTGATGTGGCCATTGCCTTGGCACGTGGTGTTGAGGGCATGAAGTCCTACCGGGATTCCATCAGGGCGGAAGCTGCCCGGGCCGGCAGGAACCCCGACGACGTCAAGGTACTTTTTGTCCTGAAGCCCACCGTTGTGGGTTCTACTGCCGAGGCCGAGGAATTGCGGGCCCGGCGCCGGGAGCTCAGCCAGCGCGATATCGACAGCCAGCTGAACTCCATTTCCTATCTCTCGGTGATCGACTTCAAGAAGTTCGACCTCGACGCACCCCTTCCTGAGCTGAGCACCAACAGCAACCAGGGCACGTTGGAACACTTCGCCAAGGCGGCACCTCCCGGTTCCACGCTGCGGGAGATCCTGCAGGCCCGCAGCGGCGGAGCAGGGGATTCGATCATCGGCACCGTGGATGAAATTGCTGACTATCTGGAGTCCACCGGGGCCGAGGTCGGCGGCGACGGTTTCCTTTTCTCCGGCTTTGTGGACCCTGTGACGGTGCACGGGGTGTTGGACAAGCTCACTCCGGAACTGCGGCGTCGTGGCCTGTTGAGGAAGAGTTACGGCAACGGTGGGTTCCGGCAGAATCTCCTGGACTTTTGATGGCCTCTGCTGAGCCCCGCA
>NZ_JABMCX010000048.1 GCF_013179505.1 Paenarthrobacter sp. CM16 | reverse complement strand
CGTGAAGGATCACGTCATCGAAGCCGAGCCTGGAGCGTTCCGGCCACACATGCATCTTGCCGATTGCCTGTGTGTGGTAGCCGCCCTTTCTGAACTCGTCCTGTACTGTCACCGGGTGGACTGCGTGGAACGGGACGCCGTCGTTGTACCCCACCCGGCCGTGCCGTTCCTGGGACTGGCCGGTAAACAGGGCCACCCGGGCAGGAACACAGGAAGGTGTAGCAGAGTAGCCTTTGGAAAAGCGGACGCCGCTTCGGGCGAGTTCGTCAAGGTGTGGAGTTTCCACGTGGGGGTGGCCATCCGAGGACAGGCAGTCGCCCCTCCATTCATCGACGCAAATCAGAATGACGTTCGGCCGGCTCATGGAATGGTTCCTTCGACGTAGGGAACTGATGTGGCAACCCTAGTAGGAAGAATCAGGAAATGCTCGAATATGACTCGGAAGATCTATTTTCGAGCGTTAGTGATCACATGGAAGTCGGTGACATCTGGTTGATCCCCCTCAAGCACCTGGACGAAGACGCGCGGGCCATCCAGCTCGGAGCGGTCGCCCGGCTGTCGGTCGAGGACTGGCAGCGGGCGTTCGTCGGTGACCCTCTCCGGATGATGCTGATAGCCCTGGAGGAAGAGTCCCGCATGCCGTATGTCATCGAGTCCGGGGGTATGGCTGTTGGCGTGCTGACCCTCCAATCCAGTGCCGCCCGGTTGGCAGGTTGGTCCGATGATGATTCTGCGTGGCTTCTCAGGGGCTTCCTGATTGACTCGGGAAGCCAAGGGCGAGGCTTGGGAACACGGTCCGCGCGTGCGGTCGTGGAGGAAGCGCGGAAGCTGACGATACGGCTGGGAGGCGGTCAGGCCGGCGTCGTGCTGTCCGTTAACGAGCGCAACCCGGCGGGCCAGGCCGCTTATGCCAAGGCGGGTTTCGTGGATGCCGGCAGGTATGAGGGAGGCAGTTCCGGTCCGCAGCGCATCATGTATCGGGCCTTCGACGGACCATGCGTCAACTCTGGTTGACGCTCCTTGCGACGTCAACTAGAGTTGACGGCATGGAGGTGGATCGAATGAAAACCCTGGTGGGATCAATGGATGGAATGGGCCCGGCTGAGGCACTGTATGCAGTGGCGGAACTACAAAAAGAAGTAGGGCGACAGGAAGCGTCATTAGTTCGGGCCGCCAGGCAGTCAGGTTTGTCCTGGGAAGCGATAGCCCTTTGCCTGGGCGTCAGCAAGCAGGCTGTGCACAAAAAGTATGGAAAGCAATAGGGGCGGCGCCGAAATCGGGAGCGAAAAGGGCTGGTCGCGGGTGGCGGGGGTCGCTTAAGCTTCTCGCGTGACAAGCATGCTGGATGCGGACGGTGCGGCATTCTCCACCATGTGCTGCTTCCGCTGCGAGCAGGCCGGGCCGCACTGGTCCTCCCGTCACGGCCGTGCTGGAACTTTTGCCTGCAGGCGCTGCTTTGCAACCTTCTCCGACGACGAACCTGCCGCCCGTGACGGACGGTTCGAATCCAGCGGTACAGCCCTCCCGGACGGTGGAAGTACTCCCGAATCCAAGTAGTTGCGGCGGCTGCTGGTGAAAAAACGAGTACACACTACTCGTGCCCCCGGGTTTCCGCGAGGGCAGCATGGTGGTTATGACAACGTATGTGATTGAACCAGCGGCCCTGCTCCATCGCTGCCAGTGCTGCGGCGAAGAAACCGATCGGGTATTCTGCACTGACTGTGCGGCACCTGAGGTAGCGGGACAGGCGCCCCGAACCCGGCATTGATCTTTGGTTCCCTTGGCGCGTTCCACCGCAGTGGGCGTGACCATGGGAGCATCAAGCTGCGCAGACGCTAAGTATCCTTATAGACTTCTTTTGTCACCGTTCTCGAGGCAGAGGAAAAGTCCATGGAATACAACGGAAGTTCGACAGAGAAGACCATAACAGCCGGGGAGTTGGACCGGCGCCACGTGGGTCAGTCCGTGAGCTTTCAGCCCAATGACTTCACTGTGGTCTTCGGAACCATCGCGGGTATTGCGCGAACTGAAGCGCTGGTCTACCTATCGCTCGCTGGAGTGGGTGGCGGCACCCACCTGAAGGATGAATACGACCTCACCATAGATCACAAGGTCTACCTTCAGCTTGATCCGCTCGGAAGCGCTGAGAAGGGCCTTTCGGAAGCGGCCGGGTTCGTCAAGGAGAAACTGGACGAGATCGCCAGGAACATCCGCGAACGCGATCAGGATAAGACTGAGTAGTCCGCGCTACTGCACCAAAAAACGATCCCCGGTCCGTATGGGCCGGGGATCGTTGTGGTTATTGTTTCTTGTGTAGCTTAGACGCCGTAGTAGAGCTCGAACTAGACAACTCTGATTGTGGGTGGTTGTATACGGTTGAGTTCCGCTAGTTCTAGGGGTTTTGTCGGTGGTCGGGTGTGGGCCAAAATTGGGCTCTTGCGGCCCTTTTGCGGACTGCGAAGGCCTGGATTCCTAATAGGATGCTTCGATGACCACTGACGATATATTCCAGCCCGAACGTGTATTCACCACGACGCAACTGGCTGAGGCTCTACAGATCAGCAACAATCAAGTCACTACTCTTGCCCAGCGCGACAACTGGCCTCACATGAAGGTTGGCAACCGCCTGCGGTTTACTGAATCCCACGTCCGGGAAATCTATGAGCAGTTGAAGGCTCCTGCCGCCGAGGCGCCCGAGCCGCGTCGCAAGGTAGGTTCACGTTCTAGACAAAGCAGAATCCCGCGCTCTTAACGCCTAAGGGGTCCGCGCCACCACAGCAGGACCCCTCAAAGCGGTTCTTCAAACCAACACGCTTGAACTGCTATTAGATTAACAGAAATGCAGGTTTGCGCAAGTCCACTACGTGTAAATCTGCAAAAATGTGCATCAGCTCTTCTGCCGCAGATACTCTGGGTCGGGCTCCATGTCCTCATATGGGCTGCGCGCAACCGCGCCGGCCCGTCCTCCGCGTTTAGCTCGGCCATCATCTTCTGGAAACCATCACGGTCAAACTTCGCCATGAGTGAGACCCTAAGCGGATGGGCTGACAGAGTTTGAGGATCACCCCTTCTAGGTTCAGGGGGCCGGCGCGGGTTCGAACGTATACGAGGCATGCGTACTGGGGAGGTGCAATTTCCCCATTTGTTGGATTTATTGGTTTGGTATTGATAGTGTCGGGCATGTCCGGCCCCGGTGGTGATGCCGCCGGCGGTTTACATTTTCTCTTTGAGGGTTTCTATGTCGCGTGTGTTGTCTACTGAGCAAGCTAAGGCTGCTATTGGTCAGTTGCAGAAGATTTCGCAGGATATTTTCTCTGCTGGCGGCGGCGCGTAGTTGTCGTAGATGGGAGGGCCTCACGGCCCTTCCTGTCCAGTTCGTAGGGATTTCATTGGGGGAGTAAGTAGTGGCCGTTGCGTTTGATGATGATTCTGCCGCGTCGTTGGTCAGGGTTGCCCGTGATGTCGACGGGCGGCTTCGTGATGAAGGTGTGTTTCGTCGTGGGGCGGTAGAGACAGCGCTGGAGGACTTCGCTGGTGGGTATGCGGACTTGTTCAAAGAGGCTGCCTCAATTGAGGTTGAGGATCGGGGGAAGCTGGCCTCAGTGCTTGACGATCTTGCCGGGCAGGTAGAAGAAGCACAGCAGAAAGCGCGGGAGGAACGTGACCGCCAGTCCCGCCTGGCGGCTTGGCGTGAGCGGGAGGCCGAACGTGAAAGCAGGCGCGAGAACTTCATCGGAGACGTCGGCACTGCGGTGGAGGGACTCTTTGATCAAAAACCCTCTGAGGCGCCGGTCGCGCCACCAACTATCTCTGCTGTCTTCTCTCCCAGACAACGCAACCGCACCTCAGGGGGAGGATCTTCGAACGGGAAAAGTTCTGCCGTTCCAGACCATCTACGCACGTTCGTGGCCCAAGCTAGGGCGTCTAACACAGGCATGCAGCAAGATCTCATGCAGTTGGGCAACGCGTGGGTGTCTTTCACTTCATCGTGCTCCTGGGTTCTGCTCGGATCGAACTCGTTCCCTGGCGGTTTTGAGCGGCTCTTGAGCGAGAATGAAGCGGATGCTTACTGGATTGAACACATCGCTGATTCATTCGCTGCCGCCGGCGGAGGATCCCTCTCAAACGGAGCGCTCGATCTGGCCCGTACAGGTCTCTCCGTTGAGCGATCAGGAACTGTTGCACGCGCTTTCGTCCGTGCCCGCAGAAGAGCTCGCCGCCATGCTGACGGCCTCTCCAGCGCTAAAGTCACAGCTTCAGTTGATAAACCCAACCGAGATCCACTCGTGGTGGACGGGCTTGAACCCTCCCCCGGGAGCCAAAACCCAGTACTCGGTACGACAGGATCTCTTGCTGACAAAGCTCCCTACGGTCTTCGGAAACCTGGAAGGAATGCCCTACAAGGCCCGGGACCACGCCAACCAAACCGCGCTCAAGGCAGCCGTAACCGATGTGAAGGCCCAAATCGCCCAGATGCAGTCTCTCGTCGATGAGACACCCGTGACCTACGGTGAGGTGCCTCCCGTGGTGGCCGTGATGAGGAAATCACTCACTGACTTGCAGAAACGACTCGACGTGCTCCACAACATCGGAGACGCCCTGAAAGGTCCACGCGGCAGCACCAGCGAGCGGCATCTCATCTCGCTCACTCAGGACAACCCACCCTTGGCATCCGTGTCGATCGGCGATCTCGACACTGCGAGCAGTGTCACCTACGCGGTTCCGGGCATGAATACCACCACCGGTGACATGACGGGGTGGACGAAAGCAGCCCAAAACCTACATAACCTGCTTCCGGAAGGAAGCGCTGTGGTGTCCTGGATTGGGTACGAGACCCCGCCCGCGCCCGCACTGGATAACAACCTTAACCTCGGCGTTCTTGACGTGAATCGCGCAGTAGCGGGTGGGCATAAGCTCGCCGGGGCGCTCGGTGGCCTGTCTGCAGTCCGCGGTGAGAGCGCGCCGCAACTCAATATTGTGGCTCACTCGTACGGGAGTACCACTGCCGCGGTGGCCCTGACTCAGCCGGGTATCAAGGTGGATAACTTCGTCACGCTCGGCTCGGCAGGGCTGCCCGATAACGTCCGTACCGCCGCTGACCTCAACGCAGGACACGTATACTCCGGTCATGCGCGCGACAAGATACCTGGCGAAACCGAAAGCGGTGACCAGTGGGCCTGGACCGGCCGGGAAAACAGCCGTGACCACCACGTGAACCCGATCAAACCTGAGTTTGGTTCCCACGCCTTCGGCACTGATACCGGTGGCGAAGCCGGACGGCCCGTCACCGACCACAACGGTCTCGTGCCGGAGGGTGGCGAACAGGCCGGATATTTTGACGAGCGAACAGAGTCTCTAAAAAATGTAGCCTGGGCAATCAGGGGAGAAACCGAGAAGATCACCCCGTATGTCCCGCTGGGGCCGACTGATCTGCAAAAGGCCCTACTGGAAGGAATGTCGAATGCCAGCGGTTAAGACGCATATTAGGATCCTCACGGCCGTGACGGCCGTGCTAATGATGGGAATGACAGTAACCGCATGCGCTGAGAAGGAGCCAAACGCGACAATGTCAGACAAAGCGACGCCGGAAAAGACAATCAGTGCCAGGGAAGGGCGGGACCGCGTGGTCGAACTCGTCATCAACACCACCAAGCAACTCGACGTCACCGGTTGGTGGCCCCGCAACGGCGTCGCGTGGGCGCAGGAGTGCTCCCTTGGAAAGGGCGAGAAGGGAGCCAGCTATGGTTACGACCGCTGGGCACCCCAAGGAACCGACCATATTGAGGACGCCAAACGCGTAGCCGAGTATTGGAAATCCCTGGGGATGACCGTACGCACCGTTAATCCAACGACACATCCGACCGTCTTCGCAGAGGGTGGTCCTGTCCTTCGGGCTGAGTTCGATACTGATGCATCTGACAAGTCGTACAGCGTTGGTGCCACTGCTCCCTGCTCGCCGGGCGACGCGGTTACATTGAACGACGAAGACGAAGCAGAACGTAAACAAGGGAAAGTACTCCCCGGCGACGAAGGCCTAGTCGTTCGCGAAGACCCCACACAATAACTCCACGAGGCAATGACACCCGATGCCCGCCATTCAGTCCTGGCTGCCGGTCCCTAGCCGTTCCCACTGTTGATAGCGTTCTCTATACGTCTGAAGACGATAAGCCGAGCCCGCGTTTCCTGACGATTGAGCAGGTGGCGGATGAGCTGGCGACCAGCGAGGTTCAGATCCGCGCCATGCTCAAGACCGGCCAGCTCAAGGGCATCCAAATCGGGGGCCGCAACGTCTGGCGCATCGGACGCCAAGACCTTGAGGACTTGATCCAGGACGTCTACCGGCAAGTCAGCGAACGAATCGCCGCTGGCGATCTCGATGAGGACAACCCTCTCCACCCTGCTCCTCCAAGGCCGTAGTCGCTGAAGATCGTGCCTGTTTTCCATGCTCGGATCAGTTGGCGCAGGGCCGGACCGTTCCGCTTGAAGGCTTGGTCCGGCCCTTGCCGCGGAACCGAGGGCAGCCCCGGCCAAAGTGGGGGAAACGATGGCCGTTGCGAGGATCCGCTGAACTCAGTAAAGACCAGCCCCACAGGTCCGGCACGCGTAGTCAGTACTCAACTTTGATGACAAGTGATGCCCAACTACCTGTCCAGATACCTAGCCCTTCCTGCGTGAGTACTTAGAGCAACTGGGCTAGCATCTTGCCATGACTAGTGACCCCGTGCACGATCGCTTGTTCGCCGCTGAGAAGGACTCTAAAGACCATCTCGATTCTCTTTTGAAGGAGAAGGGGGACAGCCTCGGGATTGACTCAACGACCGACCCAGTACCTGTAGATCCCGGGGACGCGGAAATCATCGACACAACCGATGAACATCACGAAGCCCACCTCAAAACTCAAGTGCATGACGCAATCGAGTGGGGAGTCACTCCCACGAATGACGGGCAGTCTTAGACTAGGCCACAGCCGCCGAGGCGTTCCGAAGACGAGCATGTATGTTGCCGGAGACAAGGGACCAAAGCTGACGGTTGATAGTTGCGGTGCGGTGCACCGGTGCACCACTCAGTCACAGAAGGGGCCCTATGTGGGTGCCAGGGCAAATCGAAAAATACGCAACAATAGACTCTATGCCTAATGCCCCCGCAGTTCCGTCCCCCGACTTCCTAACCTTATGGGGACGGCTGCGAAACAGTTGCAGCTGAGTCTGCAGCAGATACGTGACGCCTACGGCCATAACCTAACCATCGGGACGGAGGCCGAGGATGTTCTCCGCGAATTCCTTGCAGCACACCTACCCGACTCCATAGGCGTCGCAAACGGACAGATCGTTGACAGCCTGGGCTCGGAAAGCCGCCAGGTAGATGTCATCCTCTACGACAAGGCTCGGACACCGGCGCTTTATAGAGGGCTGCGATGGGGGTTTCCGCATCTTGAATCGCTCTTCTTTCGGAACGTTGGGACTGGGCAGCTAGTGAGCGGTGCGCTGAGTGTGAGGATGAGGCCCCCGGCTTGGGCCAGGGGCCAGCTCCTTACGCGCTAGTCCATTGACTCTGCCGTTGTCCCGGCAATTCGGTTAGTTGTTCTTCTGTCGAGGTGAACGCTGCGGCGACGGTGCGAGCTCAAGGGCTTGATGTGAAGGTTGTCCAAAAGAGTCTTAGGCACTCGTCAGCCAAAACAACTCTCGACACCTACGGGCACATGTGGCCTGACAAGGAAGATACGGCACGCGCCGCCGTTGCCAGCGTCCTTGCGGATCGGCTCAGTTCGCGTGCGGAGCGGCGTGCATAGATGGCAATTCGTTAAGGACAAAAGGCCGGCCCTCAGGTGGTTAAACCTGGGACCGGCCTTTTCTGTGTCTTGATTCTTGCGGACTGTCTGCGGACTACACCCGCGTCTGCCGCATGATTTAGCTAGACGCCGTAGTAGAGCTCGAACTCGTAAGGGTTCGGGCGCAGCGACAACGGGCGGATCTCATTCTCGTACTTGTAGTCGATCCAAGTATCGATGAGGTCCTGGGTGAAGACACCGCCGGCCTGGAGGAACTCGTTGTCCTCGCGAAGGGCTTCGAGGGCTTCTTCCAAGGAGCCCGGAGCCTTGGGGATGTCCTTGGCTTCCTCGGCGGGAAGCTCGTAGAGGTCCTTGTCGATCGGAGCCGGCGGCTCGATGCGGTTGCGGATGCCGTCAATGCCGGCCATCAGCTGGGCAGCGAATGCCAGGTACGGGTTGGAGGAGGGGTCCGGAGCGCGGAACTCGATGCGCTTGGCCTTCGGGTTGGTGCCCGTGATCGGGATACGGATACCGGCGGAGCGGTTGCCCTGCGAGTAGACCATGTTCACGGGGGCTTCGAAGCCCTTGACCAGGCGGCGGTAGGAGTTGACCGTCGGGTTGGTGAAAGCCAGGACTGCGGAGGAGTGCTTCAGCAGGCCGCCGATGTACCAGCGGGCCATGTCGGAGAGCCCTGCGTAGCCCTTTTCGTCGTAGAACAGGGGGTCGCCGTTGCTCCACAGGGACTGGTGGCAGTGCATGCCCGAGCCGTTGTCGCCGAAGACAGGCTTCGGCATGAAGGTAACGGACTTGCCCCAGGCATCGGCGGTGTTCTTGATGATGTACTTGAACTTCTGCAGGTCATCAGCAGCCGCGGTCAGCGTGGTGAACTTGTAGTTGATCTCAGCCTGGCCGGCGGATCCAACTTCGTGGTGGGAGCGCTCAACTTCGAGGCCGGCCTTGTCCAGCTCGATGCACATGGCGTCGCGCAGGTCGGCCTGCTTATCGGTGGGGGAGACGGGGAAGTACCCGCCCTTGACCGGGGTCTTGTAACCGAGGTTGCCGCCCTCTTCCTTGCGGCCCGTGTTCCAGTGTGCTTCTTCGGAGTCGATCTTGTAGAAGCTGCCCTGCGGGGAGGACTCGTACTGGATGTTGTCGAAGACAAAGAACTCAGCTTCGGGAGCGAAGAACGCGGTGTCGGCGATACCCGTAGAGGCGAGGTAGGCTTCAGCCTTCTCGGCCACGCCGCGGGGGTCGCGGTGGTAGGGGTCACCGGTGCGGGGGTTCACGATGGAGAAGTTCAGCGCAAGAGTCTTCTCGATGCGGAACGTGTCGATGAAGGCCGAGGTCACATCCGGGATGAGCTGCATGTCGGACTCAGCGATGCCCTGGAAGCCGCGGATGGAAGAACCATCGAAAAGCTGGCCGTTGACGAAGAAGTCAAGGTCAACGCTCTTGGCCGGCACATTGAAGTGCTGCTGGACACCAGGAAGGTCGGTGAAGCGGATATCGACGAATTTGACGTCTTCGTCTTTGATGAACTTGAGGACTTCGTCCGCAGTCTTGAACATCTATGCTCCTTATGCATATCAAGTAACAGGCCCGGAAGGCCGCGTGGTGCAGCCCATGCCAAAGCTCCAGAGACACAAAACATCCCCTTGCAGTGGTGGCTGGCAACTCATACCACCATAGGGAGATGGGATTTCCCGGGGGTGTCAGTATTGTTTCCGGCAGGTTACAGAATCATCTGTTGTGTAAACGGTAGTCGGCTTCCCGGTGTCTGGTCCATGTGGGTCCGGTGGGCGAACACTGCGCCGGGATATGTGGACCTTGGCGCCGACTCCCGCCCCGCGGCGGGTCGGACACCAAGCGTGCCAGCCGTTAGGCTTGAGGGGTGGTTGATCGAAAAGACATTGGCTCCTGGTTGAGCGGCCCGGACACCTCCGGAATCTCCAAATATCCCGGGGAGAGGCTCGGGCTTCCCGAGTCGGGACCCGGCTCCACCGCGCGCGCCGGGCGACGCATCCTTGGCATCGTAGTGGACTGGACCATTGCGCTGGTCATCAGCAATTTTGCCTTCGGCGGCAACCAGTGGGCTACGCTGGCCATCTTCGCGGCAGAACAGATTCTCTTGATTGGCACGCTGGGTTACAGCATTGGACACCGGATCGTTGGTATCCATGTGGTCCGGCTGGGGGGCGGTCCGGCCGGTCCGCTGGCCGCAGTCGTAAGGACGATCCTCTTGTGCCTGGTTATTCCGGCGGTCGTTTTTGACCCGGACCAGCGGGGCCTGCACGACAAAGCCATGAACACGATCCTTATCCGGATGTAAGGATCTTCCGGATGCCGGAATCCACCCGGCCCCGCATGAACTCCTGACAAACCGCTGCCAACAAAAAACCGCTGCCCCCGAACAGGGGCAGCGGTTTTTTGTTTGCAAACAAGTAGCTCAGCGTCCGCGTGCGGCTTTGCGGTCGGGGCGGGCCTTGTACGGGTCAATGCCCTTGGGGATGGGAAGTCGGTTACCCAAGGAATTGATGCGCTTGCTGACGGCATTGACTTCAACCTTGGTGAGCTCGTTCTTGAGCTTGCCCATGGTCTTTGCCAGCTTGTTCAGCGGTACTTGGCCTTCTCCGCGTCCGGATTCCAGGACATGGATGGTGACGTTCGGGAGGATCCGGGCGAGGCGCTTGCGCTCTGCATCCACAAGGGGTTTGACGCGGTGCGTGGGGCCTTCGCTGACCAGGACAACACCGGGGCGCCCGATGGCCATGAAGACTGCATCCTGAGTACGTGGGTTGACTGCCACAGGTTGGTCCTGAGTGACCCATCCGCGGCGGAGGGTCCCCAAAGCGGCCCCTGAGGCGCCCGGCTGGTTCTCAATCTGCGCGAAGGCGGCCTTTTCAGCCCTTCGGGAAAGGATGAAGACCGCTGCCAGAAGCCCCAACGGGATACCGATAATGAGGCCGGTGACCCAGTTCTCCAAGAGGAAACCGACCAGGAATGCGACAGCCACCACGGCAAGGAACGCCAGCACCATGATCCACACAACCTGGGGATCATTCCGCCGGGTCATTTTGAAGACTTCAGCGATTTGCTTCAGTTGGCTGGGCTTCTTTGCCTTGGCTTCCTTGGGCTTGCGCTGGAACAGCCCACGCTTGGGTGCGTCGGCCGATGGGGTCGATTTGCTGGAATCAGGGGAGTTCGCCATAGTGCCTCAATTCTACGTGATGGACGCCCGGACACCGGACGCGTTGCGGAACTCCATCGGGGCTCAGTTGATTCAATTTCGTTTTCTTCGTCATGATCCAGCCTGCCGTGTCACTTGGTTTAAGTGACTCCGAAGCGCCGGAGTGACTTAGTACTGCGCATCTCCCACGTTCGACCCCCATAGGAACCACATGCCCGATTCGCCGCCACTGCTCACCATCGTCCTTGAGGAAACCGGACAACTTGACCGCGAGTCGGCCATGTACCGGCGCTTGATTGCTGCACGCCTGCGCCTTGAATCGCATTTCGCTGTCCTGCACGTGGCTGAGACCTTGACGACGACCGTCATTGCCAGGCTTTGCCAGGAGATTGACAGCAAGTACGTGATCTTTATGCGCACCTCCCATCTCTTGTCGGCCAACTATGTCTCCACCCTCTTCGAATACCTCAAGTCCCGGACCGTCTACCTTGCCGAGCCTGTCATCTACACGGGTCCGATCCCCAAGAACGTGGCCGGCACCAAGCTCGACGACGCTTACCACTATGCCCGGGACACCGATGTCTTTGGCAGCGCCTTCAATACGAGGAGATTGTCCGACGCGCTGGAGGCGCTGGGGGATGTGGACCGCTCGGCCATCTACACCAGCTACCGGATGTACTGGTCCATCGCAAAAGTCAGGCCGTTGACCACGGGTTTCTCCATGGCATCGGATACCAAGGCTGCGATCGGGCTCAGGATTGCTGCGGACGCCAACCGCCTGATGCCGGTGATGCCCGTGCATTCCAAAGAAATCAGGCTGCAGGTATTGCGTTACGTTTCACTGTTCCTCAGGGGAATCCGTGGTCAGAAGGCGACGTCCATTACCTTGGACCATCTCCGCGACCTGATCTACGGGTTCGAGTTGATGGACTTCGTGGCAATGGTGGAGCCGCTGCAACCATTCGAGGCGGCTTGGATCCGCTGGTTGGCTGACCCAACCGACGGCAAACAGTTCTACAAGCAACTCAGTCACAAGGACGCCTACCTGGTTTTCCGCCACAAGACCGATGACTGCGATACAGGGGTGCCACTGTATGAGTTGCTCTTCGGTGATGAAATCCTGACGATCAACAAGTGTTACCTGGCTCGCAATCTTAGATCCGGCCATGCCAGACCCGGTAGCTACAACTTCTACAACCGGCCGATCCGCCCTTCTTCCACAATCCTTTTCTTCGACCGGCCCTTTCAAGCTGACGACAATGCCGAGCATCTCTATGAGTACTTCAGGGCACAGCATCCTGAATTCACCCATGCGTACTTTGCAATCAATCCCAAGTCGCCTGACTGGGTGCGCCTTGAGGCCAAGGGCTTCAATTTGATCTCCATTTTCACTACGGAGTTCTACGAGAAATTTCTGGTATCAGACCTTGTGGTTTCCTCCCAGATCTACAGCATCAGATACCGGGGCAAGTCATTCGCCAACTCTCGCTTTGTCTACCTTCAGCACGGGATCCAGCTCAACGACATGTCCGACTGGGTGCTCTCCAAGTACTTTGACGTCTTCGTAGCCACGGGCAGGATCGAGGCGGACTATATGAGCAAATTGGCTCCTGTTGAGACCTTGAACAGCGGACTGCCACGCTACGAGTCTTTGGCCCGCGACACGAAGGGGCAGCAGCATCTGCTCTTCATGCCTACATGGCGCTTCAACCTGCATCAGTCCTCTGCTGAGCTCTTCGCCCAGTCGAGCTACTTCCATGCCATTGACAAGTTGCTTTCAGACCCTGCGCTTTTGAAGTTCCTTGAAGACACTGACCGGATCATGCACGTGAAACTGCACCCCAATGTGGAAAAGCGGGCCGGTCAGTTCAGGTTCACCGACCGCATCGTGAAGTCTGATTTAAGCTACCGGGAAGCGATTCGCGCCGCTGAGCTGGTGGTGACCGACTACAGCTCGGCGGCCCTCGACGCAGCCTTCGTGGGCATACCCATCGCGTACTACCACTGGGACGCAGCGGACTTCTTCAAGGACCAGCCCTATGAAAGCCGGCTTGACTACAGCGAGGACGGCCTGGGTCCGGTCTTCAGCGAACACTCCGAACTGGTGAACCACATCGTGCGGGAAGACTTCGCCGCCAAGAACCCCAAGTACATCCGGCGTCGTGAGCGTTTCTTCGAGGGTGTGGATCCGGCACGCATCAACGAAAAGATCGTAGAAAGGATGTTGAGTCTCTGATGGCGTTGATTCATGGCTTCAGGAAGAGGATTACGAAGGCAGGCCGGGCGGCTGCCTATTCGCCTGCCGGACTGGAAGTTGCCAGGGCAGTGATGGCATCCCGCGCTGATTCACCCGTGCGGCGCATCATCAAGGCGAAGGGCCTTGAGGGGAGGATCCGCCGGGTTGCCTCCGAGAACTTGCCGCAGGGGGTCTATTTTGCGAAATTGACCCTGGGTAATTGGGAGGCATGGAAAGGGCAGCAGTTCCGGCTTCTCCAGGACGGGAAAGTCGTCTATGGAAATATGGTCGAACCACCTGCGCGGGGTTTTCCTCTTGAATACCGCAACATCGTGGTCACTTCGGATGACATCTCCCGCTTCGCTGTCGATATCGACGCGCCGTATGAACTGAAGATCGGGAGGGGTGCATTCACTACCCAGCAGCAGCTCACTTACGATGAGCAATACGGCGTGGAGCAGTACGGGGACGTCTTCTACTCCTTGCGTGGCAATACGAAAAATCCGAAGAAAATGCTCATCACCTTCCCCGGATTTGGCCCATCAACGACCCGGATTTCCTATGCAGTGAGTTATCTCAAGGACCTCACGGAGGCAGACCTGATGGACACCTTAATGGTGTGCTTCCAGGACCGTTATCTGGTGGCTGGTTCCTACATGATGGTGGACAACGCGGGCAGGCCCCTGGAGAGTCGTGTCGGGGGAGCCATTGAAGCGTTGCGGAGCCGGTTCAACATAAATCACCAGGAGATGATGTTCTTCGGCGCCTCCAAGGGCGGGTCCATTGCCATCCACTATGCCAAGGACTACCCGCGCGCCGCGTTGCTCCTGGCCGTTCCGCAAATGAATCTGCCCTACTACTTCAATAAGCCGTTTTTCAAAGACAACCTCCTACAGAATCCTGCGCTGCGTGATGTGGGACAACCGGAGGACCGGCTCCGGCAGTATTTCGCAGAAGGTCGCAAAATTGACTACTTCTACACGAACGACGACGAGCTGAGCAACCACTCACTGATCGAGTTGGCATCGGACGTACCCAATCTCTCCAAGTACCGCGTCCATGGCGCACACTCCGACGTCGCCAGGGCTGCGCTGCCGGCCATGTTGTGCATTATGCGGAGGTTTCTCAGGCGCCCGGTGGATCAGCAATTCACTTGTGAAGAGATGCGCACGTTCCGCTACAACCAGACCCTTCAGGTGCAGGTCCGGATCGACGCTGAGGCCTCCATGGTCACCGGGGCCAATTGGTTCATCGCCGGAGACGCAGGGAGGACACGGTTCCTGCAGTTGATGACGGAGCACTCCTATCAGTTCGTCAAGTACACCGCCGCCGAACAGTGCTTCTTCCCCGCTTACGACCCCATAGACCAGCTCTCCGAGGTGATTGCCATGAAAGCCGATGGAACCACATGGAGGGGTGCTCTGCCGGAAGCGGTGAAGCCGGGAACGCGGATACCAAGGAGGAGCCTGAGCACCCGCGCCTTGACGCTCAACACGGAAACCACCCAGGACTATGTTGTCCTTGACGGAGATACCTTTGCCCGCTTCCACTACCGCTGCCAAACACTGGCAACCGGCGGTGACACGATGGAAATACACTTTGTTGCTGACCTCGAACCCGAACTTCCAGACCTCCCAGAGTCCGGCATGCGCACCGCTTACAGGGCTGCAGTCCACCCTCTGGACGGCTGGGCCTTGGCGGACATCGCGGCGCTGAGGTTTGTCATCGCCGCCGGAGTCCAGCGCTTGCTGCTTGTTGTCCATGGAGAAACGCATGCCGATGCCGTGGAGGTGCTGTCCGGGATCGACTGGGAGGACACCAGCGTTGTGCTGGCGGACTCAGGGGAGGTGTTGGCCCATGCCGGACAGCACTGATGCAGCCAAAGGTATCCAGGCCCCGAAGAACCAGATCATCCGCTCCTATGCGGACGTCGCCGCGATCGAAGACAATGTAGTACATCTCAAAGAGACACCCGGTTCCGAGTTCACCTCATCCAGCGTGGAATTCGCGGGAACCGGAAACGTCCTGTTTGTGGAAGACGGAACAAGGCTCCGCAACACGAGGCTCCGGTTTCTTGGAAACGACGCTGTGATCCATCTTCGAAAGTCCCATGGCTTCCTCCGGCTGATTGTGACGGTCTTCGAAGAGTCCGTTTTCTACCTGGGGCCGGGAGCCACTTTCACCGCTGAAGCACGGGTCCTTCCCACCGAGCGCAAGCATGTCATCGTCGGCAGGGATGCCATGTTCTCGTCCCGGGTTGCCTTCAGGACGGCCGACCCCCATCTGATCTACTCAGTGGAGCACCATCAACGGGTCAATCCCAGTGAGTCCATTTGGGTGGGGGACCACGTGTGGTTGGGAGAGGATACCCTCCTGCTTAAGGGAGCCAAGATCGGTTCCGGAAGCATTCTTGCTGCCCGGGCCTTGATCACCAAGAAGGTTCCTTCCAATTCCACTGCCGCAGGCGTGCCGGCACGAATCGTCAGCAAGGGGATCTTTTGGACACGACCCTCCGTCCATGGCTACTCGCGAAGCCAGACGGCAAAGAGCCTGGTCCATTCGGGGGATGAGTTCATCTTCGGTCCGGATGAACAGGTTATTGACATCAAAACCTTGGAACGCGGTTTGGATGCTGCTACCTCCGGCATCGGACGGGCTGCCTGGTGCTTCCAACTGGATCACATGGTTGCCCGGAACCGGTTCTACATGGGATAAAACAACTCAGCCGCGCCGCCAGGATTGGCGACGCGGCTGGGCAGGGTTCGCTTTAGCCGTGGGCGGCGAGGATGGTGGAGGCTTCCTGGCGGGTGGTGCCGGAGTCCTGGATGCCCTCGGCGATGTGTGCGAGGTGGGCGGGGATGTCCCGGCCTTTCTTCCGCATTGCGGTGGCCCACAAGCGTCCGGCCCGGTACGAGGAACGGACCAGCGGCCCGGACATGACACCGAGGAAACCGATCTCCTCGGCCTCGTGCTGGAGATCCACGAACTCCTGCGGCTTGACCCACCGGTCCACCGGCAAGTGCCGCTCGGACGGGCGAAGGTACTGGGTGATCGTGATCAGGTCACACCCGGCAGCGTGCAGGTCGCGCAACGCCTCGGAGATCTCTTCCCGGGTCTCGCCCATGCCCAGGATCAGGTTGGACTTGGTCACCATGCCCAGGTCCCGGCCCTGGGTAATGACGTCCAGGGACCTTTCGTACCGGAACGCCGGACGGATCCGCTTGAAAATCCTCGGTACGGTCTCCACATTGTGCGCGAACACCTCGGGCTTGGAATCACAGATCGCCGCGATGTTCTCAGGCTTGCCGGAGAAGTCCGGAATCAGCAGCTCCACCCCGGTGCCCGGGTTCAGCTCGTGGATCTTCCGGACCGTCTCGGCGTACAGCCACACACCTTCATCGGCCAGGTCATCACGGGCCACCCCGGTCACCGTGGCGTAACGCAACTGCATGGCCTGGACACTCCGGGCCACCTTGGTGGGCTCGAACATGTCCACCGGGGACGGTTTGCCGGTATCGATCTGGCAGAAATCACAGCGCCGGGTGCACTCGGACCCGCCGATCAGGAACGTCGCTTCCTTGTCTTCCCAGCACTCAAAGATGTTCGGGCAACCGGCCTCTTCACAGACCGTGTGCAGCCCTTCCTTCTTCACCAGGTTCTTAAGCTGGACAAACTCAGGACCCATCTGGACCTTGGCCTTGATCCACTCAGGCTTACGTTCAACCGGGACCGCCGAGTTACGCTGCTCAACGCGCAGCAACTTACGGCCTTCAGGTGCCAGGGTCACTGGAGTGCTCCTTCGTGGGTGGAAACGAGTGCTTCTTCATGCTTGCGGAATTCTTCCACGAAGCGGTCAACGATGTCGGCCGGGTTGATGGTCCGGCCGGCTTCCAGCGACATGGTGGAGACGCTGGCGTCAGTAATCCCACAAGCAATGATCTGTTGGTAAGGCGCGAGGTCGTTGCTGCAGTTGATGGCGACACCGTGCATGGTGACGCCGTCCAGGACACGGATGCCGATAGCGGCAATTTTTCGGTCCGGACCTTTGTCATCGGCAAGAATCCAAACGCCGGCGCGGCCTTTCACGGTCACCGCGTTGATGCCGTAGTCCGCCATCACGGCGATCATGGTGGCTTCGAGGCGCTCCACATAATCGCGGATACCGGCGCGGTTCTTGAGTTTAAGGATGGGATAGGCGATCAGTTGCCCGGGTCCATGCCACGTCAACTTCCCACCGCGGTCCACGGGAACAACGGGCGTTCCGTCGAAGGGCCGCTCGTGGTCTTCCGTGAGTTTGCCGGCCGTGTAGACGGCCGCGTGCTCCAGGAGCAAAACGGTGCTGTTCTTCTCGCCCGCAACAACTTTGTTGTGGATCTCGCGCTGCAGGTCCCAGCCCTGCATGTAGTCAACGAAATCCGGGGCAAGACCCAGTTGTGAAAACTCAAGAGTCATGGGTTCAAGCTTAGACCCAGCTGGACACGGACCATGGTTTTGTGGTGAACCTCTCAGTCGCATCCCGTGCCGCCGACGCCAGAGGCGGCCCGCAAGCCACCTGTGGATAACTTCTGCGGCAAATCCCGTATTCCGGTAGATCTTGTCTATGGAAACTCTGGATCCGCCCGCCGCTGCAGTGCCGTCCGTTCCGGGCTACGGGACATCCCGCCTCTTGGGCCAAGGCAGTACTTCTACTGTCTGGCTTGTCACAAGGAGCAGCGACGATGCCCGGTTTGCGCTCAAATGTCCCCGTCCCGGGGCCCGTATGGAGGCATCCGGGATTTTGGAGGAAGTCATGCGCGAGGTGGGGCACTTGTCCGCACTGAAGCACCAGCACCTGATTCAGGTCCATGACGTGGTACCTCTTGAAGGCGGTTCCGCGGGGTCGTTGGGTATCGTCATGGACTACGCGCCAGGAGGCTCGTTGGCCAACCTGATTGCAGGCCGGGGAAGGCTCCACGTCGGAGAAACAGTCACCATCCTGACCCCTCTGGCACAGGCATTGGCCTATCTTCACGCGCAGGGCACAGTGCATGGAGACGTTGCGCCCGGAAATATCCTCTTCACGGCGGACGGGAAGCCACTGCTCGCGGACTTGGGAATTGCGTCAATGGTGGGCGGTGACCAGCCAAACCTCGAGGCAGGAACGCCCGGGTTCATGGCACCTGACGGTACGTCTGCCGGCGAGGGGGCCGGAACAACGCGGGAACTTCAGCCTCACCGTGATGTCTATTCCTTGGCCGCCGTGGGTTGGTACTGCCTGACAGGGGCGGCCCCTGAAACCACGCTGCACCGGCCACCGTTGTCTGTGATGGTTCCCGATGTTCCAGCGTCGTTGGTGGCCGCTTTGGAGGCTGCGCTGGACGTGGATCCGTTGCTGCGTCCAACAGCCAGGGAGATGGCGATGGCCATCTTCCGGAGCGCGGCTCCGGAACCGGTGGACCTGTCCGGCGCCGTGCACTCGTCCGTCATTCCCGACCTCCTGACGCGCCGGCAGGCTTTGGGGCGTCCGGTTTACCGCAAACCCCGCTGGGGCGGATGGTGGCGGAGGCTGGTCCCGTTCGGATTGCAGAGAGGACTTTCGACGGATAGCCGGGGGCCCCGGCGTCGTGTCCGTTGGTTCAGGAGTGGTGCATTCATAGTGGCCACCGGGGTGTTGCTTGGCGTTGCTGCCTGGATATTGTGGTCGCAGAATCCGCAGCAGCAGAGTGCGGAATTCCCTGCTCAGCCGCAGCAAGCAGCGGCGGAAGCCGGCGGCCTGGTCCCCAAACCTGGAACAGCTTCATCAGGCGAGCTGCCCAAAGTGCTGGCTGAAGGGCTCCACGCCGAGGATCCGGCCGTGGCAGTAGCCTCGATGTCATCCGTTCGCGACGTGGCGCTGGGACAGGGGAAGCTTGACTTGCTGGATGTGGTCAATGCGCCGGGATCACCCGCAGAAGCCTCTGACAAGCTGCTGGCGGACCACCTCCGGAAAGCCGGCACGGTGTACGCCGGGTTCTCGACGACGATATCGGTGATCAGTGTTTCCGGATCCCCGGAGGCCGGCGATGCAGTGGTCACAGTCACCGCCTCGACATCCAGTTATGTGGAAAATGGCTCCGGTGCCAATGATGCATCAAACGCCCAAGCGCAGCCTCAGCCCCCTGGCCCGCCGCGGGATCTCAGCGTGCACGTGATGCGTGCTGACGGACGCTGGTGGATTGTGGAAATCCTTCCCGCGGACAGCGGTCCGCCAACTACGGGCTGATCAGGCAATCATCCGTTCAGCGTTTCTTCGCCTGTGTCAGCCAAGCCATGGCGTCAGATAAGGATGGGTGCTGCCATTCGAATCCAGAGTCTGCCAACCGGGCAGGTTCCATCTTCTGGTTGGCCAGAACCAGTTCATCGGCAAGCCGCCCCAGCACCAAACGCAAGGCGGGACCCGGGACGCGGAAGAAGGCCGGCCGATGGAAGGCTTTGGCCAAGGCGGCAACGATGGTGTTGACATCCGCGCTTTCGGGGGCGCAGACATTGACCGCTCCATCAACTTCGGAAGTCAGGAGAAACGCCAGTGCAGCCACCTCGTCCTCCAAGGTGATCCACGGCCAAAATTGCCGCCCGTTTCCAAACGGCCCACCCAGCCCCAATTTCAGCAGGGGGAGGAGCGGTCCCAATGCGCCGCCGGAGGTGCTGAGCACTACGCCGGTCCTGGGAGTAACTACTCTTACGCCCTGTGGTGCCGTCCGGGCTGTTCGTTCCCACTCAACGCATAAGCTTCCCAGTACGCCAAAGCCGGGCCCTGAATCCTCGGTAAGAATTCCTTCACGTGAGGCGCCGTAGTAGCCGGAGGCGGACTGGCTGATGAACGTTGCCGGAGGTGTGCCAAGCCGTCCCATGGCAGAGGTCAGGGTGCGTGTGGCCTGGAGCCGGGAATCCCGGAGGACCTGGATGCGATTCTTGGTCCAAGGACGGTCTCCGATGCCTGCTCCGGAGAGGTTGATAACGGCCTCCGCCGTATCCAGTACGGCTTCGTCAAGTTGGCCCGCTGCTGGATCCCATGTCCACTCGCCGTGGTCCCTGGCGGGTCTGCGCACCAACCGTATGACTTCATGGCCATGGCTGGTCAAACGCTCCGACAAAGCCGTTCCGATCATTCCCGACGCTCCGGACATCACGATTCTCATGACTCATCTCACCATGGGAAACGGGTGTGACAGAAACGCCTGTCGGTGCGGCGGAGGGCGGGCGCCTCTTGACTATGATCGAACAATGACCTCCTCCAGCTACCTCCGTTTCCCGCATGTGCACGGCGATCTTGTCACGTTCGTGGCCGAAGACGACATCTGGGTCGCGCCCCTTTCCGGTGGACGTGCCTGGCGGGTTTCCTCCCAGCAATTGCCGGCAAGGAACCCCCGCTTCACTCCGGACGGAAAACGCCTTGTGTGGACAGTGATTGTTGGCACGTCTCCGGAGGTGGTCACGGCGAATGTCGACGGCGGCGGCTACAGGCAGTTGACATACTTCGGCCACAGCACCACTAAAGTCAAAGGTTTTACGCCCTCCGGAAACGTCGTGGTGACCAGCGCATTCCAGCAGGCTGAAAGCCGCCACACGCATGCCTATAGTCTCCCGCTTGACGGGGGTGCCGCCGTCGAACTTCCCTTTGGCCCCGTTGAAGCGGTGGCCTTCGGTCCCGAGGTCGGCGATGAGAAGCCGGTGGTCGTGGCCAGCGTCCTTTCCCGCGAGCCGGCTTGGTGGAAGCGTTACCGGGGCGGCACAGCGGGCAAACTCTGGATCGACGCCGACGGCAACGGTGAGTTTGAGCGTCTGGTGCCCGGAATCGAGGGCAACCTCACGGACCCCCTGTGGGTGAAGGGCCGGATCGCCTTCCTTTCGGACCACGAGGGGTACGGGAACCTCTATTCCGTGCTTCCGGACGGCTCGGAGTTGCGCCGTCACACGGATCACGAAGACTTCTACGTCCGGCACGCAAGCACGGACGGTAACCGGGTGATCTTCGAATCGGCGGGTGAGTTGTGGATGGTTCCTTCACTGGAGGCTGACGCCGAGGCAGGCAAACTCGATATCACCCTCGGTTCTGCCTCGCCGGCCCGACGCCCCGCGCCGCTCAAAGTCGCCGCCCACCTTGGAGATGTCGTTCCCAATATCCCCGGCACGGCCAGCGCCGTTGAGTCGCACGGCACTGTCCACTGGCTTCGGCACAAGGACGGGCCCTCGCGTGTGGTGGAGGCCACGCCGGGGGTGCGTGCCCGACTGCCGCGTCCGCTGACGGATGGCCGGATTGCCTATGTCGCTGACCATGACGCTGTTGAGGCTCTGTACATCAAGCGCATCGCTTCGCGCTTGTCCGCAGCTGTAGACGCGCCTGTAGCAGTTGTCCCGACGCCGGCGCCGGTCAATGACGCGGATCCCTTGCCTAAGCCCGTCTCCGCTTCCAACGTCCTGGGGCAGGGGAGCGCTGCGGCGCGGGCTACTGTGCCTGTTGCGCCGGCCGTCACGCCCACTACGGGTACATCAGCCGAGCCATCCGCGGACACCGTCAGTGCCACGAATGCGCCCGCTGTGCCGGAACAAGTGGAGGATGCGGTTGAAGTCCGGATCGA
>NZ_JABMCX010000479.1 GCF_013179505.1 Paenarthrobacter sp. CM16 | reverse complement strand
ACCTCGAGCTCCTCTGCCGGCAGGAGAACGTTCCCGTCGCTCCCGGCGTGCTGTCGCTTGTCATCCGCGCAGGCGGGGGTTCCGTCCGCGACACCCTGTCCGTCCTGGACCAGCTCATGGCCGGCGCCGGTCCCAACGGCCTGGACTACGAACTCGCTGTTGCGCTGCTCGGTTACACGCACGCTTCGCTGCTGGATGACATCGTGGACGCCGTTGCAGCCTCCGACGCCGCGGTGGTCTTCAAAGCCGTGGACCGCGTCATCCAAACCGGTCACGATCCACGGCGCTTTGTCGAGGACCTCTTGGAACGCTTCCGCGACCTCATCATTGTCCAGGCGATGCCCGAGAGCGCCCAGGCCATCCTCCGCGGCATGCCGGCGGACCAAATCGCCCGGATGCGCAACCAGGCAACCAACCTCGGTGCCGCCGAGCTGTCCCGGGCAGCGGACGTCACCAACACCGCGCTGACGGAGATGACAGGCGCAACCTCGCCCCGGCTGCACCTTGAGCTGCTGTGCGCGCGGATCCTGCTGCCCAGCGCCGAACAAACCGAGCGCGGTATCGCTGCCCGGATCGACCGCGTCGAACGCCGCCTCAATTACGGGGCCGACGGCGGCACCCCGGCTGTTGCTGCTGCCCCACCGTCTGCTGCGGCTGCTGCGGCTGCTGCGGCTGCTGCACCGGTAGCTGCGGCTGCTGCGCCGGCGGCCGGGTCCCTTGCCCCAACACCGCCGGCGTCACAGCCGTCCGCTGCTCCCCAGCCCGCGCCGGCTGTGTCCGAGCCGTCCGCTGAGCCTGCCACCCGGGACGCCCTCACTGCCCCACGGGTATCCACCAGCGATTGGCCGGTGGAAGAACGCGCCGCATCCAGCCGACCCGCATCCAGCCGGCCGTCGCAGGCTGTCCCTCCACAGCAGGCTGCTCCTGCATCGGTACCCGCACAGCAATCCCAGCCCGTCCAGGCGGCCTCAGCGGCTCCTCCGGCTCCTCCGGTCCAGGCGTCCCCCCAAGCACCCTCCGCGGCACCTTCCCAGACGGCGCCCGTGCGACCGGAACCCGCGCGTCCGGAGCCACAGGCCACGCCGGAACAGGCCACGCCCGCACACGTTGCACCGCAAACAGCCCCGCAACCGAACGCGGCCGCAGGGCCGGGTGCTTCCGGTGCTACCGGAGACGTGGAGGCCCTGCGTCGGGCATGGCCCGATGTCCTTCAAACCTTGACCAAAATCAAGCGCAGCACTTGGGCATTGGTGGAACCCAACGCCCAAGTGGCACAGTTCGATGGCCAGGTATTGACCCTCGCCTTCACCACTGGCGGCCTTGCGGGTGCTTTCGGCCGTGCAGACCACTCCGAGAACCTTCGGCAGGCAATCCACAAAACCCTCGGCATCGACTGCCAGATCATGGCAGTCGCTGGCGGCAACAGCTCAGCGAGCTCTGAGCCAAACCCAAAAGCGCCTACTAGCCGGCCCACGCCGGCTGCTGCACCCGAGAACGCCCCGGCGTCCGTCCGCGAGGAACCCCCGGCGGCAACAGCAGCAGGTGTAACGTCAGCGCCCGCTGAAACAGCATCAACGCCGGCACCGGTGTCAGCTGTCGACTCCGCATGGGGTCTCGCACCGGCTTCCCCGCCGGCAGCAGCCCCGCCTGCCCCCGTCGCAGTGGCAGCAGCCGAGCCAGCGGCGGCCACCCCGGCGCGTGAAGAGCCCAACGCTTCCGCAGCACCCACTGCCGTGGAACCGAACACCCCGGCACCAGCTCATGCTGCCCCGGCGCCCGAACCTTCCCAGCCGGCCCCCGAGCCTTCGCAGCCATCCGGCGATTACTCCTACCCTGACGACGATTGGGGTCCGCCGCTCGACGAGGATGCGCCGCCTTTGGAGGAGGAGCCTCCCGCGGACTGGGAGCCGCCGTCGGGCTATGGCCGAATGGGCTCACAACCGGCCGCACCCGCAGTCCCCCCGGCCACAGCTTCGCCGTCCACACCGCCAGCTTCCGGGCCGGACAAAACCCCGGCCGCAGCCACATCGTCGCGCGCCTCGAGCGGCAATGCGTCCGATGACCCTTGGTCGCGGGC
>NZ_JABMCX010000478.1 GCF_013179505.1 Paenarthrobacter sp. CM16 | reverse complement strand
CTTTTGGGGGCCGACGACCTCGAACCAAAAGTCTCCACGTATCACTCGTATGCAAGCGGCATCGTGTCCGATTACGGGCTGCGGCTGGGGATCGAGCGGGATGTGGTCCTGCTGGGCGGGGCACAGTCCTGGCAGTTGGCCAGTGAAGTAGTGGAGGCCTACGACGGCGACTACCAGCACTTCACGGCCGCCAAGTCCACATTGGTCAATGCCGTGATCCAGTTGGCGGGGGAGTGCGCCGAACACCTTCAGGATCCAGCTTCGGTCCGGAATTGGGTGCTGGAGCGGGTTGAGGCGTTCGAGCAACTTCCCTACGCAGCTGGAGCCAACAAGAATCCCACCCAGGCAGCAGCTTCCTTGGCGGCCATGCTCAGGACCCGTGCCAGCGTGGCAGATATGGTGGTGCGCTACCAGGAAGCGAAGCGGCACCGCGGAGTCCTTGATTTCGGCGACCTTGTGGCCCTTGCTGCCCGGATCGCCAGTGACATCCCGCTCGCGGCGTCTACAGAGAGGGCCCGGTACAAAGTGGTTCTTCTGGACGAGTTCCAGGACACCTCCCATGCCCAACTGGTGCTTTTCTCGCGTCTGTTCGGCCGGGGACACGCCGTTACTGCAGTGGGCGATCCCAACCAGTCCATCTACGGCTTCCGCGGTGCCTCAGCCGGACAGCTCTTCCATTTTGTGCAGGAGTTTCCCGTGAGGCATGTAGATACAAAGGATGGCTCTGAGACCTATTCAGTGGCCCCAACCTCGTATCTGACCACCGCTTGGCGGAACGGCAGGAATATCCTTGAGGCAGCCAATACCATCGCCGCTCCCTTGAACAAGGCGGTGGCAGCGGATGGCCCTGCAGGGGAGAGGGCTGCAGCAGGCAACGTCCCGGTTCCGGCGCTGGTCCCGAGTCCGGGAGCGGTGGATGGCAGCGTGGTTATCGGTCGTTTCAGCACCGACGAGGATGAAGCAGCAGTCATAGCCCGCGACGTCCGCCGCTATCAGAGGACTGTCTTCGAGGAAGAGGGTGACGGAACGCCCGTTAAGCCCACCATGGCGGTCCTGTGCCGGCGTCGTGCACAGATGGAGTGTCTCCGCCGGGAATTCGAGCTGCAAGGAATCGCCTACGAGATCGTGGGTCTTGGGGGCTTGCTGGATACCCCGGAAATCGTAGACCTGGTCGCTACCCTGCGCGTCTTGGCTGACCCAGGGCGGTCCGACGCCCTGATGAGGCTGCTGTCCGGGGCCCGATGGCGTATCGGCCCGGCAGACCTGATGGCTTTCCATGACTGGTCGCGCTTCCTGGCCCGCCGCCGCTCGCACCCGGGCACCGCAGCCGAATCCATGGATGACAACGAGGAACCGTCGGTAGTGGTTGAAAGTGACATCACCGATGCCTCCAGCCTGGTGGAGGCCCTGGATTTCCTGCCCAAGCCCGGCTGGATATCCGGCCATGGCCGGACCCTAAGCGCAACAGCCCTGGAAAGACTGTCCCGACTTTCTTCAGAACTTCGTTCGCTGAGGAGCTACATCGGGGATGATCTCACCACGCTCCTTGGCGAGGTTGAGCGTGCCATGCTCCTGGACATTGAGGTGGCCGCCAAACCTGGAATCAGCATCCACCAGGCCCGCAGGAACCTGGATGCTTTCCAGGATGCAGCGGCCGGGTTCCTGCAGACATCCCAGCGCATTGATCTGCTGGCATTCCTGGCCTGGTTGGAAGCGGCGGCATCCGAAGAAGGCGGATTGGATCTGGCCCCGGTGGAGACCAATCGGGAAGCAGTGCAGTTGTTGACGGTTCACGCCTCCAAAGGCTTGGAGTGGGACGTTGTCTTCGTCCCTGGTCTTAACACGGGATCATTCCCCAGTACCAGGGATTCACGGTGGTCCAGTGGAGCTGCTGCCTTGCCCTGGCCGTTGCGGGGTGACCGTGCAGACCTGCCGCAGTGGGACCTGGACCAACCTGACCAAAAGGGATGGCTGGACGCGGAGAAGGATTTCAAGTCCGAGGTCCAGCATCACGGTGAAGCCGAGGAACGGCGGCTTGCTTACGTGGCCTACACGCGGGCGAAGTTCATCCTGTGGGCGTCAAGCGCTGCCTGGAACGGCTCGCGATCCGGAA
>NZ_JABMCX010000477.1 GCF_013179505.1 Paenarthrobacter sp. CM16 | reverse complement strand
ACCACCACGGGCACTCCGCCCACCGGTCCCGCGGTGACGCCGCCGCCGGCTGGTACGGATACCCCGTTGACCCCTGGCCCGGCTTTGGAGTTCAGCAAGTCTGCTGATGCTTCGGCGATCCAGGATCCGTCTGTTGTGGGTGACCAGATCACCTACACGTTCACGTCCACCAACACGGGCAACGTCAAGCTCACCGGTGTGGTCATCACTGACCCGCTGGCTGGTCTGTCGGCTTTGACCTACACGTGGCCGGGTACTCCGGGCGAGTTGCTTCCGGGTCAGACGGTGACGGCTACGGCAACGTACGCCATCACGCAGGCTGATATCGACGCCGGTCATGTCGCGAACAGCGCCACGACCACGGGCACTCCGCCGGTTGGTCCTCCTGTCACGCCTCCTCCGGGAACCACGGATACTCCGTTGACCCCGGCTCCGGCTATGGAGTTCAGCAAGTCTGCTGACGCCTCAGCTGTCCAGGATCCGTCGGTTGTGGGTGACGTTATTACGTACACCTTCGCCTCGAAGAACACGGGCAACGTCAAGCTCACCGGTGTGGTCATCACTGACCCGCTGGCTGGTCTGTCGGCTTTGACCTACACCTGGCCGGGTACTCCGGGCGAGTTGCTTCCGGGTCAGAGCGTGACGGCTACGGCTACGTACAGCATCACGCAGGCTGATATCGACGCGGGTCACGTTGCCAATGCGGCGACCACCACGGGCACTCCGCCGGTTGGTCCTCCTGTGACGCCTCCTCCGGGAACCACGGATACTCCGTTGACCCCGGCTCCGGCCATGGAGTTCACCAAGACAGCTGATGCTTCGGCAATCCAGGATCCGTCGGTTGTAGGCGACCAGATCACCTACACCTTCACGTCCAAGAACACGGGCAATGTGAAGCTCACTGGTGTGGTCATCAATGACCCGCTGCCGGGCCTCTCGGCACTGGAATACACCTGGCCGGGAACTCTTGGCGAGCTGCTGCCGGGCCAGACGGTGACTGCTACGGCAACGTATGCGATTACCCAGGCTGACATCAATGCGGGCCACGTCGCGAACACTGCAACCACCGTGGGCACTCCGCCCACCGGTCCCGCAGTGACGCCTCCTCCGGCTGGTACTGATACCCCGCTGACTCCGGCTCCGGCCATGGAGTTCAGCAAATCGGCTGATGCCTCCGGTGTTCAGGACCCTTCAGTTGTGGGCGATCGCATCGTCTACACCTTCACGGCCAAGAACAGCGGCAACGTGACTCTGACCAACGTATCCATCACGGATCCGCTGGCTGGCCTCTCGGCGCTGACGTACACCTGGCCGGGCGTAGCAGGAACACTGCTGCCCGGTGAGACAGCGACGGCTACGGCAACGTACGCTATCACCCAGGCTGATATCGACGCCGGTCACGTGGCGAACTCGGCAACCACTACGGGCACACCGCCTGTTGGTCCGCCGGTGACGCCTCCTCCGGGAACAACGGATACTCCGTTGACCCCGGGCCCGGCCATGGAGTTCACCAAGTCCTCGGACGCATCCGCTATCCAGGATCCGGCAGTGGTTGGTGACCTGATCACCTACTCCTTCACGGCCAAGAACAGCGGCAACGTGACTCTGACCAACGTTTCCATCACGGATCCGCTGGCTGGCCTCTCGGCGCTGACCTACACCTGGCCCGGCGCAGCAGGAACCCTCCTGCCCGGTCAGACGGTGACGGCTACGGCAACGTACGCCATCACCCAGGCTGATATCGACGCCGGACATGTTGCGAACTCGGCAACCACCACCGGCACCCCGCCGGTTGGTCCTCCTGTGACGCCTCCTCCGGGAACCACGGATACTCCGTTGACCCCGGCTCCGGCGATGCAGTTCAGCAAGTCGGCCGATGCCTCCGCCATCCAGGACCCGTCCGTTGCAGGTGACCTGATCACCTACACGTTCACGGCGAAGAACAGCGGAAACGTCAAGCTGACCGGTGTGGTCATCAATGACCCGTTGGCTGGCCTGTCTCCCCTTGAGTACGTATGGCCGGGTACCCCCGGCGAGCTGCTCCCGGGCCAGACGGTGACGGCTACGGCAACGTACGCCATCACGCAGGCTGATATCGACGCCGGTCATGTCGCCAACAGCGCCACGACCAC
>NZ_JABMCX010000476.1 GCF_013179505.1 Paenarthrobacter sp. CM16 | reverse complement strand
GCCGCAACGAACCTGTGAAATGGTCGGCGGGGGATACCGGCATACGATTCGAGATGTCTGGAGGTTTCAGACATCGTGTTTGAAAGGTCATCGTAGTTGACCTGTTCGCTTGGAGTCAGTTCCACACCGACAAGCGCGATATCGAAGGGGGCAATGACCTCGTCAGCCAGTGCGCGGTCGTACCAGAGGTTGTAGACGACCCCGCCAAAGTATGGAGTCAGTAGATTCTCGTGCTCGCCGTCAGCACGTTCGTAGGTTGCCGTCAGCCCAAGGCGCCACGCGTAGCCTTCCTGCAACGCTCCGGTAAACATAGGGGCGGCGTACCGGTGGCATTCATCGGCGATGATCAAACCGGCCTTGTGGCTACGCAGCGTCATTCGATTGGAAGCCGAATGAACGATGGCGACAAGGACATCAACGTCGTCCAAGGTGTCGGTTCGACCATCGCCAAGAGCGCCTCGTCGGGCGGCGGGGAGGTCACGCTTAAGGGAGGACAACCACTGGCGCTGAAGTTCAGCGGTGGGCACAAGAATCAGCACTTTGATGCCCTGCCGAATCGCCTCGAAAGCTGCGGCGATTCCTACTCGTGTCTTGCCGGCACCAGTGACGGCCTCAACAACGCCGCGGCGGGCGTTGGAGTGCCAGGCTTTGAGTGCCTCTTGCTGCCAGGCGTACAAGAAGGCGTAGTCATAGGATGTGGAAACTGAGACCTGGTCAGTGTGGAGACGCCTCTGAACCCGATCTGTCATTCCGTTCGACTCCGCGTCGACCAACTCCGGCATTTCATCCCCCATCGGACTGTGTGGTGCTTCCTTACTGAAGGCTAATGGAAGGCCCGGACAATATTGCTTGCGATGCTCATCCGGGCACCGCCAGCGAGTAGTCCCAAGCCTCAGCGCGCGCAAGGGAGTGCTTCAGTTCCCGTCCGCCCGCTTCTTCCAGGAGCTCTGAATCACCCACGACGACCAGCAAGCTCCGTGCCCGGGACAACCCGACGTAGAGCTGTTCGGCGGCTCGGGCCATGTCCTTAAAGCCGTTGACACAGAGTATGACGACGGATCTTTCAAGTCCCTTGAACCCCAAGACATGGCCATAAAACTCCGCATCACCCGCATGAAATTCGCGCCAGTATTCCTCGGTGGCACCACGGTCAAAGTAGTCCAGATGAACGGGGTGCCTTTCCTTGGTGGTCAGTAGGGCTATCTGGTTATTTGCCCACCCTTCATCAATTAGCGCTTCTACACAGTCCCCCGCGACGTCGAGGGCTTCGTCGGTGGAGCAGTGGACTCTACGAACGGGTAGTCCGGTGCTGCCTCGCGGCGTGAAATGCTCGCCGGCAAACGGTTTGAAGGTTTCCGCAATTTTTCGGGTGTTCCGCAGATTCTCGTCGATGTGGATGGGGACAAAGGTTGCTGTAGGTCCTTGGTTGAGGTCGGCCGTGAGCCCGCCCCATCTTTTGTAAACGTCCTGGCGGTCGTCCATGAAGGCATAAACTTCGCCGTTCTCTGGGTCAGCAGTGCATGCCAGCAATGCTTCCCACCATAAAGGGGCGAAGTCCTGTGCTTCGTCAACGATCACCGCATCCAGTCGCTGGTATGCGGGCATAGTGCCGGCCATTTCCCGGAGAAGCCGTGGCATCTCTACATCGAAGTAGTCCTGGCACTTGCCATCAGGCACCCCAAGCTGGCGAACGTACTCGTGAAATTCGCCGGTGAAGATTGGTTTGGCTTGCCGCCACGACGAGACCCGGTCTTGCAGGTATTGCCCTAATCCCTTGTTGTAACAAAAGAGACCGACGCGCTTACCTTGTTTACTCAACATTCGGGCTTTCTCGACAGCAAGCCACGTCTTCCCACTGCCCGCCCCACCGGTAAAGCGAACGCGGGTAAGGGAACGCGTTGCCTGGAGCAAGACTGCTTGGCGCTCAGTTAGATGGTCTTGGGTGTCCTCGTCTTCCCTTGGACTCACGGGGGCGCCGGTGCCGCCATCAAGTGACCCGGCAAGCTGTCGTTCGATACGTTCCATGAACGCGGTCGCCAGTGGTGAGGCACCGCCACCCTCTGTTTCTATGGCCCTCCGGACGAGTTCAGCCGGCGACTCGCATTGTCTGTCGTCCAGAACCAAAGTGCGGGGGCACCCAGCCATGCCCCACTCCTTTGGAACGGAGGTGTAGGGGAACGCGACCAT
>NZ_JABMCX010000475.1 GCF_013179505.1 Paenarthrobacter sp. CM16 | reverse complement strand
CGTCCTGATCGGCTGGTCCCTCATGGGCGACGCCGTGTCGCACGCGGTGCTTCCCGGCGTCGTACTCGCCTACATTGTGGGTGCGCCGTTCGCACTGGGCGCGCTGGTGTTCGCCCTGATCGCGGTGACGTTGATCGGGGTAGTCCGCAACACCAGCAGGGTGAAGGAAGACGCGGCGATCGGCATAGTGTTTACTTCGCTGTTCGCGCTGGGCCTGGTCCTGATCTCGGTGACGCCCAGCCAAACAGACCTGAACCACATCATTTTCGGCAACCTGCTGGGTGTCAGCGTCCCGGACCTCATCCAGGTGGTGGTCCTCGGCGTGGTGGCTTTCGCCATCCTGATCCTCAAGCGCCGCGACCTCACCCTGTACGCCTTTGATCCCACGCATGCGCACGCCATTGGCCTCTCGCCCCGCAGGCTCGGCGCGCTGTTGCTGGGGTTGCTTGCCTTGACCTCAGTGGTGGCGCTGCAGACTGTGGGGGTAGTCCTTGTGGTGGCCATGCTCATCATCCCGGGTGCCACGGCCTACCTGCTGACGGACCGGTTCTCCCGGATGCTGGTCATTGCACCGGTCATCTCCGTGGTGTGCTCCGTGGCGGGCATCTACCTCAGCTACTACCTGGACACGGCCTCGGGGGCCATGGTGGTGCTGACCCAGGGTGTGGTGTTCGCGTTCGTCTACCTGTTCAGTCCGCGGCAGGGGCTCATCGGGACGCGGCTGGCCAAGGCCCGGCGGAAGCGGGCTCTCGCAACGGTGTAGCTTAGGCGTGCGCTGTTGCGGGTGAACGCGTCACTGTGATGTCGCCATAGGCGTTGCGGGCGCGGATCTCCACTGTTGTGCTGCTTTCGCCCGGTCCGCTGCCGGGCTCGAGGGTGTTGGTTACCCGTCCATACTTGGTGCTGAGGTCCAGCCAGGCGGCCGTGCCTTGACGCACACCGACGCTGAGGGTGCCCGCAGCCGTTTGGACCGTGAGGGTCCCGGCGGACACCTCGCCCACGGTGATGTCACCGCTGGATGCTTTCACGGTGGTGGACACGCCTGCCCGTTCCAAGGAGACATCGCCGTTGGCTGCGCTGACCGTGAGCGTTCCCGAAGCCTGGGAGATGTAAGTGCTGCCGTTGCCGTTTTTCACGGAAACAACTCCGTCAATGTCCCGGATGCGGATCTTGCCCGAGCCGGTCTTGATCCTTGACCTGCCTGAGGCGCGTTCCACCATGACGTCACCCATGTCCGTATGTGCCCGGAGCTCGCCGCATTGGTCGATCCGGATGTGGCCCAGATCGGTTTTCAGGTCTGCAGTACCGAACGTACCGTCGCAGAGGAGGTCTCCCATGGCGGACTTCAATTCCAGGCTGCTGCCAGTGGGAACCTCCACAGTGATCTCCACTGCACCTCCGTCGCTGAACCAGGTATGGCGGAACGCAGGGTGCAGCCTGACCTGGAGGCGCCCGTCGGAGTAGTCCGCGGTGGTCTGCTGGGCCATTTTGACGTCCATTGCCCTGCCTGGCTTGCGGGGCCGGACGTTGAACCCGGTGTCCTCCCTGTCGCTGGCAATGATCCGGACGTCGGCGCGAACGGAAGAGTCAAGCACCACCGTGATCGGCAGGGGAGTGGGGAAGATTGTCATGATCGTGCCCATCCTGTGAAGTTCTGCTCGCCGCGTTCCCGGCTTCTTGCCCGTGGTGCGGCGTGGCCGGCGTTCAATGCCTCGGCGATAGCCCGGACCAGCCATGAGTTCACCGACACGCCTTCTTGGCCGGCCGCGTCTTCAACCCGCTGCTTGAGGTGATCCGGAAGCCGAAGCGTCGTCCGGGAGGTGCTGGCGCCGTCGAGGTCAACAGGTGACGTGGTGCCTTGGATCGATTGTTCGATCATCGCTTCAAAGTCACCGGCGGGAGAAGGGTTGCCCACCACGAACTCGGGATCCCGGCCGCGGAGCCTGACCTCCACGGAGCCGGGGGCGAGTTCCAGGGTGATCTCGCGGGCTGCCTCGGAGAGCGCTTCAAGAAGGACCAGCCTCACCGTGGACTCTATGGCCGCGGTGAGGCGTTCGCTCAGCGCCTTGGCATCAGGTCCGCCGGCTTCGGCGGCCGCATGCAGTTGGCTCTGGACTGCGGTCACGTACTGGTTGAGCTGCATGACACCATTGTGACGCCATGATGGTGTCAAATCAAGGAAAGTCCTGAAGCAGTGGTCAGCTCCTGCGGTTCGGCTTGACGAGGCCGCCTTCTCG
>NZ_JABMCX010000474.1 GCF_013179505.1 Paenarthrobacter sp. CM16 | reverse complement strand
GCCCTTCTCATGCTCAGCAGTTATTCTCCGGCTCGTCGATGTTGGCTCGGGCAGGTTACGTTCCAACAGCCGTGATTCCGCGCTGTGGAGTGACCGAAGCCGCCACTGCTTTGCGTCCGACAGAAGCTTGATGGCCCTGTGCGTGCGGGTACTGCGGATGCCCTCAACGGTGCAAAGCCGTTCCAGCAGGAAGTAGCTCAACTCGGCCTCTGAAGAGCACAGCAAGGTAAGGAGCAGGTCCCTTCCCCCGGCGGTTTGGTGGATGGTCATAACTTGTGGGTCGCTGGCGAGTTCTTCGGTGGCCCGAAGGATACTGGCCGGCGCGCAGTCGATCTCGACTATGGCGCCGGAGTATTTGGTCCCGTTTCCAGGGTAGGACGTGACCCACGCCAGTCCAGCTTCCTTCAGTGCAGCCCACCGTCGCGAAAGTGTGACCGCATCGGCGCCGACGATAGGAGCCAGCGCCGCCCAAGGGGCACGCGGACGGATCTGCAGTGCGTGCAACAAGCGAAGATCGCGCTCGTCAAGTTCATAATCCTGCATTGACTCCCTAATTCTTGCTAGAAACGTGCATTCTGTCCGTATTCAATCACTGCCTGCCTAATTTGGGTGCGCTCAACACCCCATTCCGAAAGGCAGAAATGTCGCAACAATCCGCAACGCCGGCAGTTCAACCCCCTGCTTCGGGGGTTGGGGCACCCGCCGGGCGGACCGGGCGGGCAAGCCGGGCGACAGCGAAACCACGCCACCATGGAGACCCGGACGATTTTCGGTTGGTTGACCTGGTTCGTCAGGGGGACCTTGCGGCTTTCAGTGAGCTGTACAGAAGTCACCTTGCGGTGGCCGGCTACGTAGCGCGAGCAGAAACCGACAACTCCAGTGACGCCGAGGACGTGGTGGCGGAGGCCTTTGCCTCGGTCTTGGAAGCATTGCTGGCCGGCAAGGGCCCAAGGGAGTCTTTCCAGGCATATCTGACTACTACGGTCAGGCGTATGGCCCATCGCCGAAATATCCGCAGCAGGCGCACTGCCACCTTGGGTTACGGCAGTGTGATGGATGTCCTGGTACTGGACGAAAACTCCACCATCAAGGCTTTTGAGGCAACAATTCTGATGCGTGCCTTCCGTTCACTCCCGGTGCGGTGGCAGGCCGTGCTGTGGTGTATCGAAGTTGAGGGACTTAAGCCGGCAGCCACGGGACGTGTCATGGAGTTGAGCCCCAACGGGGTTTCGTCCCTGCTCATCAGGGCCAGGGAGGGCCTGCGTCAGGCATATCTCCAGGAGCATGTCTCGCAGGCGCCGAATGACCCCTGCATCGATTTCTCCCGCCACTTCGGGAAGTACGTGCGGAATGCGGTGCGCAAGGCAGCAAGGCTGCGCGTTGCCCACCATCTCACTGAATGCCCCCGTTGCGCTGATGTACTGGCCTACCTCAAAGAGATTGATGAAGCCATGAGTGAGCGGCCCACGGGCGATGCCACCACGGTGACCTGACTCGGAGTTCCGCCACCTGGTTGCCCCCGACTCAAAGTTTGTTAGTATGTAAGGACAAACTATTTAGGGGTGAAAATGCCACTGGTTCGAATTGACGTCAATGCTGGCAAAAGTTCGGAAGAACTCGATGCGATCAGCCGCAGCATCCACCGCGCCATCCTTGAGGAGTACCGCATCCCGGAGCGCGACTACTTCCATATTGTCAACGAGCACGCTCCTGGCCGGATCTACGCCCTGGATGCGGGGCTGGGTTTTGAGCGCTCATCCAACGTGGTCATGATCCAGATATTCACCCAAAAGGGGCGCAGTGGCGACGCCAAAAAGTCCCTCTTCGCTGCCATTGCCGCCCGACTGGGCGAGGTTGGTGTTGCCGGTGAGGATATCTTCCTTGGCTATGTCGAAAATACTGCCAGTGATTGGTCCTTTGGCTTTGGTCGCGCGCAGTACGTCACTGGCGAGCTGGCGGTTCCTGGAAGTTAGCCGCTTCCGACGATTCGGGAGTGCCGCTGTGCCGGCCTGAGGAGTGCGCTGCGCGGCTTGCAGCCGACTTAGGTCTCGTTGTAAATATGTCATTACAAACCTTTGACAGGACATAAATTCTGGTGCACAGTAGTGATGTGGCCCCGCTCACTCAGGGGTGGCAGGCATTGGGGCCCAGCGCTCAAAGGTTCAGAGTTCACAAGAGAAAGGTCAACGATCATCGTGACCCACGAACTGCTTACGATCGGGCGCATCAGCGTTGATA
>NZ_JABMCX010000473.1 GCF_013179505.1 Paenarthrobacter sp. CM16 | reverse complement strand
CCACCACCGGCAACGGGTTCAGCGGGCCGGGATCCGCCATGGTCAGGGAGATGGTGGTAACGGTGAGGTTGGAGCTTTCGGTGATGTCCACGTCAGTATCCGATCGTGAGGAGGAGGCCGCGCTGCGGCTCAACAGTGATGGCGTCGCCGGGCGCGTAGTCCGCAGCGGTTTGGAATCCGGCGATGGCCGGGGCCTTGATGCGGCTCTTGGCGGTAGCGTCGTCGTCGAAAATCAACGTCACATACTCAGTGTGTCCGGCCCACGACGCCAGCGCTACAACCACGCCGCGCCCTGTCACCCACGTGGTGGCCGGCACGTCCGGATGGTTGGTCCGCACCGGCGATTTGGGGTCCCAGAAGCCGCGCATCTGCCCGTCTGCCAGCCCGGCGTGCGTCCAAAATTCCCAGAGCGGGCGGTTATCGACGGCGGGTGCCCGGCCGGTCATCCCGAACACCATTCCACGCCACGGGTTGCCGCCTCCTTCCAGCATCTCGCCCATGAGCCCGAAAGGTATCCCGGACAGTTCCACCAGCCAATAGTCCGGATCAGTGGTGTGGTAGTCGAAGTACTCCCCCAGCCAGAGCCTGTCCACGTAAGGCAAATGCTCCATGTACAGGTTGGCTGAGGACGCAAAGCCGTCATGCGCCGTGAACTGGTTGGCCGAATGCAGGTCTATCTCCGGCCCTTCCACGCCGCGGGCTTCACAGGCCCGCTCAAGGACCTTGCGGACCCGAAGCATCGCGTGGCGGTCGTAGGCGATGTCATCGAGGTAGATGCCGTCTATTCCGTCCTCGCCGGAGGCCAACTCCTGGAGACTGCGGACGTAGAAGTTCTCCCACCGGGACTCGCCCGTGGTCACCACCGCAATGTCCTCCACATTTGGCGCATACCAGGCGGACACGTAACCGTCCCCGGCATGCTCCTGCAGCCACATGTGGCCTTTGCCCGGGCCGTCGCTGAAGATCTCATGATCCAGGTGCAGCAAGGGCAACAGCTCCGGGCTGTGGAACGTGAGCTCCCTGACCGTGTTGTACACCTTGGCCATGAGGCCATGCCGATGACACTCGGCTACGTACTTCCGCAGCGACTCCTGAGTCAGCAAAGGGTCGTTGATATAAGGCGCCGGCGCAGTGGCATGGTGGACGTTGACCACCGCGGCTCCCGCCGCCTTGATGTCCGCAGGATTTTCAGGAGCATGGAAGTAGCGCTTGGCCAAGTGATCGCCGGGGCGGATGGGCTTGAACGGTGTCAGCAGCAGGCGGAAATCGAAGTCCAGCAGTTCACCTTCCTTCAGGGTACGGGCGCCACTTCCGGCATGGACCCTCACCGTGCCCTCGCCGCTCCTGAGCGTCACCCCGCCGCGGACCGTGCCTTCGGAGCCGGCCTCCTGACGGTTCGCCCAGGATTGCGGTTCCACCAACGGCTTTTCCCGGTAGAAGTTGGTATTCAGTGGACGCTCGTAGTTGCCGTCCCGCAGTGCGAGCTGCATTCCGATATTGACGCTCCCCAGCCACAGCGCGTCCTGGTTCTTCCCCGCCACCTCCCACGTCCAATCCAAGGATTCCGGACGTTTCCCACCCGCCACTCCCAATCCCATGGCGAGCGGGACCGCAGCCTCGTCAAACGCAAGGTGCAGCCCGACGTCGGACACGTCCAAAGTTCCCGCAGAGCTGAGGCGCAGCGAGTACGTAACCGCTCCATCGGCGTCGAGGGCGCCGTTCAGTTCCAGCCCCAGCGTTGCGTTCCCGATCTTCCCGCCCGTCCAAGTGGACCGCCATGAGACCCGGGCTGGCCCTTCCACTGTGAAAGTAAGCGGCGAATAGGCCCATGGGATACCGTCGATGTCCAGGCTCATCGGGGCATTGAAAAGCTCGACGGCGGGACCATCCGTTGCGGTCACGGCTGCGGTGAAGGTGGACCTCACCTGCGCCGGGAGTCCCGACTCCGCCAATCGCAAGGACCTGCCCAGTATCCCCAACGTCCTGCTGGTTTCGTCCAAGGTGACGGGTGTGTAGGGTTTGACGAGCTCTGCGTCCTGGGCCACCGCCGAATCCAGCCACGCCAAGCGGCGCAGGTAACGGGGATCGCCGAAGCCGCCGGCGGCGTTGGCCGGGTCCGCGTCGCTTTCGTCCGCCACGTCCAGCCTCACCTCAACCTCCTGGGTCGCTTGGCCGGAGGCAATGACCGCTATGGTTGCCGTGATGGTGGTTCCGGCACTTTCCTGAGGGACCGGAAGAA
>NZ_JABMCX010000472.1 GCF_013179505.1 Paenarthrobacter sp. CM16 | reverse complement strand
GACGAAGCGAACCACAAAAATCGTTGCTAAAGACAGTGTATAAATGGCGTCACGTCTTGCTGCCTACCCCCACTGAATATATATGGGCACGATTACTTACGGTTTGGGGGCGCCTTAGATGGCACGAAGGTCACAAGTGGACGTCGATGTAGATAGCGACGGACACCTTATTGGGCTGGTCCGTGCCGGTGAGATGTCCGCTTTCGATGGACTCTACGAGCGCCATTTTTCCATCGCCTCCACTGTAGCCAAGCGCAACGTGGACAATCCGAGCGATGCCGAGGACGTGGTTGCTGAGGCGTTTCAGTCCGTGCTGCAAAGCTTGGTGGCAGGCAAAGGGCCGGATACTTTTTTCCGGGCGTATTTGCTGTCCACCGTCACCCGGCTGTCCCACCAGCGCAACCGAAAAGCCAGCAAGGTCCTGCCAAGCAGCGAGGAATCTGTCCTGGACCAGACATTGGCAAACTCCGATTCTGCAGTCAGCGCCTTCGAATCAGAGACCGTGGCCAAAGCCTTCCGCGCCCTGCCGGAGCGCTGGCAGGCCGTGCTGTGGTACCTGGACGTTGAGCGAATGAAGCCTGCGGCCGCTGCTCCGATTCTTGGTCTTTCTGCCAATGCCGTTTCGGCGCTCGCGCTGCGCGCGCGCGAGGGCCTGAGGCGGCACTACCTTCAGTTCCATATCGCCGAACAGCCTGATGATGGATGTGCCACTTTTGTGACAAAACTGGGCAGCTACCTCCGGGGTGGGCTCTCCAGTACTACGGAGCGCAAAGTTCGCGAGCATCTGAATGGCTGCTCCAAGTGCACGGCAGCCCTTGCGGAACTGAAGGACGTCGAGACCAGCATGAGGGCGGTGCTTCTTCCGCTGGTGACTGGCATTCCAGTGGCCGCGTGGGCGGTCAAAGGCGGCGGACTTGGCATCCTCGGCGGGATGGCGCCGGCGAAGGCGGTGATGGCCGTTCCTGCCCTTGCTAAACCTGCCGTGATGGCTGTCATTGCCGCAGCCAGCGTGGGACTGGCCCTAGGAGCAGTGGGAATAGTGGATCACCTGACCCCTGACGCCTATATGGAAGAGCGTGCCGTTGAAACCGGGGCGCCGCTGATGGGAAAAACTCCAGTGCCGGTGACGCCGTCACCTTCCCTCAGCAGCATTCCGGACCCTGACCCGTCTCCTCCGGTTCAGCCTGAGCCTGTGGAAACTGTCCCTTCGATACCACTACCGGAGCCGTCAACGGAGCCTACAAAGGAGCCCTCAACAGAGCCAGTGGCGCCGACGGTTCCCGAGCCGGATCCAGTTCCCACATCCGCTCCCGGAACAACTACTGCAACGCCTTCGGCGGTTCCCTCGGTTTCGGCGCCGGTGCAGGTCATCGGCACCGCCAGGCGAACTGATAGAAGCTACTTCCGTGGCACCGAAATGGAAATCGATTTCAGTGCCTCAGGAACCCGGCCCTTGGGCGCAGGAACAGCGGTGTTTGCAGTGAGCAGGGATTCGCGGATCGTGGAGAGTTCCATCAAGGCACCGGATGGATGGTCGTGTTCCCTGGCCGGTAGCACCGAGGTCACCTGCATTACGGATTCGGTCCAGCGTCGCGATTTGCACTTTCATGTGACCGTGCAATCCAGACGACAGACCGATGGCGTCTTGAAGTACTCGCTGAGGGGGAGCGGTATGTCCCCGGGCGAGTTTGAGTACCGCTACTCATCGGATTGGTGAGGTGGCGTCACGAACTTTCCTCCCTGCTCACTACTTCTACAGCGGTCTCCGGAGATGGGAACCGTGCTCATTCGCTACGCACTATGGGGGCATTATGGAAGCAACGCTGTGCGCCGTTGCCGGTTTGTTGGCGGTTCTGGTGGCAGTTTGGGCTGTGGTTCCAACTGGTCGGGACTGGTTCGTGCGGAAGTTCAGTTCCCCGCATCGGCTCCGCTTGACGCTGGCGGCCTTGGGAACTTTGCTGCTGCTGGCCTTGGCGGGGTGTGCTGTCGGAGGGCCCCATCCGCCGTGGTTGAACACTGTCGTTGTGCTTGCAGGCGCAGCACTGATCGTTGCGTGCCTCGTCGCTCCGGCGTTCCGGATCCGCTCCAAGATGGCCTCCCAGCCACGAAGGGTACTTGCCATCGGCGCGCATCCTGATGATTTGGAACTGGCTTGTGGTGCCACTCTTGCGAAGTTGTCCGACGCCGGCCATGACGTCAGGACCATGGTCATGAGTACCGGGAGCAAGGGCGGAAACAGCCGGATCCGGGTGACGGAGGC
>NZ_JABMCX010000471.1 GCF_013179505.1 Paenarthrobacter sp. CM16 | reverse complement strand
CCTCATCACGGCCACGAACTCACGGAGGAAGGCGCTTGGCACGAAGTAGCTGGCAGTGGGAGCACCCACTACCTCGGCGTTGATTTTCTGGCGTCGGGACAGGAGGGCCGCGCGGAGAACATGGTAGTTGTTGGTGCACACCAGCAACGGTCCCTGGATGCCTTGGTCGGCAAGCAAGGCAACCGAGTACGCCAGGTTCTCGCGGGTGGTAGTGGCCTGGTTTTCTTCCAGCACATCGACGGCCGAAGCACCCTTGGCCACCAGGTACTCCTTCATTGCCGTGGACTCGGGCCGGGGTTCGTCCGGGCCTTGGCCCCCGGAAGGCACCAGTACGGGCCTGGCCGGTGCGCCGCCGTCGTAAATTTCCAAAGCCTTGTTCAGGCGTGCGGCGAGCAATGGCGGGACCTTGCCGTCAATCAGGCCGGACCCCAGGACAATCACCGCCGCCGGGTTCGGGCTGAAGCGCATCCTTGAATACACCAGCGCATACCCAAGGAACACCACAAAGGCGCAGCCCAGGTAAGCGCAGAGGAAGAACGCCAAGGCGGCGAGGCCGGCCAGGACCGGTTGCCCGCTCAGTACAAAGAGGAAAGCGACAACCGGAGCGAGGAACACTGCCAGGCCCACGGCGATGGGCAGGAAGCTGCTGATGCCGGGGCCTTCCCTACGGACCATGGTGATGCCGTTGGCGATCAGGAAGCCGGCAAACACGAAGATGCTCACCACCGGAACCACAACGACCACCAGGTTCAGCCACTCGAACCACGGGTTCAAGTCGATCAGGAAATCCAGGAGAGCCTGAAGCAGCAACCACGCCGCCACCAGTAGGAAAACCCCGTTGCGGAGCCTGCGCCGATCGGACTGGTAGGAGGCAAGGAAGAGCCCCGCAAAGAGAAGTCCAAGGGCCAGGTTCAGCATGGTTCAAGCCTATGCGCTGGGGGCTGGTGCCTTCGCGTGCCCGGCTCAGGCCGATTCGCGGATGACCAACTCGGTGGGGATGGTGACGGCGGCGGGGCGCTTGCCGCTGATGACGTCCAGCAGGAGCCGCACCATTTCCTCGCTGATCCGGTCAAAGGGTTGGCGCACGGTGGTCAGTGGCGGCGCTGCCTCCTGGGAGACTTTGATGTCATCAAATCCGACGACGGCCACATCACCCGGCGTTGTCAGGCCGGTGTCCCGGAGGACGTCCATTGCGCCGAGTGCCATGAGGTCGTTCGCGGCGAAGACGGCGTCAATCTCCTGGGTGCGGTTCAGGAGTTCCCGCATAGCCTTGGCCCCGCTGTCCCGGCTGTAATCTCCGTGCGCGATGAGGGTTTCATCGATGTCCGCCCCCTGATGGTCCCGGTACGCTTCGAGCCGGCGCGTACCGCCCGAGGTGTCCGCAGGGCCGGCGATGGTGGCAATCCGCTGCCGCCCGCCGTCGTGCAGGTACCGCAAAACATCCCGGGCGCCCTCGTAATCATCGGCCGCAACGTAGCCCATCTTCTTCTCGAAGCCCAATGGGACGCCACAGGCAATGGCCGGGACACCCGCGGCGATAATGTCCGCAATGATGCCCTTCCGGCTGCCGTGGGACGAGATCAGCAGGACGCCGTCAACATGGCCCGCGGTGAGGAAGTCGGTGGCGCGCCGCTGCTCGTCATCCGTGCCGGCCATGATCAGCACCAAGGGGATGTCGTGAACGGCCAGGGCGTCTGCAGCACCGCGCATGAGTACTGCGAAGTTGGGGTCCTCGAAGAGCCTCTCCTGCGTTTCCGTGAGTAGGAACGCCACCGAATTGGCCCGGTTGGTAGCCAGGTTCCTCGCATGCGGGTTGACGCGGTACCCGGTCTTCTTGATGGCTGCGTTGACCGCAGCCAGCGCAGACGGGCTGACCCAGTGACCTCCGTTAAGAACCCGGGAGACCGTACCTCGCGAGACGCCTGCCTCTGCGGCCACGTCGTCGATTTTGGGCCTTGGCCGATGAGTGGGTTGCGTCATGACCAAAGCCTACCTAGGACTAGGCTTTGACGGCGCCGGCGGCCAGATCGACCCGCCAATAGCGTTGCAGCAGAAGGAACATGATGACCAGCGGGACGATCGACAGCAGCGCACCGGCGAGTACCAACGTGTAGAGAGCTGGTGCGGAGGCTCCTTGGTTCAGCAGGCCATTGAGCCCCACGGTGATGGGGAACAGGTGGTCATCACCAAGCATGATGTAGGGCAGCATGAAGTTGTTCCAGATGGCGACGAACTGGAACAGGAAGATGGTCACCAGGCCCGGCAGCATCATGGGCGCGGCGATGCGGTTGAAGATGTACATCTC
>NZ_JABMCX010000470.1 GCF_013179505.1 Paenarthrobacter sp. CM16 | reverse complement strand
TGAAGAACGTGGCAGCCGATGCCCGCATCCTGCAGGAAGAGATCTTCGGACCGGTAGCGCCGATCATCACTTTCTCCACCGAAGACGACGCAGTTCGCCTGGCCAACAACACCGAATACGGCCTGGTGGCCTACGTCTTCACCAAGGACCTGAACCGTGGCCTGCGCATCAGCGAACGCATCGAGACCGGCATGCTCGGCCTCAACGCCGGTGTCATCTCCAACGCTGCAGCACCGTTCGGCGGCGTCAAGCAGTCCGGTCTGGGCCGCGAAGGCGGCTCCGAAGGCATCGAAGAGTACCTGTACACCCAGTACGTAGGTATCGCGGACCCGTACGCCGACTAAGCCTGCTCTTTCCACCAAGGAGCCCGCCCCGTCCGCTCTCGCAACAAGAACGGCAGGGATAAGCAAGGGCCCGGCACCTGGAACCAAAAATTCCGGGGGCCGGGCCCTTTGCTGTGCGTCAGGAGTTCAGCGCAGTCAGTCAGCGCAGTCAGTCAGCGCCGTTGCGGAAGCGCGCCGCGGAGCGTGCGCCATCGCCGTGCCAACCCGCGCCCAACGGTCGTAGCCAGGGATCCCACGGCGCGGAACGGCGCTCCCAGCGCGTTGACCCAGCGGCGCATCATCGACGGCGGCAACCAGTCCGCGCGGAAGCGCACCAGCCAGCGGGCGTTGTTCCGTAACGAGTCACGGACGACGGCGATGCGCGCCGCAGCCGCTGATGGCGACGCTGGTCCTCCCTGGCGGCCATAACGCTGCCGTTCGAAGTCCGAGGTGAGCGAGGCCACCGCCGCATGGGCGGCGTCATCCATGCCTGACGAGTCTCCGAGGGCGGCGCTGGAGCGAAGCCTGGTGGAGAAGTGCCTCGGCGTCTCGCTGGGCGCGGAGGGTAAGCCGTAGTCCGTCGCCAGGTCCTGCAGTTCCGCCCATGCAAGCTCCGGGACAGGATCCTTGTACCCGGGCTGCAGGGCGTCGGCCTCGTCCGGAGGTTTTTGGTTCAGGCGGCGCCTGCGCAGGATGCTCCTGCTCAGGCGTGGTGACCACAGGAAGGCAAACAACAGTGCCACGCCTGCGGCGGCCGCCCCGATGGCTGGCAGGGGGTTCACGCTGGTGGACCCCGTCACCGGGGTTTCCACACCCGGCAGTGGAACGGGGGCCGGTGTGGCCGGGGCGGGGGTGGTCAGAACCTCTTTCTCGTCCGCATTGGTACTGAGGTTGCCGGGTACTGAACTTTCCGTCGCGTAATCGGGAGGGACGCCGCGGGACGGCGTCGGCTCAAACGGGACCCAGCCAAGGCCTTCGAAGTAGAGCTCGGGCCAAGCGTGCGCGTCCCGGGCGTCTACCTCGTATTCGGGGAAGGAACCCTGCCCCACCAGCGCTACCGATTCCCCTGTTAGCCGGCCCGGAGCATAGCCCACGGCAATGCGGCTCGGAATACCTTCAGCCCGCGCCATCACAGCCATCGCGGAAGAAAAATGCACGCAGTAGCCGCTCTTGACGGCCAGGAAATCAGCCAGGACCGAGAGACCGTTGCCGTCGTAGCCGTTCTGAACCGGTGCCTGCAGGGAGTACGTAAATTCACCGGAACGCAGGTACTTCTGGATTGCCAGGGCTTTGCCGTAGTTGCTGCTTTCGGAGGCCGTAACGGAATCGGCTGTTTGACGCACAATCTCAGGCAGGTTGCCCGGAATGCGCAGGAAGTCCTCCGAAATTCCCTGGGGAGCTGCTGTGGCCCGGGACAGTGATTCCGCGGTGATCCGGGGCGCCCCGGAAAACACCACATACCGCTGCGCGCGGGTGGTGGTCTCGGTGCTCATGATGCTCAAGGTGGCCGGATCCCAGGTCCAGCGCCCGTTGAGGCCGTTCACCGATGCAGGCGCAAACGGGGCAGGAAGGTAAGGGCTGGTGAACAGGCCGGCATTGACGGAGGTCACGGTATTGACCACGTCCCCTTGGACGGAGTAGCCGGTTTCAATCCTGTCTGCACCGGCGCGGCGCTGGGCCGCGCGCTCGTCCGGAGCCCAGGTTTCGCCGTCGAAGTGGTCAATGGTGACGGACCTCAGGTAGAGCGGTCCGTCCGCACTCGTTGCGTAGGTGATGCGGCCGGATCCCGTGGGACTCCGGAGGCTGTTGCCCAAGGTGATCATGGGGTTGAGTCCGTTGGAGGTGCCCCATGGACTCAGCCGGGAGCCCTGCGGGAAGGTGCCGGTCTCGAACCCCGGGATGGCCAGGGGGACCACCATGGTCAAGGCCAACGCCAATCCGCCGGTCACCAGCGAACGCCTGAACTGGCCCGAGCCCCGCCCG
>NZ_JABMCX010000047.1 GCF_013179505.1 Paenarthrobacter sp. CM16 | reverse complement strand
AGTAGCCAGGATGGAACGGAGGTTCTCCGGCGTGGAGGTCCAGCGCTGGAGCGCAAGAGCAGCATCCATGGGTGTGCTGGCGGGGTGAATGCCGGCGCCGCTCTGGTGGAGCTCGGCCACCAGTTGCACTGCGCGCTGGGCAAAGGCAGGTTGCAGCCGCACCAATTCCGTATAGCTCCGGCCCAGGCCCGCGGGGTAGATGCCAATGACGTCCTTGAGGCTGCCCACGGGAAGGTAGAAGCGCTGGCGCGAGGACGTGGCCGGGGAACCGGCCGGCGGATCCGCGCGATGGACAAGGGCCAACTCCTGCAGCTTGGCAAGAATGGGATCCAGCGCGGACAGAGTGGAGCCGGCAATGACCTTCTTCAGGCCCGCCGCGGAGATACTATGGCCGGTGTCGGCATTGGTGCAGAGATGGAGCGCCTCCAGCACCTGCATCTCGGGCTTGTTCAGGCGTTCCAAAGCCCGCTGCACGCTGACGCGGGCGCTCGCCCTGGCAGCCAGGGCCGCAAAGTCGGGGGCCATGGGGGAGATCAGGTCCGGTCGCGCAGCAAACAAGGCCCGCAGCGAATCGTCGCTGCGCGCTTCCAGTTCCTTGCTGAGCGCGCGTATGAGGGACATCAATCCAACGTTACCGCCCCCGGGGCGTTGCTGCCTGTCAGCAGGTCAGTTGCTTGCAGTTGGGGCGGTTATTGCCGGCGGCGCTGACGGACGGCGTCCAGCACCAGGACCACCGCAAGCATGAAGGCTGCCGGCAGGCCATAAAGGGCCGTTGACGTAATCCATACCGGGGCCGTGCTGCCGTTGTAGGCGATCGCCATGACAGCGCCAACGGCGGCCAGGGAGGCCACCGCGATGACGGCGGCAATGATCATGAGGGGGCGGCGGTAACCCGGGGAAGTCATGTCCTCAACGCTAGCAGCAGCGCCGTAACGGGTGGTATTGGTCCTGATCCTGTCCTCCGCGATCGCGGCAAAGCGGGAATAGCGGGCCGGGCAGGATAACCTTGAAGGAACAGACCAACACGGACCGGGCTGCCACCCTCGATCCCGCAGAACCCTGCGGATGCGGTGTTTGGCCCGACGTGTCTCCCACAGCAAGAAACGAAGAAGGTTGATTACGTGCCTACCGGCAAGGTCAAGTGGTATGACAAGGAAAAAGGCTTCGGATTCCTCGCGGCTGAGGACGGTCAGGAAGTCTTCCTGCCCAAGACGTCCCTGCCTGCGGGCGTAACGGAGCTCAAAGCCGGAACCCGTGTGGAGTTCGGCGTGGCCGACGGCCGCCGTGGAGCTCAGGCCCTGGGTTTGCGCGTCTTGGAGAAGACGCCTTCCATCGCCAAGGCCAAGCGGATGAATGCCAAGGACCTCGCCCCCATGGTGCAGGACCTTGTCACGGTTCTGGACAACCTGTCCGGCTCGTTGTCCTCCGGCAAGTACCCGGACGGTAACAAGGCCAAGGCCATCAGCCTGGCGCTGCGCAAGGTTGCCGACGAGCTGGAAGCCTAGGACCGGCCATGACATCGGAATCCGCACAGGATACAAAGGCCGGAAGGAACGCCCAGGCAAGCCCTGTGGGCGGCCCTGACGCTGCCCAGGCTCCTGGCACCGGGGGAGCCCCCGCGCGGAAGCCGGTTGCGGACAAGCCGCGCGCCGGTCTGCCCGTGTGGCGCACCGGCAAGCCGGACGCCTTCCTGGCTGCCGCCGTCGAGGTTGCCCGTGAAGCCGTGGAAGGTATTGCCAACCCCGGCGAGGTGGGCTCGCACCTGGGTGCCAAGTCCGAGGGTGACCGGGTGGTGACCCACCTGTTTGAATCACGACTTGCCGGCTACGGCGGGTGGCAGTGGTACGCCGTGGTGACCCGTAACTCCCGGTCCAAGATCGTCACCGTGAGCGAACTTGGCCTCTTGCCCTCAGAGGACTCCATCCTGGCCCCTGAATGGGTGCCGTGGGCCAAGCGGGTCCGGCCGGAGGACGAGACGCCGTTGGTGGAAGAAACCGTGGAGGATGTCACGGAAGAGTCGGTCCAGGCTGACGAAGACGAGGCCACTGAGCCCGTTGAGGAAGCTGAAGAACCCGAAGAGGCTGAAGAGTTCGAAGAGGCTGAAGAGCCCGAGGACTCCTACGACGACTACCACGAACCCGGGGCTGAATAGGCGTTGCGGAAACCCGGGGTGACCACAGTGAAGGCGGACGCTGATGTCCACCTTTAGGTCACTGGGAATCCTCAATTACCGCATCTGGTTCTTCGGTGCCCTGATCTCCAACATCGGTACGTGGATGCAACGTACCGCACAGGACTGGCTGGTTTTTGACCACCTGACCGCACACGACGCCGGGGCCATGGGGATCACTTTGGCCCTCCAGCTGGGTCCCCAATTGTTCCTTGCCCCGTGGGCCGGGCTGCTGGCTGACCGGTACAGCCGGCGGAAACTGCTCCTCATCACCCTCGTAGCCATGGCACTTCTCAGCACGGGCCTGGGCATCCTGGTGTTGCTCGGAGTGGCTGAACTCTGGCACGTCTATATCTTCGCCTTGCTGCTGGGCATCGTGACCGCCCTCGACGCTCCCGTCCGTCAAACCTTTGTCTCCGAGCTGGTCAGCGACGAATACCTGCCCAATGCAGTGGCCCTCAACAGCGCCTCCTTCAACGTCGCACGAATGATCGGCCCAGCGGTCTCGGGTGTGCTGACGGTGGTGGTGGGCCCGGGCTGGGTGTTCCTGATCAATACTGTCTCATTTGTCGCCATGCTCTGGGCGCTGAAGCTCATCCCGGTGTCCTCGCTCCGGATCCAGCCCCGCGCCGCCGCGGGCAAAGGGCGGATCCGCGAGGGCCTCCGCTACGTCCGCAACAGGCCCGATATCCAGGTGGTCCTGGTGGCCATCTTCATCGTTGGCACCTTCGGGCTGAACTTCCCCCTCTTCATCGCAGCCATGGTGGGTACTCAGTTCGGCATGGACGCCGGAGCATTCGGACTCCTGAACTCCGTCATGGCCATAGGATCCGTGACCGGCGCCCTCCTGGCTGCCCGACGCGGACGGCCCCGCTTGAGGTTGATCTTCGCGGCGGCAGGTGGTTTCGGTGTCGCCAGCGCCTTGGCAGCACTGGCTCCCAACGCTGTGCTCTTTGGCCTGGCCCTGATTCCTTGCGGCCTGTTCGCACTGACGCTGATCACCAGCGCCAACGGCTATGTCCAATCCACCACCGAGGCTGTCATGAGGGGGCGCGTCATGTCCTTGTACATGGCCATCTTCATGGGCGGTACTCCCATCGGAGCGCCGCTGGTGGGATGGGTGGCCAATGTTGGCGGGCCGCGATGGTCCGTCGGCGTCGCTGCGCTGGCCGGCGTCAGCACCGCCGTCGTGGGGTTGGTCTGGATTATCCGGGCGAAGCAGTTGCGGCTCCGTTTTGACCGCCGGGCCCGCGGACTGAAGCATTTCCGGGTGGAGTCGCTGCTGGCCCGCCCGGTCATTGACGAGCACGACGACGACGCGAGGCGGCAGGGCGGATAGTGAGCCTTAAACGGCGGCGGCGCCGTTCGGGACCATCCGAACGACGCCGACTGGCAGCCGGTGCTGCTACTTCTTCAGCTCTCCCACCACGTAGTCGATGCTGGCCAGCAGGGCCGAAACGTCGTCTGGCTCAATGGCAACAAACGTAGCAATGCGCAGCTGGTTGCGGCCCAGCTTGCGGTAGGGCTCGGTATCCACCACACCGTTGGCACGCAGCACCTTGGCGATCGCCGAGGCATCAATGGAGTCATCAAAATCGATGGTGGCGATCACGTTGGAACGGTCTTCTGCGTTGGTGACAAAGGGGGTGGCGTACTCTGAGGCCTCGGCCCAGGAGTAGATGCGGTTGGCGGAGTCGGCCGTGCGCTTGCTCGCAAAGTCCAAGCCACCGTTGCTGTTGAGCCACTGCACCTGGGCGTCCAGGGTCACCAGGGTGGACAACGAAGGAGTGTTGTACGTCTGGTTGAGCTTGGAGTTGTCAATGGCGGTCTGCAGGTCCAGGAAGTCCGGGATCCAGCGGCCGGACGCCTTGATACGTGCCGCACGCTCCAGGGCGGCGGGGGAGAACAGCCCCAGCCAGAGACCACCGTCTGAGGCGAAGTTCTTTTGCGGGGCGAAGTAGTAGACGTCGGACTCGGCGACGTCCACGTCCAACCCGCCTGCAGCGGAGGTGGCATCGACCAGGACCAGGGAGCCTTCGTCGGCGCCCTGGACCCGCTTGACGGGAGCGGCTACGCCCGTGGAGGTCTCGTTCTGGGGCCAGGCATAGACGTCAACGCCGGCCTCGGCTTGGGACACCGGGCGGGTGCCCGGCTCGGCCTTGATGATCGAGGAAGCGTCCAGGAACGGCGCCTTGTTGGTGGCGGCAGCAAACTTCGAACCGAACTCACCGAACGAGAGGTGCTGTGCTTTTTTCTCGACCAGGCCGAATGCGGCAACATCCCAAAATGCCGTGGAACCGCCAACGCCGAGGACGACTTCGTAGCCCTCGGGCGCACGGAAGAACTGGCTGAGTCCTTCACGAACCGAACCCACGAGGTTCTTGACCGGGGCCTGGCGGTGGGACGTGCCGAGGATGGTGGACGAAGCGGCAGACAGTGCCTCGATCTGTTCCGGACGGACCTTGGAGGGTCCTGCGCCGAAGCGTCCGTCCTTGGGCAGCAGATCTGCGGGAATGGTGATGCTGTTGTCGCTCACGTGTGGCTCCAATGGGTATCGGCTAGAGATGGGTCGTGGCAGGTGGCATCAACTGCCCCTTCGACATCCCCAATTCTGCCTGACCCGGTGCGGAGGCAGGAACCTGCAGCCGTCATAGTCCGCCACGTGGAATGCCGGCCAACCATATGCGACCGGAATTATCCAGAGTAATTCCAAATAAGCTAGGCTGGTGGTTGGCGTCCATGGGGCGGCGGTGCACACCGGCCACCCTGGCAAGGGACGCTGTACGGTGGAGATTACGCAAGGAACTGCGTTCGAGGAGAGCTGAGCTGGATGACGGATCTGATCGATACCACTGAGATGTATCTTCGGACCATTTTGGAGCTTGAAGAAGAGAACATCGTGGCTCTCAGGGCCCGCATCGCCGAGCGGTTGCGGCACTCCGGTCCCACGGTTTCCCAGACCATCGGACGCATGGAGCGCGACGGCTTGGTGATTGTTTCCAACGACCGCCACCTGGAACTGACCGAGGTGGGGCGCAAGCGAGCCACCGAGGTCATGCGCAAGCACCGCCTTGCCGAGCGGCTCCTGGCTGATGTCATCGGCCTGGACTGGGCCTATGTCCACGACGAAGCGTGTCGCTGGGAACACGTGATGAGCGAGCGTGTGGAACGGCGGCTGTACGAACTCCTGGAACACCCGACCGAATCTCCTTATGGCAACCCCATCCCGGGCCTCGAAGCGCTCGGTGGCCTTGCAAGTCAGCCTTTCCCCCGCCTCGATGTCAACCTCCTCCAGGCGATGGACGGGTATGCGGCCAATTCCCGCGTGGCGGTCACCCGTTTGGCGGAGCCCATCCAGGTTGAGCCTGAACTCCTCACCCAGCTGGATGAAGGCGGGATCCGTCCCGGAGCAGCTGTGTCACTCGAGCGCGTGGGCGAATACATCTCCGTCCGGGTCCCCGGTATTGAGGGAGCCCTGGAGCTCCCGCCCGAGGTGGCGGCGCACGTCTTTGTCACCGTCGGCTGACACGCCTTTCCTGACGCGGTGTCATATCTCACTTTTGAGCTGATGGCGCGCGTGTGACCTGCGGTTTTCCGCAATTAGTGATAAGGGGCCGGCTCATCATGCCCCTTCCTGTTGATAACGAATTTATTACTGCGGGCCTTAATCCCCTATAGTTATCTACTAGCGCTGATACCAAAGCGTTACCTGTTCCGGAGCCGAGCTCTGCCAGCGGAACAGGTGTGTCATCCACCACTGGCAGAGGCGGGGGAACCACAAGCGGCTGTCTAAAGAAGCAGCCTTGGGGTGAAGTCCGCAGCAGAAGTGCCCATTTACGCAAGTCCCTCTTGGGATACCTGTGTGCCGTGAGCGCTTCGTGCGGACCGGGTCTTTGAACTCTCTGACCCGAATCCGACAGCTAACTTCGCAGGCTTTTGAGAGAGGAACAGAGTTTGACAACGCAGAACGTCAGGGGCCGCCGCCGCGCGTCGGGCCCCGCTGCTGAGCTGCGGCCAGCCCGCGTCGTATCGGAGATCCGGCCGCGCGACACCGAACGCCAGGTGCGCCGCCGTAAGAGCCCGTTGCGCCAGGTAGCCGACTTCGCCGCAGCCAGTGGTGTCGGGCAGAAGGCCGGAGTTGCGCTTGCCGCCACCGGACTTGCCCTGACTGTAGGTCTGCCGGCCACCAGCCCGGTCATGGCAACTTCCGAATCAGGCCAGACCGAGGCAGCCCTGGCTGTCACCGGTGGCAGCCAGCCCGAAGTGTCGGCTGCTGCATCGGCAAAGATCGACTTCAGCCGCGCCGCAGTTGCCACCGCCGCCGATCCCGATGGCAAGCTGAAGCAATTGCTCAGTGCGCAGTCCGCCGGAAGCATCCAGCGCGCCTCGTCCACGGGCACTATGGCCAGCCCCCTCGATACGCTGACCACTGCTTCCCCCTTTGGCTACCGCATCAGCCCCCTCACGGGTGGTTCCGGTGACTTCCACCGCGGTCAGGACTTCGTAGCCCAGTGCGGCACGGCAGTGCATGCCGCAGCCAGCGGCAAGGTTACCTTTGCCGGGTGGCACGAGTACGGCGGAGGCAACCGCGTGGTGGTAGACCACGGAAACGGCCTTGAGACCACGTATAACCACCTGTCCTCCTTCACTGTCAAGGTGGGTCAGACTGTCAGTCGCGGCGACACCGTCGCGCTGAGCGGGACCACGGGCGCCTCCACTGGCTGCCACCTCCACTTTGAAGTACAGGTCAACGGCGAAGTTGTTGACCCCATGGGCTGGCTTTAGTCCATTTGATGGTCGTCTCTCGCATTCGTGACACACCCCGTGACCTGAATGTGACATTCACGTTCAACTGTTGTACCGTACAAAGCGCATCGGCTTTTTAGGGGGCCGGTGCACTTGAGTGGATTGCCTAGCTCTGCCACCGCTCAAGGTCCGTTCGCATAAATCGTCTGGCAGGGGCGGGGGAACCACTTCTGGTCTTCGTAAGAAGGCCTTGGGGTTAAGTCGCAAAAGCTTCCTTGAAGCAGCGCGGCCGGATGACTCCCATCCGAATCCGACAGCTCACCTCGCAGGCATTGGGAGAGGCTACCTACGTGTCATCACGCACTACCCCTGCGCGCCATCGCGCCGAATCGGTTCGTACGAACCCTTTGAACACGCTTTCCAAAGCTGTTTCATCCAACGCCGGTACCGTTGGCCGTCAGGCCGTCGTTCTGGCAGCAGCCTCAGGCCTCGTCCTTAGCGTCGGTCTGCCGGCCCAGGCAGCAGACACCGACGTTTCCAAGTCGGAAGCCTCCAGCACCCAGCAGATGGTCACCACTGCAGTAGTCACAGCAGAGCCCACCGCTACTGTCTCCTTCGAAAGCCCCGTCGTGGCCACCAAGGAAGCTCCCAAGGTTGTCCAGCGCGCTTCGCAGACCACCCAGCGGACCACGGCCAACGGCAACCAGACCACCGCAGGCGCCGTGACCGCGAAGTCCTCCGAAGCCAAGGACGCTGCTTCCAGCGCCGCCGCCTCCGGCCTCGCTGCGATCGCCTACACCGGCATCGGCCGCCCGTACGTTTGGGGCGGCACCACGCCCAACGGCTGGGACTGCTCCGGCTTCACCCAGTGGGTTTACGCTCAGGCCGGGATCAGCATTCCCCGCGTCAACGCCTGGACGGCCATGAAGCCCACCAGCACCCCTGCTCCCGGTGACCTGGTCATGCAGAACGGTGGAGCACACGTTGGCATCTACGTCGGCAACGGCATGATGATCAGCGCTTTGAACCCTGGACAGGGCACGCTCCTGCACTCGGCTGCCTCCACGGGCACCTCCTCCTTCTTTACCCTCCGCTAGAAATAATCCAGTTCGGGGTTCGCCGGCATGCCCCACGTGCCGTCGCACCAATGAGCCGCGTGTACCCCAACTGCACGCGGATACGAAAAGAGAAAACCATGACCAGTGCACCAAAGGTTGCACGGCATCGCGCTGAGGCCCCCAAGACCAGCTCGTTTGCCGTGATCGCCAAGGCCGTCAGTGAAAACGCCGGTGGCGTGGGCCGCCAGGCAGCCGTCATTGCCGCAGCTTCGGGTTTGGTCCTGACGGGCAGCGTTGCCGCCAACGCAGCAGACACCAACGTTGACCGTGAGTCCACCTCGACCTCCACCCTCGACGTCCAGTCGGTAGTGCAGGCGACCATCGCTGCGGACTCCACGGTTGCCATCTCTTACGAACGCCCAGTGGTCACCACGGTGCAGGCCCCGGCTCCTGTGGAGAAGAAGGCTCCCGCCAAGGTTGAAACCAAGAAAGCAGCCGAAGGCACGGCCACTGCCGGTAACGCCACGCTGGCGGTCAACACCGCGGCTCCTGCAGCAAAGGCTCCGGCCGCTGCCAGTGGCCTTGGTGCGGCAATCGCTGCTGCTGCCTACGCACAGCTCGGTGTGACCCAGGACTGCACCATGCTGGTGACCAATTCCCTGGCAGCCGTTGGCATCAACTTCCACGACTGGCCGGCCGGCTACCTCTCCCTTGGCCGCACCGTCAGCGCAGCGGAAGCACAGCCCGGCGATCTCGCCTACTACGCCAACGGTGGTCTGGCCGGACAGGCGCACATTGCTGTGTACGTCGGCAACGGCAAGGCAGTCCATGGTGGATGGAACGGATCCACCACGGCACTGTTCAGCGTCAACGTCGGCTCGGGCCCGGTCTTCATCCGCGTCAACGGCTGACCCGGACTTACGCAAAGACAACAGCACCCCGCAGGCTTCGGCCCGCGGGGTGCTTTGCTTTAAGGCACTGGAACCGGTCCTCCTACCCTTAACCCGGCATGAACTTTTGCCGACACTGCACGGGAATCGACAGAAAGATTCGTTGATACGGCATATAAGTGCTTACCCTTATCTTGTCGATCCACAGCCCGTACAAGCAGAGGGCAGCCGGCCCTCGTGCCCCTGACGGGTGCGGCCGTGAAGAGGTACGTGCATGCGCACACTCGTTCTGAATGCTGGATATGAACCGCTGGCGGTAATAACATTCCGCCGGGCGCTGGTCCTTGTGTTGACTGGGAAAGCTAGCGTAGTGGCCGAAGGCGACGAGCCTGTCGTCGGGCCACAGGAGATTCTCGGACGCCCCTCCGTGATCCTCCTCAACCGCTACATCCGTCCCCGGTACAACAGGATCACTGCCGTGAGTCGCCGCGGGGTCCTTCGCCGCGACGGCCATCGCTGCGCCTACTGCGGGAAAACAGCCCACACCATAGACCACGTCCACCCCAAATCCAGGGGCGGCGCGGATTCCTGGGAAAACCTGGTTGCGGCGTGCTTGAAATGCAACAACGCCAAGAGTGACCACACGCTGGCTGAAATGGGCTGGAAGCTCCGTTTCACGCCAGGGGTTCCCCAGGGAACCATGTGGCAGATCAAGGAACTCGAGAAACCTGCGCCGGACTGGGACCCGTTCCTGTTGCCGGAATCCGCTGCCTGATCGATTTCTGCTGAACTCCGGCCGCCCCGGTAATCTGGGCGGATGGAGTTCAATGCCGTGATTTTGGCGGGTGGCAGGGCCACCCGCCTCGGTGGCGTGCCCAAGCCATCGCTGATGTACGACGGCGACACCCTCCTTTCGCATGCCCTGCAGGCAGCCCGGGGTGCTGCAGCCGTGGTGGTGGTGGGTCCGGAAGCTTCAGGACCGGGTGGTATGCCGTTGCCGGACGGGGTGCTGCGTGCACGGGAGGAGCCGGCATTTGCAGGTCCGGCTGCGGCCATCGCTGCCGGGTTGGCGGCACTGGAACGCAGGGGTATCGAGGCTCCATGGACCTTGGTTCTGGCCTGCGACATGCCGTTTGCTTCCCGTGGGGTTGCTGATCTGTGGAGGGCGCTGGCGGCTCATCCTGGCGTGGAGGGTGCCATGGCAGTATCCGTCGACGGGCGCAAGCAACCTCTTCTGGGGGCCTACAACACCGCCGCTTTGGTCCGCGAGGTGGCCGTAGCTTCCCAAGGTTCCGGGTTAACGAACTCTTCGGTGTTCCGCCTGCTTGCTAGGCTGAACCTGCTGGACGTTGCCGTCCCCGCAGGCTCCACGGAGGACGTGGATACGTGGGAGGACGCTGCGGCCTTGGGCATTGACTACAAGTTGGAGGCGGACGTGAAGAGCCAGGAAGAGACGCTCGAGGAATGGTGCCGCACACTGCTGCAGGCATTTGAGCTTGAAGGCGTTGAGGTGGACATCAATGAAGTGCTTGCCGTCGCCGGAGTGGCGGCACATTCAGTGGTTCGTCCCGCCGCACCCCTCACCACGTTCATTGCCGGTTACGCGGCGGGCATGGCCCGCGGCATTGGCCAGGCAAGCGATGACGCGTCCATGAACGCGGCGTTGGAACTGGCCCGCAACGTTGCCAAGGAGTACTCGGAGTCCGAGGCAGACACCGAATGACGGAGGCCCCCGCGGAGGGCCATCACGCAGCGCACACCTGGCAGGAGGCCCGGCAGCGCGCGTTCGAATGCGCCACGCCCATCCCGCCCGGCCCGGTGCCGCTCAGGTCAGCCCTGGGCCGTATGCTCGCTGCCGACGCACGGGCGGTGCAGGATATGCCGCACTACGCTTCCTCCGCCATGGACGGCTGGGCCGTTAACGGAAGTGGTCCCTGGATACTGAGCGAGCCGGGCCAGAGGCTCGCGCCGCACCAGGCAAGTCCCATTGTCACCGGTGGTCTGATACCACCCGGGGCCAAGGCAGTACTGCGCAGCGAGAGCGGAGTGATCACCACCGACGACGACGGACTGCCGGTCCTTGCGTTGGGCGGCGCCGCCAAACCCGGAGAACCCCGTAACGGCCAGCACATCCGCAAAGCCGCAGAAGAGGCAGCCGAGGGCGAGGTCCTGCTCGCCGCCGGAACCGTGCTCAACCCGGCCCACGTTGCCCTGGCTGCGCTGGCCGGCCTGGACCATCTGGAGGTTCTTGGCAAGCCTCTGGTCAGGTTCCTGCTGACAGGTTCCGAGGTTGTGGAACAGGGAATCCCGCAGCCCGGACAGGTCCGCGATACCTTCGGCCCGCAATTGGGTGCCGTGGTAGAGCTCCTGGGCGGCATTGCAGGGGACCAGCTCAGAGTGGGGGACAACTACGAAGAGTGGATTGCCGCCCTCCAAGACACTGAGCCGGCCCTGGACGAGCTCGCAGCCGGTCCCTACGAGGAGACTGAACCTCCGGCCGACGTCGTCATCACTACTGGCGGGACGGGCCGTTCGGGGACTGACCACTTCAGGCGGGCGGTGGCAGAACTTGGCGGCCGGCTGCTGATCGATGGCATCGCCATGCGTCCTGGCCATCCTGCCGTCCTGGCTGAACTGCCCGATGGCCGCTTTATCCTGGGCCTGCCGGGAAATCCGCTCGCGGCAATGATGGCCTTGTTGACAGTTGGTGCGCCGTTGCTGGCGGCATTGGGGCATGGTCAGTTGCCCGAAGTGGGCGAGGTTCCGTGCGGCGCAATGATCGAGGCAGATCCCGGCCGTACGCGGCTGACGCCGTTCAAGCTGGTGTACGGCCTGGCCTCGCCGGCGCAGCACGCTGGTCCGGGGATGATGCGGGGCCTGGCAGGCGCGGACGGGGTGATGGTGGTTCCGCCCCATGGAGTCCAACTGGGTGAGTTGGTCCCGGCGTTTGCGTTGCCCTGGGGCAAACCGTTGCCTGCGCCCGCGTCCGCGGAAGACAAGCCTCGCAAGGCCCCGGCACGGCAGGCAAAAAAGGCACCCTCCGGCCCCGTGGACTGGAGCGCGCTGGACGCCTGAGCCGTGGCATCCCGTGGCCCGCGGTGAACCTCCTGTGCGCTGCAGCGAACCAGGAAAGGGCGCCCACAAAGTGCAATGATGGACTCATGAACAGGCATGCTCCCGAACAGGACATCAATGAAGATGACCTGCAAATCCATCCGCCCAAGCAAGCAGCCGCCGGACTTAAGGCTGTCACGGTGGCCCTTGAACGCGGATACGCCCAGGCCGGAGTAGGCCGCACGGTCCGTTCCATGCTCAGGGTCAACCAGCACGATGGCTTTGACTGCCCGGGATGTGCGTGGCCGGAATCCATCACGGGCAGGCGCAGTCCCGCCGAGTTCTGCGAGAACGGCGCCAAGGCGATCGCCGAGGAAAGCACCACCCGCACAGTGGGCGCAGAGTTCTGGGCCAAGCACTCCCTGGCCGATCTTGAAGGCAAGACCGAATACTGGCTGGGGAGCCAGGGAAGATTGTCCGAGCCTGTGGTCATCAAGCCCGGAGACACCCACTACAAACCCATCAGCTGGACCGAGGCCTTCGCCTTGATCGGTGAGCACATCAACGCCACCACTCCGGAGAAGTGCGTTTTCTATACCTCCGGCCGGACGGCCAATGAGACCGCCTTCATGTATCAGTTGTTCGCCCGAAGCCTGGGCACCAACAACCTTCCGGACTGCTCCAACATGTGCCATGAATCGTCCGGCAGCGCACTGAATCCCACCATTGGAATCGGCAAAGGCACAGTTTCGCTGGAGGATATCCACCACGCCGAACTGGTCCTGGTGGTGGGACAGAATCCGGGAACCAACCATCCCCGGATGCTGTCTGCACTGCGGGACTGCAAGAACAACGGCGGAAGGATCGTCGCCGTGAACCCGCTTCCCGAAGCCGGCCTCCTGAACTTCAAGGACCCTCAGTCCCTCAACGGCGTCATCGGCGGCGGCACCACCATCGCGGACGAATTTTTGCAGATCAAGGTCGGTGGCGACCTCGCGTTGTTCCAGGCCTTGGGCCACCTGCTCTTGGAGGAAGAGGAGCGCAACCCGGGCACCGTCGTCGACCATTCTTTTATTGAGCAGCAGACCGAAGGGTTCGCAGCTTACAGGGAAGCGCGTTCAACACTGGACTGGGCTGAGACGGAGCGGGCCACCGGCCTGACGCGGCGGCAGATCACCAAGGCCGCGGAGATGATGGCTGCCTCCAAGGCAACCATCATCTGTTGGGCCCTTGGACTGACACAGCAGCCGCATTCGGTGGACACGCTGCGCGAAATCATCAACCTGTTGCTGTTGCAAGGGAACTTCGGCAAGCGCGGCGCCGGAGCCTGCCCTGTCCGTGGACACTCCAATGTGCAGGGTGACCGCACCATGGGTATCTGGGAGAAACCCAAGGAATCCTTCCTGGCGGCGTTGGACCAGGAATTCGGCTTCCACATGCCGCGGGACCACGGCTATGACTCGGTGGAAACCCAGCACGCCCTGGAAAAGGGTGAGGTTGATGTTTTCGTCTCCATGGGTGGGAACTTCGCAGCGGCCGGCTCCGACACCGCAGCCTTGGAAGAAGGCTTGAAGAAGGCAGGGCTGACGGTCCACATCTCCACCAAGCCGAACCGCGCCCACGTGGTCCATGGCAAAACGTCGCTGATCCTGCCCACGCTGGGCAGGACCGATACCGATGACAAACACCCCACAGGCAAGCAGTTCCTGTCCGTGGAAGACTCCATGTCCGTCATCCACAAAACACAAGGAAGGCTGGAGCCGGTCTCCGAACATCTGCTCAGTGAGCCGGTGATCGTGGCCCGCATGGCCCAAGCCACCCTGGGTGATGACCACAGCGTGGACTGGCGGGCCATGGCCGAGGACTACGACGTGATCCGGGACCATATCTCCCGGGTGATTCCAGGCTTTGAGGACTTCAATGCCAGGGTTCGTACCAAGAACGGTTTCGTCCTTCCCAATCCGCCCCGGGATACCCGCACGTTCGCCACGGACATCGGCAAGGGACGCTTCTCGGTGCGTCCGCTGGAGTACCTCGAAGCGCCGGCGGGCCACCTGATCCTCCAGACGGTCCGCAGCCACGATCAGTACAACACCACGTTCTATGGCCTCGATGACCGGTACCGTGGCGTTTCTGACGGCCGCAGGGTCATCCTGGTCCATCCGGACGACTTGGCGGAACTCGGTTTCCAGGACCGCGATCTTGTGGATGTCATCTCCACGTTTGCCGGAACGGAGCGACGTGCCAACAAGTTTCGGTTGATCGGTTACCCCACGGCCAAGGGTTGCGCCGCAGCGTACTTCCCCGAGGCCAACGCCTTGGTGCACCGCGAACTGGTGGCACGGGAATCCAATACGCCCGGCTACAAAGCCATGACGGTGAGATTTATCAAGCATGAGGAGGACGGATCCTGACATGGGACGGGTAACCCAGCGACGCAAGGTACATAAGTTTGTCCTGGACGGCTCGCCGCAAGCGCTGGAGCATCCCGTCCGCTTCAAAGAAGACGTCCTCGCGGTGGAGGAGCCCCTGGAGATCCGGTTGGGGGAGATGTCCTTCTCCGTCACCATGCGGACCCCGGGAGACGACTTCGACCTCGTTGCGGGATTCCTTGTCTCCGAGGGAATCGTGTGGGAACCTGCCCAGCTGATCTCCGAGCGTTTCTGCGCGGGGGAGAACGAGGACGGGGTGCAGACCTTCAACGTGGTGGATGCGCAGCTTCGGCCCGACGTGGAACGGCCTGACACCGGCCGCAATGTCTACACGTCCAGCTCATGCGGAATCTGCGGGACGGACTCCATTGACGCCGTCCGCAAGGCCTCCCACCACAGCCCCAAGGAAGACACCCTCACGGTCCCGATACGGGCCCTTGCGTCCTTGCCGGACCGCCTCCGGGAGGCCCAGGCGGTCTTCGATAAAACAGGTGGCGTCCATGCTGCAGGTCTTTTCCGGATCCACGACGACGGCACCACCGAGCTGTTGTGCCTTAAGGAAGACGTTGGAAGGCACAACGCCGTGGACAAAGTAGTGGGCTGGGCTTTGCGGGCCGGCATGCTTCCGCTGCGTGGGACAGTCCTCCAGGTCTCCGGCAGGGCGTCCTTCGAACTGGTCCAGAAAGCGGCAATGGCGGGTATTCCCGTACTGTCGGCGGTCAGTGCACCCTCCAGCCTCGCGGCCGAACTGGCCGAAGAGACGGGAATTACTTTGGCGGGGTTCAGTCGTGGGCACAGCCTCAACGTCTATGCCGGAAGGGACAGGATTGTTGCGGAACCGCTCCAAGCCGATGCACTGTCCATGGGGGATAGCCGTCAATCACTTGGCTATTGAGCTGGAACAACGTAGATTTTATCCATCGATTGGAAGCGCGGCGAACCCAGAATTGCCGTCGCAACGCGCACCCCGGTGCGTGTGCCAAGCGTGATACCCAGCTAAAGCCCAAAGGGGAATTAATTGCACGACGACCGCCGGATTACTGAACAGCGCCTCGATCGATTCGTTCGGGAACGCATTCTTCCGGCCATTTACGGCAGAGCCATACCGCTGGAATTGAGCAGTTGGGAGGTTCCCGGCGAGCCCGTGCCGGCGGCCGAAGCCGTGCGCCAGCTGTTCGTCCCGCAGGAGCACGGTGCCCCGTGGGGAAAGGCCTGGAGTACCAAGTGGCTGCACCTGCAGGGTGAAGTCCCGCAGGACTGGGGCATGGCTGAAGCTACCTCGGTGGAAATCATTGTGGATCTCGGATTCAACAGCGACGTCCCCGGTTTCCAGTGCGAAGGCACTGCCTGGCGCGCCGACGGCAGCATCATCAAGGCGATCTCGCCCCGGAATTATCACGTCCCCCTCAAACTGCTCGGCGGCGGACACTCCGTTGATTTCTATGTTGAAGCTGCAGCGAACCCGGACGTCGCCCAAGGCTGGTCCTTCGCTCCCACCCCGCTCGGAGACAAAGCTACCTCAGGCGAGGAGCCACGGTACCGCCTGGGTCGCATCGCCATGGCTGAACTCAACGAGACCGTGTGGGAACTCAACCAGGACATCTGGACACTGAGCGGTCTCATGCATGAACTTCCCATGGAACTTCCCCGCCGCCACGAAATCCTCAGGGCGCTCGAACGCATGCTGGACATCATGGACCCGGACGATGTCCCCGGGACTGCCGCTGCCGGTCGCGAAGCGTTGAAGGAAGTGTTGGGACGGCCCGCCTACGCTTCCGCCCACCAGCTCCTGGCCACAGGCCATGCCCACATTGACTCCGCATGGTTGTGGCCGGTCCGGGAGACCATCCGTAAATGTGCCAGGACGTTCTCCAACGTGGTGGCCCTCATGGATGAAGATCCCGACTTCGTGTTTTCCTGCTCTTCAGCCCAGCAGATGGCGTGGATCAAGGAGTACTTCCCTGAGCTCTTTGTCCGCATCCGGGAGAAGGTCAAGGCCGGCCAGTTCATTCCCGTGGGTGGCATGTGGGTGGAATCGGACACCAATATGCCGGGCGGAGAGGCCATGGCCCGCCAGTTCGTGGAAGGCAAGAGCTTCTTCCTGAAGGAATTCGACGTCGAATGCCGGGAGGCCTGGCTGCCGGACTCCTTCGGTTATTCCGGTGCCATCCCGCAGATCGTGAAGGAGGCCGGTTCCCGCTGGTTCCTGACGCAGAAGATTTCCTGGAACAAGGTCAACCGGATGCCGCACCACACCTTTACGTGGGAGGGCATCGACGGAACCCGGCTGTTCACCCACTTCCCGCCAGTGGATACCTACAATGCTGAGCTGCACGCCCGGGAACTGGCCCATGCCGAACGCAACTACCGCGACCACGGCCGCGGAACCATGTCTCTGGTGCCGTTCGGGTACGGCGACGGCGGTGGCGGACCGACGCGTGAGATGGTGGCCGCAGCACACCGCACGGCGGACCTGGAGGGCTCCCCGAGGGTCCGGATGGGCACCGCAGAGGACTTTTTCACCAAGGCCGAGGCGGAGTACACCAACCTGCCGGTCTGGGTGGGCGAGATGTATCTGGAAATGCACCGCGGAACCTACACCAGCCAGGCCAAGACCAAGCTGGGCAACCGTCGCAGCGAACACCTGCTGCGTGAGGCCGAACTGTGGTGCTCCACCGCAGCAGTCCGGCTGGGGGCCGGCTACACCTACCCCCGGGAGGAGCTGAAGCGGCTCTGGCAGTTGGTCCTCCTGCAGCAGTTCCACGACATCCTGCCGGGCAGCTCCATCGCCTGGGTGCACCAGGACGCAGAGCGCAACTACGAGGCCATTGCCCGTGACCTCGAGGCCATCATCGCCGAGGCTGCCCAGGCTTTGGTGGGTACCGGCGGCACCAGCTACCTGCTGAACGCCGCACCCCATCAGCGCAGTGGCGTGCAGGCTTTGGCGATCGCCGAGGCCAGCGGACCCGGCACCGGTGTCCAGGTGGAAGAACCGGGCGAGGGCTTCGTGCTGGACAACGGCATCATTCGTGCAGTCCTGGACGGGAACGGCTTGCTCACCTCCTTGGTGGACCATGCCAGCGGCCGTGAGGCCATTGCTCCCGGGCAGGCCGGCAACCTGCTGGAGCTGTTCAGGGATACTCCCAACGAATGGGATGCGTGGGACATCGAAGAGTTCTACCGCAGGAACGTCACCCAATTGACCCACGCGGATACCATCGACCTCGAGCGCACGCCGGCCGGCGTCGTCGTGATGGTTCAACGGAAGGTGGGCGCCTCCACCATCACCCAGCGAATCACGCTCGACTCCGGTGCCAAGTCCCTGGGGATTGCCACCACGGTGGACTGGCAGGAACGCGAAAAGATGCTCAAGATCGCCTTCCCGCTGGACGTGAAAGCGGATCGTTCGGCGTCCGAGACGCAGTTCGGCCACGTTTTCCGGCCTACGCACACCAACACGTCCTGGGAAGCTGCCAAGTTCGAAATCTGCGCGCATCGCTGGATCCATGTTGCCGAGCCCGGCTACGGTGTGGCCGTCAGCAATTCCTCCAGTTATGGACACGACGTCACCAGGGCGGTCCGCGCCGATGGCGGAACCACGACGACGGTCCGCACCTCGCTGCTGCGCTCGGCGCGGTTCCCGGACCCTGAAGCAGACAGGGGAGAGCACACCCTGGAGGTTTCCATCAGGCCAGGGGCTGCGATCGCCGACGCCGTTGAAGAGGGGTACCGGACCAACCTGAAGCCACGGTTCGTGACCGGTGGCCGAGGAGTGGAGCCTTTGGTGTCGGTCTCGAACCCGGCCATTGTGGTCGAAGCCGTGAAGCTGGCCGAGGATGGATCGGATGATGTGATCGTCAGGCTCTACGAGTCGCTGGGAGAACGCTCTGTTGCCACGCTGCGGCCCGGTTTCGAGGCCGTTGGAGCCACAGCCACGGACCTGCTGGAACGGGCTGTAGAAGCTCCTGGCGTGACTGCAGGGGAGGACTCAGTGGTGGAGTTGGTGCTCCGGCCTTTCCAATTGGTCACACTGCGCTTCGCACGCTGAGCTGCAAAGCACCACATACGCCGACGCCGTTGGACGGGAAACCCGTCCAACGGCGTCGGCGTATGCAGTGGTACCGGGGTGGTTATTCGACCAGCTCGACGTCTACTGCATCTTTGAGAATCTGGACCCGCAGGGGGATCACCGAATCGTAGCTCTTGATTTCGGCTGCGATTTTTTTGGAGAACACTTCCTCAACGAGATCGGGCATGTCCCTGACCCCCGACAGGTAGCGCTTGGCAGCGAAGTCGAACTCTGACCTGTTGTTCCTGATACGAGTGTTGAGGACCTTGAGCTCGTCGGCAATCTTAAGGAATTCCTGTTCGGAAGCATTGCGCGCAGTGGCTTCGTCGACCTTCCGGGTCATCTGATCCTTGATCTTCACGAACTCGTTGTAGTTCTCTTCGGACTTTGCCGTGATCTCGGCGTTTGATTCAAGCTGGGCGATCCGGTTGTCCAACGTGCGGGCGAACTCGACGTAGGCCACGTTCTTGGATTGCTTGAGCTGGCCTACCGCTTCCCGGCAGGGAGCCGCGGCCTGTCCTAGCAGGGTTTGGCGTTCCCGGAGGGTGGCGGCTTTGGAGCCAACAAACAAGCCGTTGCAGCCGGCTCCGTCCTCCCTGAAGAGACCTTCAAACTGAGGGTATGACTCCACCAGTCCCTCCATGTGGTCAACGAAGCCCTGGTAGGACTCTTCGAGTTGCGCCACGGCGATTCCGATCCCGTCGTCACCGGATGTGTGGGCGGCCTTTACCGTCGCCAGTGCCGCGCGTGCGTCCTTGGCTGCCTGTTGGAACTCATCGCGCTCTTTTGCGGAATTCTTTTCCGCCTCCTCCTGGGAGGCTGGGGCGTTCCGGGCTTTCTTGTAAGCGGCGAGGTAGGCATTGGCCGCGGGTTGGAGCTTGCCCCGAGTGTCCACCAGCGCTGTGAGGTGGCCTTCTTTCAGGGTCTGCAGGTTTTCCTTGCGTTGCTGCCCGGAGAACTGCGTCACAGCCACCACAGCCGCCACGGCAATGATCACCAGGACAACTGCACTGGAAATCAGGACCAGTGCAAGCTTGCGCTTTTTAGGAGCGGGTTGCTGCCCGGGCATGGCCCCGGGAGCAGGCTGCTGCGTGGGGACAGGTTCATGTGTCATGGCTTATTCCCCGTCCTTGGCCGCAGCATCAAACTGGTCCGTTCGTTTTTTGAGGGCACTTTCCAGCGCTTTGTTGGAGTCATTGGCATTGGTCACCAACTGGTTGTATTTCTCCTTGGCGGCGCCCTCATACTTGGTCTGTGCAGCTGACAGGGCATCATTGATGTCCAGCATGGCCACTCCGGCCAGAGTCCGCTTTGCAAGTCGCTCAAGATCGTCCTTGGCGTCCAGGACTTCCTGCTGTTTGTCCCGCTGTCCGCGGATGACACCCTCAACGGCGGTCAGGAGTTCGGTTGTTTCGGCATCCGTGCCGTCCTTGGCCGTCCCAATTGCTGCCAGGCAGGCGTCGGCACCCTTGACGTAATCCTCGGAATACGACTCCGCGCCAACGTTCAGAGTTGAATGCAGAGGCGCGCAGGGACCGCCAATGGATTCATTGATGTTTGAGGTGTTCACAACCAATTGGTCGTTGTAGGCGATCACGGCACTGTACTGCTCCTTGAAGCGGTTGTAGGCCTCGCCGATTTCCTGTTCCTGTACGGCCGGCGATGATCCCATCCGATCCAGCCGGTCCAGGTTGGTCCGGGTTTCCCGTTTAAGGCGCTCGCCATCGCGGTTGAGGACCTGGTCCTTCTCCTGCTGCCCGGCCTTCTCGGTCATCACGCTCGAATAGCGGAGCGAAAACTGGTTGAACAATGGATCGTAGAGATTCATCGAGTTGTCCAGTATTGCCCGCTCTTTGTCCATGCGGACTACATCTGCGCGCTGCACGCCGGCCGGGCGGGAGAGGGCAAACCACGTACCCAGCCCTCCTGCCAGAACCACCGCGGCAACCACCGCGGCAATGATGATGGTACGCCTGGACTTACTGCGGCCGGTTTCGGCTGCTGTATCCAAAGTCTGTTCCCCCATTTCCCGTAAATCTCCTAGACGTCGTGCTGAAGCCGTTTCACAAAAAGCTTGGTCCGTTCCTGCGTGGGTGCCCGCAGGACTTCGGCGGCAGGGCCGCGTTCCACCACAACACCGCCGTCCATGAAAATGACCTCGTCTGCTACATGCTGGGCGAAGGCGAGCTCATGGGTCACGATCACCATGGTCCAGCCCTCCTCAGCCAGTTCCTTGATGACTCCCAGGACTTCACCCACCAGCTCCGGGTCCAGGGCAGAGGTAGGCTCATCGAACAGCAGCAGCTGGGGCTTCAGTGCCAGGGCCCGGACGATGCCTACGCGTTGCTGCTGGCCGCCGGAAAGTTCAAAGGGGTAGGCATCGCGCTTATCCGCCAGTCCCACCCGTTCCAAAAGCCGCTCCGCCTCCGCGATGGCTTCAGCCCGAGGCCTCTTCTGGACCTGGATGGGGCCCTCGGTGATGTTCTTCAGGACCGTCATGTGCGGGAACAGGTTGTAGTGCTGGAAGACCATGGCGCTGCGGTCACGCAACTGGGCGATCTCCTTCTTGCCGACCTTTCCGTTGAAATCGATGGAAAGGCCCCCGACGACGTCGCCGTCCCCGAAGGTGACGGTACCGGCGTCGGGAATTTCAAGGCCGTTCAACGAACGCAGCACGGTGGTCTTTCCCGAGCCTGAGGGACCGATCAGGGCCACCACCTGGCCGCGGCGGATATCGATGTCGATGTCACGCAGCACCACGTTGCTGCCGAACGCCTTGGCGAGGTTCCGGGCTTTGAGCACCGTGGCGGAAGATTCGTTAGTGGGCGACATAGCGGTCCAATCTCCTTTCCACGGCGGACTGCGCGGTGGAAAGGACCAGGCAGATGACCCAGTACACCAAGGCGGCCTGCAGGTACAGGGCCATGAACTCCTGGCTGAAAGCAGCGATCTGCTGGGCATTGCGGAACAGTTCGGTCACCAGGATCAGGGATGCCAGCGAGGTGTCCTTCACCAGCGATATGAAGGTGTTGGACAACGGGGGAACGGATACCCGGGCTGCCTGGGGGAGGATGATGCGCACGAGGGTCTGCGGCCGGGACATGCCGATGGTGTTACCGGCTTCCCACTGCCCCTTGGGCACGGACAGGATGGCTGCGCGGATGATCTCCGCCGCGTAACCGCCCACGTTCAGCGAGAACGCGATGATCGCGCTGGGCCAGGGATCAAGCCTGACGCCGATGCTGGGGAGGCCGAAGAAAATCACGAACAGCTGGACCAGCAGGGGAGTGCCACGGATGACGGAGACGTAGAAACGGCCGATTCCCGAGAGCAGCCAGTTAGGGCTCAGCCTCATCAGTGCCACCACCAAGGCGAGCACC
>NZ_JABMCX010000469.1 GCF_013179505.1 Paenarthrobacter sp. CM16 | reverse complement strand
CCAGTCCGGCACGTAGTTGCGGTAGCCGCCGGAGTTCAGTTCCACACGCAGGCCCGAGGGGTCGCGGAAATAGAGGAAGTTCTGTTCGCCCACACCATGGATGGACGGTCCGTATTCCATGGGGGTGCCGTTTTCCATCATCACATCTGCCGTGCGGAGCAGGTCCTCGGTGGCGTCCACCCAGAAAGCGATGTGATTGACGCGGCCGGCACGCTTGGAGGTATCCAGGACCACGCCGAGGTCGTGGGACTTTTCGTTGGTGGTAAGGACAGAGAACACGGTGATGGGTGCTTCGTCCAGATCGACAAACGCCATGACCCGGAAGCCGAGTGCCTCGTTGTGCCACTGGGCGAATCCGCGGACGTCCGAGGCAGCCACGGTGACGTGGTCCAGGAAACGGGGAGCTGCTGCGTGGCTGCTGCGGCGCTCGGGGCGGTCCGGGTAGGTGGATTCGAAACCTGGCTCGGCGACGAACTTTTCTACGTCGTAGAAGAGACGCATGTGATGACCGTAGGGACCCGTGAACTCGTAAGCCTTGCCAAAACCGTGGCCGCCGGCTGACCAGGCACCCTGGACACCGGTTGCCTCAACCCTGGCAGCAGCTGCCTCCAGGGCAGACTGTGAGTTGGTGCGCCACGCCATGCGGCCCAAGGATGCTTCCGGGCCCTCGGTGATGACCAGGCTGTAGCGGTAATAGTCGCCCCAGCAGCGCAGGTAGACGTTGCCATCCACGCGGTCGATGATGCGCATGCCGAACTTTTCCTCATAGAACCGTGCCGAGGCTTCGACGTCCGGAGCGGTGATCTCGAGGTGGGCAAGATGGGAGAGGGGAGTTTCCACGATGAATTCCTTCTTAGTGCTGGCGGCTCGGACAGTTCTGCAGGTCCTGTAACCACCATGAGCCACATCACGTATTCGGAGAAGAGCAAGTATTTGATAGGAGATATCCGTCAAACAAATAGTTCAGGGGTGATGGATCTATCAACCACACGAATACCTGCTATACCCAAACAGGTATTCTCCGCTTGCGTGAGCCTTGCCACAGTGATGGGAATCCCATCGGCGCCCCTGCCGGTACCAGGGACTCTTCAACGGCGAAGGAACACCCATGAGCACCATTGATCCCACTGCGCTCCAGTCGCGCCGTCCGGCCTCCCCGAGAGAGGCGGGCAAAGCCCAGGCCGCACTGCTTGTTGCCGGAAGTTGCATGCCGGTCCTGGGTGCAGTCCTGCTGGCACCGGTCCTACCCACCCTGAACCAGGTCTTCGCTGATACGCCCGGTGTCGCCATTCTTGTGCCCTTGGTCCTGACCCTTCCAGCGCTGTTCGTGGCGCTGTTTTCGCCCTTGGCAGGCTATGTCGCTGACAGAATGGGCCGCAAGCAGTTACTGATCTACGCCATGCTGGCCTACGCGCTCTTTGGTACGGCACCTTTATGGTTGGAAAGCCTCGAATCCATCGCGGTCTCACGGATCGGTGTAGGTATTGCCGAAGCGGCCATCATGACGTGCTGCACAACGCTGATCACCGACTACTACGCGGGGCAGCAGCGGAACAAGTACCTGGGCCTCCAGACCATGGTCAGCGCACTGGCCGCCACAGCATTCTTTGCCTTGGGCGGCGCGTTGGGCAGCATCAGTTGGCGGACACCGTTCTGGCTCTACGCCGTCAGTGCGGTCCTGGTGGTACCTATGATCTTCAACCTTTGGGAACCGGCCAAGAGCCAAGGCGCAGCAAACCTTCCGGGTGCAGCGGTGCTGAAACAGCCGGTGCCGTGGCGCCGCATCGGAGCCCCTGCCGCCGTGACACTGTTCGGGGGCATCGTCTTCTATGCCCTGATCGTTCACCTTCCCTACGTCATCACGGGTTTGGGCGTCCAGGATGCCGCCCTCATCGGGGGAGCCGCCGCGATCGCTTCGCTTGCTACTGCCGCAGGGGCAATATCTTTCCGTTTTCTCGCGAAGTCGGGCACCCGGAAGCTGTTGGCCGGCGCATTCGGCCTTGCCGCCGTCGGACTGTGTGTTGTCTCTGTGGCGGGCAGTGTTCCGGTGGCAGTCCTCGGTGCAGTAATTGCCAGCGCGGGAACGGGTGTTCTGTTGCCGACGCTGCTGACGTGGGCGGTCAACGGGCTGGAATTCTCCCAGCGCGGCCGGGGTACCGGCATCTGGACAGGCACCTTGTTCATTGGCCAGTTCCTGACGCCCATTGTCCTGGGGGCAACCGCTGCCGCATTGGGCAACCTGGCTCTCGCCCTCGGTGTGTTGGGCGTCGCTTGCGGCCTGGCGCTGCTGATCGTCCTGGCCCGGGGG
>NZ_JABMCX010000468.1 GCF_013179505.1 Paenarthrobacter sp. CM16 | reverse complement strand
TGGTGAATGGTGGTAAGTGTGGTCGTCGTCGACATGTGCGGACTTCCTTTTGTCTGTGGCTGTAAGTACCAGGGTTAGCCGAGCAGTTTGCGCTGGCGGTTCTTGTGGTCGGTGTATGTCTTGTAGGCCTGCTGTGTGGATTCAAGCTCAGAGACGGCCGAGACGGGGACGTCCCACCAGGACTCGGAGCTCGGGGCGTCCAGCAGAGGGTCGGATTCGACGTGGATCACGATCGGCCCGGTTTCGGGAGCAGCTTTGGCTTCCTTGATGGCAGCGCCAAGGGCTTCGATGACGTGCTCCCCCGGTTCGATCCGAATGACCCTCGCACCCAGGGATTCGGCGTTGGTGGCGAGGTCGATTGGAAGGTTCTCACCGGCGTCGAAGCTGTGCTGTTCCTTGTCCAGGACCCGGTACTGCGTGCCGAAACGCTGCGAGCCGAGGGATTCGGAGAGCGAACCGATGGAGGCATAGCCGTGGTTTTGGATGAGGATGACAATCAACTTGATACGTTCTGCGACGGCGGTGACCAGTTCCGTGTGCATCATCAGATAGGAGCCATCCCCCACCATGACCACCACATCCCGCTCCGGGCCACCGGCAGCGGCTTCGGCCAGAGCTGCGCGCTTCACACCCAATCCACCAGGAATCTCATAGCCCATGCAGGAGTAGGCGTACTCCACGTGGTAGCCGAACGGGTCGCGGACTCGCCACATCTTGTGCAGGTCACCCGGCAAGGACCCTGCGGCGCAGATGACGACGTCCTGGTCATCCATGGCCTTGTTGGCGGCACCTATGATCTCATTTTGCGCCGGCAAAGGTGTGTAGCGGGTTTCGAAGGCCTCATCCACGATGGCATTCCACCGCTTCTTCTCTCCCGCCACCTTCTGTTCAAGATCGGCAGCAACGCGGTAACCCCCCAGGGCCCGGTTAAGCTTCACCAGGGCCTTGCGCGCGTCTGCGACGATCGGCAGCACAGTGCCGTGCTTATAGGCGTCGATAGGGGCGACGTTGATGTTCACGAACTTCACATCCGGGTTCTGAAACGCCGTACGGGAAGCAGTGGTGAAGTCCTCGTAGCGCGTGCCGATCCCGATGACGAGGTCCGCCTCGGCAGCGATCGCGTTGGCCGCCGTCGTACCCGTTGAACCGACCGCGCCAAGGGAGAACGCGTGGTCCCACGGCAGGACGCCGACACCTGCCTGTGTATTCCCCACTGGAATGCCGGTCAGTTCGGCGAACTTGGCGAGTTCCTCGTTGGCGTAGGCATACAGGACGCCACCGCCCGCGATGATCAATGGGCGCTTCGCGGCGCGGATGGCCTCGGCAGCGCGGCAAATGTCCTGGTCCTCTGCCTCCGGCCGGCGGATACGCCACTCCCGCTCCGCCAGGAATTCCTCCGGGACGTCAAAAGCCTCTGCCTGAACATCCTGCGGCAGCGAGATGGTCACCGCACCCGTCTCCGCCGGGTCGGTCAGGACTCGCATTCCGTGGTGGAAGGCGGAGAAGAGTTGCTCCGGGCGGGAGACCCTATCGAAGAACTTGGACAACGGACGGAAGGCATCGTTGACCGTAATGTCGTAGGCGTACGGGAGCTCCAGCTGCTGCAGCACAGGGTCAGCGGCCCGGGTGGCGAAAGTGTCACTGGGCAACAGGAGCACCGGCAGCCGATTGGTGGTTGCCAAAGCTGCCCCCGTCAGCAGGTTCGACGATCCCGGACCAATGGAGGTGCTGATGGCGAACGTCTGGCGTCGACGCGTGTGCCGGGCATAGCCAACTGCCTGGTGCACCTGGGCTTGTTCGTTGCGGCCCTGGTAGTAAGGCATGATCGAAGGGTCAGCAGCTTGGTACTGCTTCAACGCCTGGCCGACGCCGGCCACATTGCCGTGACCAAAAATGCCGAAGGTGCCCGGAATGAGCCGGTCACGATACTCCACGCCATCGATGGAATCCACGGTGTACTGCCGGGAGAGGTACTCGACCACGGCTTGCGCCACGGTCATACGTCGGGTTGCTTTACCCATGGTTGGCTACTCCGATACTTTCACTGGAATACGGTCTGTCAGGGTGCGCTCATCAGAAACCCGCACTGCCGGTCCTGTGGTGTTGAGCAGCGAGGCTGCCATGGATACAGCACCGGCTACGTCGCCGTCGGCCGGATAGAGAAGTGTCCGCCCGACGGTCAGGCCCTGAACGCCGGGCAGTGTGAGGGCAGCCTGCCAACTGGCGAAAATTTCATCCTGGGTACCCGCAGGGTCTCCACCCAACAAGACGGTGGGCAACGTAGTGGACGCCATGACACGTTCCATCTC
>NZ_JABMCX010000467.1 GCF_013179505.1 Paenarthrobacter sp. CM16 | reverse complement strand
GCCTGGCCGGCGGCATCGTACTGGATGGTCTGTGGTTTGACCGTGAGGTTCTCAAGCGTCAGGTTGATCTCCACCGGGCCGGTGTGGCCTTTCAAATCGGCGAGGTCGGAACCCGATTTTTCGCCGGCGCGGTACTGGAGGCTCACGCGCACCGGGAGTTCGCCCACAACCTGGGCAGTGTCATAGGTGGTGTTTTCCGCCGAGGAGTCGCCCGCAGCGGACACCGAGATTGTGGTGCCTTCGATCTTCTGCACTCCGGCGGCCGGGGACAGGCCCACACGGACGCTCTGCAAGAGTTTGACCGGGTTGGACACCGGCTCCGGCTCGGGTGGCTGGGTGCACGATGTGGTCGCGATCAGTCCCAGTGCTATCAGGGCGATGCCCAGAGCGCGGACCGGGGGGATACGACGCCCCGGGTTGTACTGGTTAAAACTAGCCTGCCTGGGCATGGATCGTCCCCCTCTTTCCGTTCACGGTGCCTTGAGTATCATAAGGTTGCGCTCCCGATTGGACTAATCCATCTACGAAGTATCACCGCAGGTGGCAGGCAGGTTCATGTTTTTTCCACAATGATTTGTCTGTTTGTTGGATTTATTGGTTGGTGTTGGTAGTTTGGGGGCGTTGCCTGGGCTGGTTTGGTTTGGGTGTTGCGATTGTTCTTATTGGGAGGAAAGTTCTATGTCGCGTGTGTTGTCTACTGAGCAGGCCAAGGCTGCTATTGGTCAGGTGCAGTCGATTATTACTGGTGGGTTTACGGATCAGATTTCGGCGTTGGATGCCCAGGGTCGTGTGTTGTCGGATCCGAATGTGTGGGATGGTCCGTTGGCTGCTGAGTTCCGTGGTTCGACGTGGCCGGAGACGAAGGCTGCGTTGGATAAGGCCAAGGAAGAGTTGGAGCAGTTGCGGGGTCAGTTGCAGAAGATTTCGCAGGATATTTTCTCTGCTGGTGGCGGGGCCTGATTCTTTTTTTGGTGTGAGTGTGGGGGCCGGGTGATCGTGCTGCGTTGATGCGTGGTGTGGTTGCCCGGCCGTTGCACTGTCTTGCTGTAGCGCCGGTGGTTGTAGCGCGGGTTGTTGTGCGGGTTGTTGTGGTGTGGGGTCGTGCCGTGTGGGTTGTGGTGCGGGTTGTTGTGGGTTGTTGGGTTTTGTTCGCGTTCTTGTTCTGTGGGGGGCTGTGGTTGTGACCGAGTTCGTTGAGATGCCGTTGTTGCCGGATTCCGGTGTTGGTCATGGTGGCCGGTTTGTGTATGGGGTTGCTGAGTCGGTGAAGGGTGCTTTTGAGTCCGCAGCGTCGCGGGTTGAGGAGCATTCGGGGTCGCGGACGCCGTTGGTGTCCTCGGCTGGGGAGGATTTCCGGGGGCATTTTTCGGAGGTGTTCGCGGCGAACGCGGTGACGGCGTCCCGGGACGCGGAGTCTTTGGCCGCGGCGTTACGGACGGTGGCCGGGTATGTGGGCACCATGATCGAGCGTGCGCGGGAAGAGGATGACCGGCGTCGGGAGAACAACGAGTGGGTGCGGCGGCATAACAACCGCAACTGGCTTGAGCAGTTTGGTGACAGCCTGTGGGGTGAGGAGGCGCGGCCGAATATGGAGCCCGGGAGTGGGCCGTCGTTCCCTTCGGAGGCTCCGGTGCCGGGGTCGCGGGTGCCCCCTGGCCCGGGTGGCGGGTTTGGGGGCGGGGTGTCCTCGGCGCGTCCGGAGTCGTTGCGGACTTTCGCGGCGGGTTCGCGTGGTCTGGATGAGGGTGTTGCGTCGGTGCCGGGGTCTTTGGAGTCGGAGTTGTCTTCGTTCGCGGACCGGTGCGGGTGGGGCCGGATTGACGCTGCGGGTGTGGTGACGGCGTTCCGGCAGTATTTGGCGGCGAATGAGGCGGACGCGGCGTGGGCGTTGGTGGTCGCGGACGCGTTTGCTGCTGCCGGGGGTGAGGGTGCGGTCTCGACCCTGTCGGATGCGGCGGTGAACGAGGCGTTGGCCGCGGCGGGGGTTTCGGGGACCCGGACGGGGTTGGTCATTGACCCGCCCACGGCGGCCGGGGCGATGCCCTCGTCCGGGTATGCCAATGATCCGGTGAACACGGCCACGGGGAATTTCATTGAACCGGAAACGGATCTGGGGTTCGCCGGGGCGGCCGCGGACTTGGCGGTCACTAGGATGTATAACTCTCTCGGTTCGGGCCTGGGCACTGTTGGGGTGTTTGGTCCGGGGTGGGCTTCGGTGCTGGACCAGCACCTGGTCCTGACTGATGAGGGGTGCCGGTGGGTGATGGCCGACGGCCGGGCGGTGGACTTCCCCCGTGAGGGTGCGGGTTGGGCCCGCGCCGTCGGGGAGAACTACT
>NZ_JABMCX010000466.1 GCF_013179505.1 Paenarthrobacter sp. CM16 | reverse complement strand
TCATGCGGGTGTCGGCTGGAGCACCATTGCCATCGTGCACTTGGTCCAGGCCCCAGGTCCATTGGACGCTGCCGGCCGAGAAGACCAAGGCGCCGCTGGCTGCCCGGTACAAGGTGAGATTATGCGTGGTTGTCCCCGGAGCTACGGTGTTTCCGAAGTCCTGGAGATATTGTGGAACGTTTCCCACGGTGGTGGACAGCCGGATCAAACCTGCTGGACGGAATCCGTTGTCCAGGTCCTCGTTTGATTCGTAGCCCACAGTGTGGGGCGCAAGGGCGGCCGAGGATCCTGCAGCCATGGAGGCCAGTGAGGTGCTGCGCCACAGGCGGGTCTTACCTTCTTCGGCGGACACCCTTACGGGCAGGTCTGAGAAGTTGGACATATACAGCGTTCCGGTCAGGCCATTTTCAGGCAGGCCGCCGCCGTTGGCTTGGGCCGCAAAGCGGGGGTCGCGCCACGTGCCTGTCCACTGCGCAGTGGGATCAAGCTTTTCATTTGCCCACGTTTCCTTGTAACAAGTCAGCGTGCGGTTGGCGGCACCGTCAACAATCGATGGCTCGAACCGTGTTCTCCAGTACATTTCGTTGCCCGAAAGGAATTGGAGATTCACCCCTGCATCCCGCGCAGCCGTGACGTTGGCGCGTTGGGGACCTGACCAGTATTCGTCGTGTCCGACTGACAGGAATACCTTATGGTTCAGCAATTCGCTGCCGTTACGGTCAGCATCAAGGCCGCTGATGTAGCTGACGTCGTAGCCGTTCTGTTCCAGGAACCGCACCATGGGGTATTCGTTGGCGAAATAGAAGTCTCTGCCATCCGGACCGCCCCTGGTTGCCACAGGACGGTTGTAGCTGACCTTATAGGCGCGGCCGTTTACTCCTTGGTAAAAGTCTGCGCCGCCGTAGGAGTTGTAGGCTTGCCAGGTCTGGTCCGCGGTCTGGAAGACTACGGCGGATCGGTTACCGTCGTTGCGGACTATGAACGTGATGTGGCTCATACCGCCGGTGTCGGGACGCCGGAGAAGCGCAATGTACACGCCGGACACAGCAGTGGAGGGCACTTGCCACGTTGCGGACACCGCCCAGGTAGCACAGTCGTAAATTCCGGTGGTGACATCGGTCCGGCAAGCAGGTTGGTTTTGCCGGAGGACTGAAGGCGTGACATCGGCGATCTTTCGGGCTCCGTTGCCGGCGTACCAGCCTGTCCGGTAGATCGCGATGGTGTAGCTGGGTGCGTTGGTGTCAACCTTGAAACGGATGGGTTGGCCGGCGTTGACGCTGATCTCCGTGGAAAATCCCTGGATGGTGTCATCGCCCGCACCATCGATGTCCCACTCGGAGGGGGGACTTCCTGTCTTGGAGTTCTCGCACACCACGGGGTTGACCACGGGATCACAGGGCCCTGCGGCTACAGCTGCCGGGGCAGTGAAGGGTAAGAGGGCTGCCACCGTGGCGATCACCAAGGGGACTAAAAAGCCCTTGAAGACTCGCAGGGGTCGGGTGGATGAAGTACCGGGCATCAGAACTCCTGGGGGTGGCGCGCCGAAAAAGCGAATACGGGTCCGCGATTTCACGCACGGTCCCTGCTTGCCGCTCCCCAGCCAGGGTCAAACCAAGATCTTCAGTTGTGCAACACAGGCCATCAACACTTGTCTTGACGTTCCGAACATCGGGACCTGATCCCGCAACAGCCGAACCGAAATTCATGCTGCGGCAGGATCACCGGAACCAACAAGCCAAGTAGCCCTTGGCAGGAGTGTAGGGGCGTGGCTTGCCGACCACAAGGCGTTCCGGCAACAGATCCGTGGATTTCGTTCAAACGGCAGTAGATTTAGGGGACACAACCACCCGGGCCACCCAGGAGATCCGAAGCGCCTTGCACTTGAAAAGTTTGACTGTCCGAGGATTCAAGTCGTTCGCGTCGGCCACGACGTTCGACTTCGAGCCCGGAGTCACTGCTGTTGTCGGTCCCAACGGGTCAGGCAAATCCAACGTGGTGGATGCCTTGGCCTGGGTGATGGGGGAGCAGGGTGCCAAGACCCTCCGCGGCGGCAAGATGGAGGATGTCATCTTCGCCGGAACATCCGGCCGGCCCCCGCTGGGAAGAGCCCACGTGGCCCTCACCATAGACAATGCCGACAACGCCCTTCCTATCGAGTACAGCGAAGTCACGATCTCCAGGACGCTGTTCCGTACCGGTGGATCCGAGTACGCCATCAATGGTGCGCCGTGCCGGCTCCTCGATATTCAGGAGCTTCTGTCCGATTCCGGCCTGGGCCGGGAAATGCATGTCATTGTGGGCCAGGGGCAACTGGACCGGGTCCTGCACGCAACACC
>NZ_JABMCX010000465.1 GCF_013179505.1 Paenarthrobacter sp. CM16 | reverse complement strand
CGGCCAACTCGGTCCCCCAGGTTGTCCGCCGCATCAACAACGCCCTGCTCCGCGCAGACCAGATCGAATATGCCGAGGGCGTCAAGACTGTTGAGGACTGGTTGGTCCCGATCGTCGCCGACGCCGAAGCCGGCTTCGGTGGCCCGCTCAACGCCTACGAGCTCATGAAATCCATGATCACCGCCGGTGCCTCGGGCGTTCACTGGGAAGACCAGCTTGCTTCGGAAAAGAAGTGCGGACACCTCGGCGGCAAGGTCCTGATTCCCACCCAGCAGCACATCCGGACCCTGAACGCAGCCCGCCTGGCAGCCGACGTCGCCGGTACACCGACCGTGGTGATCGCCCGCACCGACGCCGAAGCAGCAACGCTGATCACCTCGGACGTTGACGAGCGCGACCAGGAATTCACTACCGGCGAGCGCACTGCCGAGGGCTTCTACAAGGTCCGCAACGGCATCGAGCCCTGCATCGCCCGTGCCAAGGCCTACGCACCGTACTCCGACCTCATCTGGATGGAGACCGGCACCCCGGACCTGGAACTGGCACGCAAGTTCGCCGAATCGGTCAAAGCCGACTTCCCGGACCAGATGCTCTCCTACAACTGCTCCCCGTCCTTCAACTGGCGCAAGCACCTGGATGACACCACCATCGCGAAGTTCCAGCGCGAACTCGGTGCCATGGGCTTCACGTTCCAGTTCATCACCCTGGCCGGCTTCCACGCCCTGAACTACTCGATGTTCGACCTCGCCCACGGCTACGCCCGTGAAGGCATGAGCGCCTACGTCGAACTCCAGGAAAAGGAATTCGCCTCCGAATCCCGCGGCTACACCGCCACCAAGCACCAGCGCGAAGTCGGCACCGGCTACTTCGACGACATCGCCACAGCGCTCAACCCGAACGCATCCACCCTGGCCCTGGTGGGATCCACCGAAGAAGGCCAGTTCCACTAACCACTTCCGACGGCGGTCCCCGACTCCGGTTGCCTCCGGCCTAGGGACCGGCAACGCTCTACCTGCGGAGGTCGATCAAGGCAATCCTCCGCGTGCTATTCCCCATCCCCGCCGATAGACCTCGCAAAGCTCGGTCGACGGCGGGGATAGGGCCCCTTTTACGCACGCTTCCGGATCACCTTGATCGACCGTTGGGTCGCTCGGTATCGGGGAGGCAGGCACCAGGCCGCAGAGGCCGGTATTGCGGCAGCCTGCGTAAAAGGGCCCCCTTATCAGGGTTTGTCCTCGCTCAGCGAGGTCAAACCCGCATAAGGGGAATAGCAGGCAGAGCAATTCCGGTCCGAAGGCCGGACCCAAGCCAGGACCCAAACCAGCCAAGTGCCGCCGTCGAACTTTGCTTCTCAAGGAGAGATTGAAATGAACAGCTTCACTGACAACTTCACCATCAATGGCATCACTATCACCGCGCAGCCCATTTGCCGGCAGAACGAGGTCCTCACGCCGGACGCCCTTGAGTTCGTTGGCAAGTTGCACAGGGCTACGGCGGATCGTCGCCAGGAGCTGATGCAGGCACGGCATGCCCGTCGCAACCAGATTTCCGGCGGCCAGGATCCGCGGTTCCGCCCGGAAACTGAGGGCATCCGCAATGACCCGAGCTGGCGCGTCGCTCCCCCGGCTCCGGGTTTGGAGGACCGCCGCGTGGAGATCACCGGCCCCGTGGATAAGAAAATGACCATTAACGCCCTGAACTCGGGGGCGAAGGTCTGGCTCGCCGACATGGAAGACTCCTCCACGCCGACGTGGCGAAACGTCATCCAGGGCCAGCTGAACCTGACCGACGCTCTGGAACGCCGGATCGACTTCACCTCCCCTGAGGGCAAGGAGTACAAACTCAAAGCTGCCGAGGACCTGCCCACCATCGTGGTCCGTCCCCGTGGCTGGCACTTGCCGGAGAAGCACATGCTGATCGATGGCAAGCCCATTGCCGGCGGCATTGTGGACTTCGGTTTGTTCTTCTTCCACAACGCCCGCCGCCTCCTGGCCCAGGGCAAGGGCCCGTACTTCTACCTGCCGAAGATCGAGAACCACCTCGAAGCCCGGCTGTGGAATGACATCTTCGTCCTGGCCCAGGACTTGCTGGGCATCCCGCAGGGCACCATCCGCGCCACGGTGCTGATCGAAACCATCACGGCAGCGTTCGAGATGGAGGAGATCCTGTACGAACTCCGCGACCACGCGAGCGGTTTGAACGCCGGACGCTGGGACTACATCTTCTCCCTGATCAAGAACTTCCGGACCCGCGGACCCCGTTTTGTTCTCCCGGACCGCGGCCAGGTGACCATGACCCAGCCGTTCATGCGCGCCTACACCGAGCAGCTGGTCAGGGCCTGCC
>NZ_JABMCX010000464.1 GCF_013179505.1 Paenarthrobacter sp. CM16 | reverse complement strand
AGCGCCGCAAGGAGTTCACCCGCCTGAAGTTCGAAACCGCCCACCCCGTGGTGCGGGTCCACCCCCTGACCGGCGAGCGCGGATTGTTCATTGGGGGCTTCGCGCAGCGGCTACGGATTGTGGGGCTGTCCAACACCGAATCCAAGGACATCATCCGCCTGCTGCAGGCTTACGTGACGCGTCCGGAGAACGTGGTCAGGGTGAACTGGGAGCCCAACCAGGTGGTCCTGTTCGATAACCGCATCACCCAGCACTATGCCCCTGACAACTACGATGGCCAGCCGCGCAAACTCAACCGCGTGACCATCGCGGGCGACATTCCGGTGAGCATCGACGGCAAGCCCAGCCAGGCATTGCAGGGTGACTCGAGCAGCTACTCCGTGGTGGCTCCGATCAGCGGCGACTCGTAGCCATGTGTTGCTGTCCCCACCCAACTGAGTCGCAGTTGTGCGCGTTTGAGAGGTCATAACGCGCACAACTGCGACTCAGTTGGGCTAAAACCGGGGTTAGGGGATGTTGTTTCCCCGGGCTGTCACCCACAGTCCATACCACTGGGCACGAGTCATGGTGGCGGCAACTGAGGCGGCATCGCTACATGCCTTGATGCGCCCGGGATTGGTAGTGCCGATCACCGGCGAGATGCCGGCCGGGTGCTTCATCAGCCAGCCCAGCAGCACTGACTCCGGCGTGGTGTCCTTCTCCCCCGCCAATTTTTCAAGCATCTCCGCGGCCGCCGACTCCGCCGGCGATAACTCCGCAGCCGGTGCACCCGTATATCGCCCTTGCGCCAAGGAACCATACGCCTGAAGTTCAATTCCCCCAGCCATGCAGTGCTCCAGGGTTCCGTGCGGGAAACTGTACCCCGCCCCTTCTGCGTGGTTGACCAGCACAGTGCTCTCCAGCCAGTCCCGGTGCAGCAGGCTCATTTCCAGCTGGTTCGCCACGATCGGCGTCTCCAACTGGTCCTGCAGGAAGGCGATCTGGGCGCCGGACATATTGGACACGCCCAGTTGCCGCACCTTGCCTTCCGCCATTAACTGCCCGACGGCGTCCGCCACCTCGCGCGGCTCCATCAACGGATCGGGCCGGTGCAGGAGCAGTACGTCCACGTAATCCGTCTGGAGTCGTTTGAGGCTCCCGTTGACCCGTTCAAGGATGGCCTCACGGCTGAGGTCGTAATGCGTCTGGAGTCCGCGCTCCCCCAGCCTGATTCCGCATTTGGTCTGCAGCTGGATCTTCTCCCGCAGACCCTGCGAACGGGCGAGGACTTCACCAAAGACGGCCTCGGACTTTCCGCTGCGATAGATATCCGCATGATCGAAAAGTTCAATGCCAATCCCCTGGGCGGCTTCAACCACCGCAGCGGCCTGATCAATCTCCCCGGCGCCGTAGGAGGTACCATCCCATGGGCCGCCGAGTCCCATGCAGCCGTATATGAGGCGTCCCCGCCCGTTCGCATTCGTCATGACTTCAGTATTCAGCCCCGGTGTCCCGTCTTGTCCCCGGCGCTTACGCGTTGCTGACAATCCATGCGGTGGTGTCCGAAGGCAGCTTGCCATCCTCCAGCGGACCGCTGGTTACCACTACATCCCCTGCAGGCAGTTCAACAGCTTCGCTGCCGAAGTTAGTGATGACGTGCCAGCCACCCGGGCGGCTGAAGTGCAGCACGTCCTGGTTCGCGGTCTCTACCCATTCAAGTTCCTCGCTGGTCTGGAGTTCGCTGCGCAAGTGCAGTGCCTTCCTGTAAAGCTCCAGCGTGGAACCTTCCACTCCGTCCTGCGTGGACACTGCGTAGTCCTTGAACCACTCCGGCTGTGGAAGATGTGCTTTACCCGCACCGAAACCGAAAGACGGGCCTTCTGCGGTCCACGGCAGCGGTACACGGCAACCGTCACGGCCAATTTCAACGCCGGGATTGCGGAAGAAGGACGGGTCCTGGCGTTCGGAGTCAGGAATTTCCGCGACTTCGCGCAAGCCGAGTTCCTCACCTTGGTAGAGGTAGGCAGAACCGGGAAGCGCGAGCAGCAGGAGCGTCGCGGCGCGGGCACGACGCAAGCCGAGTTCGACGTCGAGCTCTTCAGCCGGCGCGCCGGCCAGCAGCCAGCCCTTGCCGTCCTGGCCCTTGGGTTCGCCGCCGGTGATGTCCTGCGCCGCATTGGTTCCCTGCGCTACCGATCCACCCTTGGGCAGGCCGTAACGGGTGGCATGGCGGACAACATCGTGGTTGGAGAACACCCACGTGGAGGAGGCCCCCGATTCCTTGGCAGCCACGAGGTTGTCCGTGATGATCTTCCGGAACGACCCGGCGTCGTAGTCCGACTGCAGGAGGTCAAAGTTGAACGCCTGGCCCAGTCCCTCGG
>NZ_JABMCX010000463.1 GCF_013179505.1 Paenarthrobacter sp. CM16 | reverse complement strand
CATCAACCCTGCCGAGATACCGCAGCCGAATGCGTTCGACATTGTTGTTCCAGAGGGCAAGGTCTGGGTAATGGGTGATAACCGTAATCATTCGGCAGACTCCCGGGCGCACCAGGAGAGCAACGGCGGCTTCATCAACATCGAAGACATTGAAGGTCGGGCTACTGTCATTGCCTGGCCCGTGAATCGCTGGACCTACCTCGACAACTTCCCGGACGTCTTCCGCGACGTCCCCGAGAGCACCCCGGCAAAATAATGGCAACAACGGCTGCCGGCTCCAAGATCAAGACCCAGGCCAAGTCTCCGGCCAAGAGCAACAAGAAGGCCAAACCCGCCACCAAGGCCAAGAGCCCTGTGGGTTTCCCCACCCTTGACGTGGAACGGTCCTTCTTGTCGCCCGGTGTCCGGTTGCTGGCCGGCGTGGACGAGGTGGGCCGCGGGGCGCTGGCGGGGCCCGTCAGTGTAGGGATAGCCGTGGTGAGCCTCGAGGACCATGGCTTGTTGGCCGATGTCCGGGACAGCAAACTTCTCAAGCCCGAGGACCGTGACAGGCTGGAGCCCCTGGTCCGTGACTGGGCAGTTGCCTCGGCGGTGGGGCATGCCTCGGCGCGGGAAATCGATGACATTGGCATCATTGCCGCACTTCGCCTGGCGGGCACCCGGGCGTGGTGCGAGATCCTGGCCGGCGGTGTCACCCCCGATGTTGTTCTGCTGGATGGCAGCCACAATTGGTTGTCGCCGGATGTCCAGGCCTCCCTCTTTGACGAGCCGGCCCTGGGCCCTTGGTGCGAAGCACCCGTCCATACCCGGGTCAAGGCGGACATGAGCTGCCTCAGTGTCGCCGCCGCCAGTGTCCTTGCCAAGGTGGCCCGTGACCGTATCATGGTGGACCTCCACTCGGAGGTCCCTGCCTACGGATGGAACGAAAACAAGGGCTATGCCACCTCCGCCCACAGGGACATGATCCGGCTCCAAGGGCCCAGCGCCTATCACCGGACCAGCTGGAACCTCACGGGGCCCGAGGCTGACTGAGTACCTACAGTTCGGCGCTGCGGCCTGACCGGCGCCGATGTGAGGCCTTCGGTGGCGGCTGCCGCCCGGCAGATAGTGCAAGATGGAAGTATGAGCGCCGAGGACCTTGAGAACTATGAAACCGATATGGAGCTTCAGCTCTACCGCGAGTACCGGGACGTTGTCGGTCTGTTCAGCTACGTTGTGGAAACTGAGCGGCGTTTCTACCTGGCCAATCACGTGGACCTACAGGCCCGCAGCGCGGATGGCGAAGTCTACTTTGACCTGACCCTGCAGGATGCGTGGGTGTGGGATGTTTACCGTTCAGCCCGGTTCGTCAAGAATGTCCGCGTCATTACGTTCAAGGACGTCAACGTCGAAGAACTGCCCCGCAGCGAAGACCTCGCCTTGCCGAAGGATGGGGGCCTCGGAGACCTCGGTGATCTGGGCAACTAACTGCTGACTCTTCCTCCACAGCAGTGCTCCGGGTGGGTTTACCCACATAGCCTCCTGCGCCCCTGCCGCTTACCGCCACCAGACGGAAAGCTGGTCATCGGAGGTGGTGGTCATGAGAGCAAAAGACCTGCTGGGCCGGAACGGCGAGGCACTTGCGGCCGGTTTCCTGGAAAACCAGGGGATGCGGATCGTTGATCGGAATTGGCGATGCGCAGACGGTGAAATCGACATCGTCGCGATCGAGGGCGACACCCTGGTGGTTGTTGAAGTCAAAACCCGCCGGAGCCTGGACTACGGTCATCCCTTTGAAGCGGTGGGCTCTGCCAAGTTGGCCCGGCTCCACAGGTTGGCTTCATCATGGTGCCGGGAACATGAGCTGAAAGCGCCCCGAAGACGTGTCGATGTCGTCTCAGTCATCGACAACGGCACGGGCGGGCCTGAGCTTGACCACTTGCGGGGTGTGGGCTGAGTGGGAGTGGGACGCAGCTACTGCGTTGCGCTGGTGGGCCTCAACGGGTACATCGTGGAGGTTGAAGCCGACATCGGCCAGACACTTCCCAACTTTGTCATTCTGGGCCTGCCCGATGCCGCACTGAATGAAGCGAAGGAAAGAATCAGGTCCGCGGCTCAAAACTCAGGGATTCCCTTGAGCCGGCGCAAGATCACAGCGAATCTCATACCGGCGTCCCTTCCTAAAAGGGGTTCCGGCTTCGACCTGGCCATCACCATGGCCGTTCTTTGCGCTGCCAATGATGTCCGGTCCATCGGTGGGACGGTTTTCATCGCGGAACTGGGATTGGACGGCAGGTTGAGGCCGGTACGGGGGATACTTCCGGCGGTGATGGCGGCAGTCCAAGCCGGGCATCCGGATGTGGTGGTGGCTGAGGCAAACGCCGCGGAA
>NZ_JABMCX010000462.1 GCF_013179505.1 Paenarthrobacter sp. CM16 | reverse complement strand
TGGTTCCCATCAGCTTCGAAGCCCAGTGGCAGGAAATCCAGTCAAAGCTGTCCCGCCACCCGGATCCCGAAAGCGCCATGAGGCTCATTCGCCTGATCCGGCGCCGCGAGATCCTGCGGACTGCGATTGCCGACAGCTCCGGATTGCTGGACCAGGACGCGGTTGGCCTTGCCCTGGCCGAAACCGATCGGGCCGCTGTCTTGGGGGCGCTGCACGTAGCGGAAGCCGTGGTGGCCTCCGATGGTCCGCTGAAAACAGATGTTTTGGTAGTTGCCATGGGACGTCAAGGTGGCCGGGAGATCGGCTACGGCTCGGACGCGGATGTCATCTATGTACATCGCGCCCGGCCCGGTTTTGCTGATGCCGAAGCCCAGGAGCAGGCGACGGCGATCGTCGCGAAAGTCTCCAGCTTCCTCACCCAGCCGCTCAAGCCTGCGATCATGGCTGAACGGGTCCTGATGGTGGACGCGGACCTCCGGCCCGAGGGTAAGAACGGCGCAATGGTCCGCTCCTTGGAGTCGTATGCGGAGTACTATCGCCGGTGGTCGCTCATCTGGGAAGCCCAAGCACTGCTGCGGGCCCGCCCCATGGCTGGCTCCGATGAGTTGGCTGCCGATTTCCTCAAGCTCATCGATCCGATCCGCTACCCTCAGGAGCTGGCGGAACAGGATGTGCGGGAAGTCCGTCGGGTCAAGGCACGCGTCGAATCAGAACGGCTGCCACGTGGCGCTGACCCTGCGCGTCACGTCAAGCTTGGGCGCGGCGGCCTGAGCGACGTCGAATGGCTGGTTCAGTTGATCCAGCTGCAGCACGCCGGAAAGCATGCGGAACTCAGGACCACGTCCACCGTTGAAGCCCTTGAAGGCGCGGAAAAGCTGGACTTCATCAGTCAGGAGGACGCCGCGCTTCTGCGGGATGCCTGGCGTTTTGCCAGCCGGATCCGGTCAGCGAATGTGATTGTCACGGGACGGGCTTCGGATCTCCTGCCGTCGTCGCGGAAGGACCTTGAGGCTGCCGCGCGTTGGTGTGGCTACGCTCCCGGAAACGCGGGCCAGTTCGAAGAGGACTACCTAAGGCTCAGCCGGCGGACCAGGGGTGTGTTCGAGAAGGTGTTCTACGGCAATTAGCCCATGGGAAGTGTGGCTTGGGCCTTTTCACGGGCATGCCGCAGCATGGCGACCACCGGCACGCCGGGAACCAGCGCGCCGTCGACTACGTAACCCTCCTCCCGGTCCTGGAGAGTTTCCACCATCCGTCCGCGCCATAGTCGCAGTTGGTGGTGGTGTGCGGGGTCTTCGGCGAGGTTGAATCGTTCCTGGGGGTCGGCGTCGAGGTTGAACAGTTCTTCTGTGCCCTTCCCTGACCCCCAAATGTACTTGTGATGGCCATCGGTCAACCAGTGGAGGTTCTGCCCCCAGTAAACGTGTTCGCCGTGCAGGACCTCCCGGACGGCGTGGGTGTTTTCCCCGCGCACCAGAGGCGCAAGGGATACTCCATCCACGGAGTCAGGGATGGGCAGGCCCGCGAGATCCAGCAGCGTGGGCATGATGTCACGAAGTTCCACTACGTGTTCCACTACAGTCCCACGGGCTGCGTCCGGCGCTGCCGGGGCATCGGCAATGATGAAGGGAACCCGTGCGGACCCCTCGTACGGAACCGCTTTGCGGAACATTCGGTGGTCGCCCATCATTTCACCGTGGTCGCTGGTGAAGGCGATCACCGTATTCTCATCCAGCCCGAAGGCCGCCAACGACTCCCGGATGCGGTTGACCTGCAGGTCAATCTGCGCCATCAGCCCGTAGTAGCCGGCCCTCGCGCGGTGGACAACATGGTCCGGGATCCGGCCATAGCTCGCTTGGTAGTCACCGTCCTTCCGGTGATCGTCCCAATGATGCTCCCAGTTCCCCAGCACGGTCTCATAGTCGGGAATGCCGAGGTATTGCTCAAACGCCCACGATGGCGGATCGTACGGTGGGTGCGGACGGTGGAAGGACAGGTAGAGGAAGAAGGGCTTCACGGGGTCCCGGCGGTGCATCCATTCGATGGCCTGAGTTCCGATCCAGTGGGTAGGGTGCAGGTTTTCCGCTTTGTCCCAAGGCCTGGCAACGATTGAGTTGCAGTTCACGCCGTGATCGAAATATTCGGCTTCGGGGCCCACCCCCGGTTGCCTCCGGAGCCACGGCACGTAGTCGTCAAACATGGCAAAGTGCTGCCGGTGTTCCCGCCGCGCGTGATGAAGGTAGCCGTCGTGAAGGATCACGTCATCGAAGCCGAGCCTGGAGCGTTCCGGCCACACATGCATCTTGCCGATTGCCTGTGTGTGGTAGCCGCCCTTTCTGAACTCGTCCTGTACTGTCACCGGGTGGACTGCGTG
>NZ_JABMCX010000461.1 GCF_013179505.1 Paenarthrobacter sp. CM16 | reverse complement strand
CGGGATGGTGTTGCGGACAGCGTCCACCACGCTGAGCAGGAGTTTGTTGCGCCCGTCCTCGTTCCCTCCCCAACTATCAGTCCGGGTATTGATGAGGGGGCTTTGGAACTGGTGCAACAAGTATCCGTGGGCGCCGTGAATCTCCACGGTGTCAAAACCCGCGGCAACGGCCCGGGAGGCCGCTGCAGCAAAGTCGTCCACTACATCCAGGATCTCGTTCTCGCTCATCGTCGCCGGAGCGGCGTAGCCATCGAATGGCCGGGGCCCCGGTCCCACGGTCACCCAACCGCCGTCGGACAATGGCACAGAGCCCGACTGATCGGCGAACGGCCAATACGTGGAGGCCTTGCGCCCCGCGTGGGCCAACTGGGCCCCGATCCTGCAGTCCACGGCACCATGCCGATGGACAAAATCAACAATGCGTTCCCACCCCGCAGCCTGCTCATCTGAGTACAGGCCTGCATCCAACGGGCTGATTCTGCCCACGGCGTTGACTGCTGCTGCCTCGCTCATGATCAAAGCGGCACCACCGGCGGCGAAGGAACCCAAGTGCATCAGATGCCAGTCGTTGGGGACGCCCTCGCCGGTCTCCGGATGGCAGCTGTACTGGCACATGGGAGATACCCACCCCCGGTGCGGGATGTTCAGTGAGCGCAGCTGCAGTGGGGAGAACAGTGCGGAAGGCACTAGAAAAGAACCCTCGCAAGTCCTTGACGGGCCTTGGCAACCCTCTGGTCCGTGGTGCCGACTACCTCGAAGAGTTCAAGAAGCCGTACGCGCGCAGTCTCGCGTTCGGGGCCGAAGTTCCTACCGATGAACGTGATGATGCGGCTGAAAGCGTCCTCAACGTGTCCCCCGGAAACGTCGAGGTCAGCAACGCCCAGCTGGGCGTCAAGGTTATCCGGCTCCCGGGCGGCGAGATCACGGAGGCTTTCCGCCTCGGGGGCGGAAAGGTTTTCCAGCCTGGCCATCAGCTCAACCTGGGCCAGCCCGGCTTTGGCGTCAGCGTCGGCCGGCTGCTCAAGGAGCGCTTGCTTGTAGGATGCAGCAGCTGCGGCGTAGTCACCGGCCTCAATCGCATCCAGGGCGGCCTGGTGCAGGGGCGGGAGGGGCTCAGGCTCAGCGTCTTCGCCTTGGCCGGCGGCGTCACCAATACTTCCGGTAACGCCGTTCGCAGCAGCTACCTTGAGGAGCTCCTCCACGAGGTCGCGGATCTGCCCGTCATCGGCGGGACCCTGGAAAAGCGGAACCGGTTGGCCCTTCACCACGGCCACTGCCGTGGGGACAGCCTGCACTTGGAAGGCCTGGGCCAGTTGCGGGAAGGCATCGACGTCGGCCGCGGCGAGAACCAGCCGACCGCCGTAACTTTCCACGACGCGCTCAGTGGCTTCGAGGACTGCCGGCGATTCCGGTGCATAGCGGGACCAGAGAAGGAAGAGGACAGGAATCTGTGCAGACAACTGCACCAGATCCTGGAAGTTGGTTTCGGTGGCGTCCACCCGAACTGGCGCCCTGCCGGCGCCTTCATGGGTGTCATCACCGTGGGCGGCGGCGTCGCGTGCGGAACTGTCCGCTGGAGCGGGCGGCGCCGGGGGTGCGGCCGGGCGGCGCAGAGACGAAAGGTCTACGGCGCCGCGAAGGTTGAGCTGGCTGGCAGCGGCTGGAGTGGGTCGGTATCCGGGCGAACTCATACCATCCACTCTAGCCGCTGCCTGCAGCGTCATTGCCTACTTGAAGCTGGCCCCCACCAAGCCACGGGTAGCTGCCACGAGCTTCATGGGATCGGCAGATCCTGCCGGCGGAATGTAGACCGCCACGGACTCGGCGAAGTTCAGCACCATGCCCGTTGTGGTTTCCTTACCCCCGGCAAAAACGGCAGAGTCGTCCTCGAGCAAGAGCTTGTCTCCTGCTGCCTTGGGCGTGCCCTCGAAGGCGAAGTCAAGCCGGCCCACCACCAGGGCGCCGCCGTCAGCGGTGCGCAGCACCACGGTCTGGTTGGTCACAGGCGTGTGGGTGAACTTGAAGTTGGCGCTGGTCCCGTTCTTTACGGTGTCTGCCTGGTAAGCCAAGGCCCCGGCGATGTACGGGGAGGCCTGGCCGTCAGCCAGCTTGCTGCGGTTCGGGGAGTCGGGCGTGGTCAGCATTTCGGCCAGGATGCCCAAAGCCTCGTTGCCGCTGTAGGCCAGGCCGGTGTTGTCGCCGGCAGGTACTGGTTCAGTTCCTTCGCGGGGAACAGGGAACGACGGGAAGTTGGTGCCCGGCTGCAACGGAGCGCTGCCCCACAGCTTGTAGTTTTCGCGCGGCGAGAGCTGGACCAGTGTCAGGACCTGCGGCACAACGTTGCCTTCGCCCTGGGTCAGGGCAAAGACCGTACGGGGCCACTCACGTTTG
>NZ_JABMCX010000460.1 GCF_013179505.1 Paenarthrobacter sp. CM16 | reverse complement strand
TGACGAGACCGGCTCCCTGCTGATCGACGGTGTTGTGCCCCGCGAGCAACGTGGGCGCGCAGGGCTGATGCAGCAGGACCCCGAGACTCAAGTGGTGCTGTCCCGGTTGGGTGACGACGTCGCTTTCGGCGCGGAAAACCTTGCCGTTCCGCGCGAGGAGATTTGGTCCCGCGTCCATGAAGCGCTCGACGACGTCGGGTTGCGCACCGCTGCCGGCGGCGGTTTGCCACTGGATCACCCGACGGCGGCACTGTCCGGAGGCCAAAAGCAGCGCCTTGCGCTTGCCGGTATTTTGGCGATGCGCCCCGGCCTGATCCTCTTGGACGAGCCGACGGCCAACCTGGATCCGGCCGGAGTGCTGGAAGTCCGTGATGCTGTTCGGCGCTGCCTGGATAAGACCGGTGCCACCTTGGTGGTTGTGGAACACCGGGTGTCCGTATGGAAGGACCTGGTGGACCGGATTGTGGTCCTGGCGCCTGGGGCAACCGCCGGCGTCCTCTTGGACGGCCCACCGGACCAGGTCCTGTCCGAAGCCCGCACCATGCTGATGTCGGCCGGTGTCTGGGTGCCGGGGTACGTTCCTGCAACCCGGGGCCGCCTGAACCAGCCCGACACCGCGCAGCTTCTCCTGGCAACCCAGGATCTGGCCGTGTCCCGGGAAAAACCGCGGCGCAAGGGCTTCAAAACCATCCCGCCCGTCCCCGCGCAATCCGGGGTCAGTGCACAGGTCAGGGCAGGCCAAGCCCTGACGGTCACAGGACCGAACGGTGCCGGCAAGTCCACTTTTGCTCTCACGTTGGCCGGTCTTTTGGCGCCGGTGGACGGTACGGTGAGTGCCGCCGTCGAGCTTTCCGAGGGTGCGGGTATTGACCCTTACAAGTGGAAGGCGGAGCAGCTGATCTCCCGTATCGGCACGGTGTTCCAGGAACCGGAGCACCAGTTCGTCACAGGCAACGTGCTGGACGAATTGATGTTTGGTCCCAGGCATTTGGGCCACGGTGAGGAACGCGTGGACGAGCTCCTGGAGCGGCTGCGACTCACACACCTGGTGGATGCCAACCCTTACACGCTCTCCGGGGGCGAGAAGCGGCGGCTTTCGGTGGCCACTGTCCTGGCTGCTCACCCCAAGGTCCTGGTGCTCGATGAGCCAACGTTCGGCCAGGACGCCAATACCTGGGCCGAGCTGGCGTCCTTTCTTTCGGAGCTGTTGGATGCCGGTACGGCGGTGGTGTCCGTGACCCACGACCAGGAATTCAGTGCAGTACTCGGAGGCACGGAACTGCGGCTCGGCCCGATCTCCCAAGGTGAGGCCACGCATCAGGAAGCGGGTGCGGCGTGAGGGATGCTTTGAACATTCGCGGAAACCACGCCCTGCTGACCCGCGCCAACCCCTTGGCCAAGTTCGTGTCGGTCTTCCTGATTTCCCTGGTGCTGGCCTTGTCCATCGACTGGGTATCGGCGTCAACAGCACTCCTTGCGGAACTGGCGCTCTTCCCGCTGGCCGGCCTCACTGTACGCCTTTTGTGGCAGCGGGCCTGGCCTTTGATCATGGCGGCAGCGATTGGCGGCTGGAGCACGGCGATCGTGGCGGCGGACAGCGGCGCTGTACTGCTCGACGTCGGACTCTGGTCCATCAGCGAAGGTTCCCTTGAACTGGGGCTGGGTTTCATGCTGCGCGGTTTGGCGATTGCCTTACCGGCGATCCTGCTGATGACCTGCACGGACCCGACTGATCTGGCCGATGCGCTGGCGCAAAAGGCCAAGCTGCCGCACCGATTTGTCCTGGGCTCCCTGGCAGCCATGAGGCTGGTGGGCCTGATGGCAGAAGAATGGCAGACAATCGGCATGGCCCGCCGCGCCCGTGGTGTCGGTTCCCAAGGCAGCCCGTTCCAACGGTTGAAGGCTACTCTCGGCCAGAGCTTCGGGTTACTGGTCCAGGCCGTGAGGAGGGCGTCGCGTTTGGCGGTGACCATGGAAGCGCGCGGCTTCGGCGGCGGGCAGCGAACCTGGGCACGCGAATCCACGTACTCACTGCTGGACGTATGGGTGGTCCTTGGCGGGCTTCTCATCGCCGCCGGTGCAGTGCTCGCAGCCGTCGGCGCGGGAACCTGGAGTTTCGTCTGGCGCTAGCGGGCCTGCTGCTCCTGGATCTCATCAAAGCCTGCCCTCGTCAGGAATCCGAGCTGGGCTTCCTTCTCGGCGAGCTGGATGATGGGGCCAAGCTCAAAGCAGGTAGCTTCCAAACGACGGAGGGCTTTGGCATTGCGGGAGTCGGGCTCCACCACAATACGGTCCTTGCCGGGCAGGGAGAACATGTACTTGATCAAGGACGTGCCCAGCCGCGGGGTGAAGTGCGGGATGGGCCGGGTAGCCGGTGCCAGCAGCAGGTGCATGC
>NZ_JABMCX010000046.1 GCF_013179505.1 Paenarthrobacter sp. CM16 | reverse complement strand
CGGCTTCGCCCTTCGAACGGATCATCGCCGCACCCTCGTTGATGCGGCGCAGGGCCTCACCCAGGTTGGTGGCACCACAGACGAAGGGAACGGTGAAGTTCCACTTGTCGATGTGGTTGATGTAGTCAGCCGGGGTCAGGACCTCGGACTCGTCGATGTAGTCAACACCGAGGGACTGCAGGACCTGGGCTTCGACGAAGTGGCCGATCCGGGCCTTGGCCATCACCGGGATGGACACGGCAGCGATGATCGCATCGATCATGTCGGGATCGGACATGCGTGACACGCCGCCCTGGGCACGGATATCGGCCGGAACGCGCTCGAGCGCCATGACAGCCACGGCACCGGCGTCCTCGGCGATGCGGGCTTGCTCGACGTTAACGACGTCCATGATGACGCCGCCCTTGAGCATCTCCGCCATGCCCCGCTTTACGCGGCTGCTGCCCGTGACGCTGTTCGCGGACGAACCGGCTTCGTTGCTTACATCTGGTGTAGACACAAAAACCCCTATGGGTAGATAAACGACCTTTTTGCCGGAGGCACGCGCAGCCACACGACCGCAATCAGCGCACACCGGATTTCAGGTCAAGGTGACCAAGTACTAGTAATAGTAGTCGCACGTTCCATGGTGGCAGTACATTCATTACCCTCTTGACGGGCAACAAACGGGGCTGTGGTAGGACAGGTGCACAACAGCCAAGGGACGGGTTTGGCCGTTTGCCAGTTCCCTGCGAACGGGTGGGAGGTTAGTCGCTAGCCGGCAGCAGCTTCGTCAGTCTCGGCCAGGGCCTGCCGGTGCACTGCGGACATCCGCTGGATGATGGTCACGACGCTCGCCAATGCCAGCAGGACCAGTGTCCCGAACAGCACCACGGGCGGGAGGCCCAAACCGGTCAGGCCCGTAATGAGCAGTACGGATGCCAAACGCTCAGCCCGTTCCGCGATGCCCACACTGGCCTGATAGCCCAGTGATTCAGCTTTTGCCCTAGCATAGGAGACAACCATGCCCAGGACAAGGCAGACGACGGCGGCAGTTCCGATCGCCGGATCCTCACCGTGGGTGAAGAACCAGATGGTAATGCCCGCAAAGATCGCTCCGTCGGCCAATCGGTCCAGGGTGGAATCCAGGAAATTGCCCCAGCCTCCGCTCCTGCCTTGAAGCCGTGCCATGATGCCATCAACAACGTCGGAGAAGGCGAAGAAAGCCACCACCACGGAACCCCACCAGAGGTGCCCCAGCGGGTACAGTACAAGGCCGCCCAGAATCACGCCGGCCGTGCCCGCCATGGTCACCGCGTCAGGGGACACGCCGATCTTGAGGAGCCAACGCGCAAGTGGTGTGAAAAGTGATGTGAAGAAGCCGCGCGCATGCCTATTGAGCATTCGACTCCCCCGGCCAGGCTTCGGCCACGAGCTTGCGGACTTCGTCCAATGTCTGCGTGATGGCCTTGGTCTGGGCGATGATGGGGAAGAAGTTGCCGTCCCCACCCCAGCGCGGAACCACGTGCTGGTGGAGATGTGCTGCGATTCCCGCGCCACCGGTGACGCCTTGGTTCATCCCAAGGTTGAAGCCACTGGGGTTGGACACTTTCCGCAGTACCCTCATGGCGGTTTGGGTGAGGTCGGCGAACTCTGCCGTCTCCTCCACCGTGATGTCCGTGTAGTCGGGGACATGGCGGTAGGGGCATATCAGCAAGTGCCCCGGGTTGTACGGGAAAAGGTTCAAGACCACATAGCAGGTCCTTCCCCGGTACACGATCAGGGATTCCTCGTCCGAGCGTGTGGGCCCTACACAGAACGGGCAGTCGTCCTTGTTCTTGAACTGATCCTGCCCGCCCTTGATGTAGGCCATGCGGTGCGGAGTCCACAGGCGCTGAAACGCGTCCGGCACGCCCGCCAATCCGAAGTCATCGGTTACCTCGGCGTCGCCCGGAATCCCGGCCGCCGCTCCTGTGTTCTCCTGCACCGTCTCTGTGTCCGTTCCGTCAGCTCTCGCGGTTCTTGACGGCGTCCACAATCCTGCGGACCGCCTCTGCCACCGGCACGCCGTTGTCCTGGCTGCCGTCGCGGAAGCGGAACGAGACCGCACCGGCCTCGGCGTCCTCACCGCCTGCAATCAGGACGAAGGGAATCTTGTCCTTGCTTGCCGTGCGGATCTTCTTGGGGAACCGGTCTGAGGAGATGTCCACTTCGGCCCGGATGCCTGCCGCCTTAAGCTGCCCAACGACGTCGAACATGTAGTCGTTGAAGGTCTCGGCCACCGGGATACCCACAACCTGGACGGGAGCGAGCCATGCGGGGAACGCACCTGCGTAGTGCTCCGTGAGAACGCCCATGAAGCGTTCCACGGATCCGAAGAGTGCCCGGTGAATCATGACAGGACGTTGCCGGGTTCCATCCGCAGCCTGGTACTCGAGCTCGAAGCGCTCCGGCAAGTTGAAGTCCAGCTGGATGGTGGACATCTGCCAGGTCCTGCCGAGGGCGTCCTTGGCCTGCACCGAGATCTTAGGGCCGTAGAAGGCAGCTCCACCCGGATCCGGCACCAGTTCCAGGCCGGAGGCAGCGGCAACCTCGGACAACGTGCGGGTAGCTTCCTCCCAGGCAGCGTCGTCACCAACGAACTTTTCTTCGTTCTTGGTGGAGAGCTCCAGGTAGAAGTCGTCCAGGCCGTAGTCCTTGAGGAGGCCCAGGACAAAGTTCAACGTGGTGGTGAGCTCGTCCTTCATCTGCTCGCGGGTGCAGTAGATGTGGGCGTCGTCCTGTGTCATGCCACGGACGCGGGTCAGGCCGTGGACAACGCCGGACTTTTCGTAGCGGTACACCGATCCGAATTCGAACAGGCGCAGCGGAAGCTCGCGGTAGGACCGGCCGCGTGAGCGGAAAATCAGGTTGTGCATGGGGCAGTTCATCGGCTTCAGGTAGTAGTCCTGGGCCGGCTTGCGCACGCTGCCGTCTTCGTTGAATTCGGCGTCCACCTGCATCGCGGGGAACATACCGTCCTTGTACCAGTCAAGGTGTCCGGAAACCTCGTAGAGGTGGCCCTTGGTGATGTGCGGGGTGTAGACGAACTCGTAGCCGGCATCCACATGGCGCTGACGGGAGTAGTCCTCCATGGCCTTGCGGATGATGCCGCCCTTGGGGTGGAAGACCGGAAGGCCCGAGCCGAGCTCGTCAGGGAAGGAGAAGAGGTCAAGCTCCACGCCAAGCTTGCGGTGGTCGCGGCGCTCAGCTTCGGCAATCCGCTCCTGGTAGGCCTTGAGTGCTTCCTTGGTGGGCCAGGCGGTTCCGTAGATGCGCTGGAGCTGCTGGTTGTTCTGGTTGCCCAGCCAGTAGGCAGCGGAAGAACGCGTCAATGCGAAGGCGTTGGAGATGATTTTGGTGTTCTGCAGGTGGGGACCGCGGCAAAGGTCGCACCAGATGCTTTCGCCGCTCTTGCGATCCACATTGTCGTAGATAGTGATGTCGCCGGCGCCGACCTCAACGTTGACGCCTTCAGCGGCGTCGGTTGAGTCGTTCTTCTTGCCCAACAGCTCCAGTTTGTAGGGCTCGTTGGACATTGCTTCGCGGGCTTCTTCTTCAGTAACCACACGGCGGACGAACTTCTGGTTCTGGTTGATGATTTTCTGCATCATCTTTTCCAGGGTGCGGAGGTCTTCCGGGGTGAAGGGCTCAGCGACGTCGAAGTCGAAGTAGAAGCCGTCCGTGATGTAAGGGCCAATGCCAAGCTTGGCGTCGGGGCGCAGCTGCTGCACAGCCTGGGCCATGACGTGGGCGGTGGAGTGGCGAAGGACATTGAGGCCGTCGGGCGATTCAATGGTGACGCCTTCGATGTTGGCGCCCTCGGCGAGGACCTGGTCAAGGTCCGTCAGCACTCCGTTGACTCGGGCTACAACGACGTCGCGGCGCTCGAAGAAGAGTTCCGCGCCGGTAGTCCCTTCCGTCACCTTGGTCTCTTCGCCATCGACGATGAGGGTGATCTGTTGGGCATCTGACACGGGTGTCTCCTATTCATGGTTAAGGCTTCATAGCTTGTGGCGTACGGGGACCACAGCCAGCCACCGTCAATCGTATCTGCTTCCACGGGGGCGGCCAAAGCAGCGCGCCGAAGCCCTCAGCAGCTCTCTGTTCAGCTGCCCAGACCAGTGATGGCGAGGTTCCTGGAGATGCCGTGCAGTGCACCTCTGTGGGTGTATTCATCCGGCGGAGCACCGCCGGAAGGAAGGAGTTCGGCAAAGGGCAACCTTTCTGGCCGGCTCAAGTCCCAGGCTTTGGTGGCGCTGAGGCTGATGCCCTTGGGACCTGTCCGTCTGGTGGTTCCCCGGATCAGCAGCAGACGGGTGCCAAACAGCAGGGGTCCGGATTCTTCCTGGGCTTCATGGAAAAAGACGGAGTCCACGCAACCAGTACCGTCATCGATACTGATGAAGACCACCCGCCTGCCACCGCGCATGGGCGGGGTTTGGGTTGCAACCCTCACTCCCGCTACCAGCACCTCTGTCCCGTTGCGAAGTCCAAGGAGCTTATCTGCCGTGGTAACGCCGAGCTTGTCCAGCAGAGGGCGATGGCTGTCCATGAGGTGCCCGCTGACATCCACCGCCATCAAGTCAAGCTCTGCCCGGACGTTATCCACCATGGAGGGCTCCGGAAGTTCCGGCGCCAGGTTCCGCAGCTCAATATCACCCAATGCAAAGGACAGTTGCCCTTCAATGACGTCGGACGTTTTCTTGGTGGGACTGCTTTGTAGGGCCTGGAGGTGGTGCACCAGGTCAGCCCGGTTGGCCTTGCCACCGGAATCCTTATGGAGGACATCAAAAGCCCCAAGCTGGGCGAGCCTTTTGATGTTGGGCTTGCTCACCCTTGCCCGGGCACGTAAGTCCGCCAGGGAATCATAGGGTTGGCCTGCCACGATCCTCTTCAGTTCAGCCCCCGAAAGCCCATAGATTCCTGTGAGACTCAGGCGGATGCCCAGTTTGCCCTGCTGCGGACCGTCCTGGATTTTTTCCACCCGGTATTCCGCTTGGCTGCGGTTGATGTCCAACGGCAGGATGGGGATGCCGAGCCGGCGCGCTTCGGCCACCAGGAGGCGCTTGGGGTACATCCCGGGGTCGTGTTCCCATAGTCCCGCCAGGAAGGCTTCCGGATGGTGGGCTTTCAGCCATGCAGATTGATAGGTGGGTACGGCAAAGGCTGCTCCATGGGCCTTGCAGAAGCCAAAACTGCCAAAGGCTTTCAACGTTCCCCACACTGCGTCCACCACCTCGGGTGAGTAATTCTTGATGGCTTCCCGTCGAAAGTAACTCTCCACTCCTGGCTCAAGGACTTCATTGCCCAATGCGCGGCGGAACTCGTCAGCCCTGTCCAAGCCGCATCCGGTCATGACATGGAAGGTCTTGAGGATTTGTTCATGGAAGACGGTCACTCCATGCGTTTCCTGCAAAGCAGGTTTGAGGTCAGGGTGGGGATACTGTTCGGGAGCGAACCCATGCCTGTGTTCAAGGAAGGGCCGAACCATGTCAGATTTCATGGGCCCGGGCCTGAAGAGTGAGATATCGATAATGAGGTCGTTGAATTCCCGGGGCGCCATCTTTCCAATGAGCTCCCGCTGCCCCGGGGACTCAATCTGGAAACAACCCAGTGTGTGGGTGCTGCGTATCAGCTCGAAAGTGGGTTCGTCGTCAAAGGGGACTGAATTGAGATCGATCCTGCCGTCCTCGGCGATAAAGTCCGGACCTGTCCCTCCCGGTTCCACAGGATGCCGTCCGGCAGCTACTACTTCAGCTTTGGAGGGATGGAGGCGAATGACTTCCCGGACAGCAAAAGCCATGGCACTTTGCATGCGGACGCCCAGGACATCGAGCTTGAGCATTCCCATGGGATCCATGTCGTGCTTGTCGAACTGGCTCATGGGCAGACCCAACCCGCTGGGCTGGACAGGGGTGCGGTCCAAGAGGGTCGCATCTCCCAAAATCACACCACATGGATGCATGGAGATATGCCGGGGAAGTCGGTCCAACCTTTCGGTAAGGTCCACCAGGAGATCGAGTTGCTGGTTTTCGCCCAGGCCTCCTTGCTCCACCCGTTCTGCAAAGGAGCGCAGTTCCGGTTTCTCAACCAGCGCCTCACGGAATTTGCGCGCTGAGAACCTCCACAGCTGCTTGGCAATTTCGCCGACTTCGCCGTCATCCATTCCCAGTGCGAGGCCTGCGTCCCTAACAGCTCCCCTGGCCCTGTACCCGTTTTGCATGCTCATCAGGGTGACCCGCTCAGCACCAAAGCGATCGAAGATCTTTCGGTAGACGTTGTGTCTTTCGGCGCTTTCGACGTCGATATCGATGTCTGGGAGGGTTGACCGGCGGCCGGACAGGAAGCGTTCAAAAATGAGATCGTGGCGGATCGGGTCCACTTGGCTGATATCAATCAGGTAGTTCACCAAGCTGGATGCACCGGATCCCCTTGCGGCAACCCTGACGCCCATTTCAAGGATCATTCTTGATACCTCGGCAACGGTGAGGAAGTAGGAAGCAAAGCCAAGCCGCGCGATGATGCCGAGCTCATGCTCCAACCGCGAGCGCACCTGCTTTTCTGCTTCTCCCGTGATGCCCGGGAATCGTTTGGTGATCCCGGCATCGCACCGCTGTGTCAGTTCCACCATGGGGTCGTTCTCGATGCCGATAATGGATGCTTCTGGAACCACAGGTTTCTTCCATCCCATGTCCAGGACGGGGTCGATGCGGCATTTGTCGGCGAGCGCTTCGGTGTTGGCGAGGAGTTTGTGGAGGTCTGCTTTTCCTTGCCCTGCCGCGGTCATGATTTCTTTGCCGAGTTGGATCATGTGATGGGCATTTTTGAGCCAACCTTGTCCTGTTGGTTGGAGCATGGGGGCTGCTGAAAGTTCCGGGAGTGATTTGAGGGTGCGTGCGGAGTCCAGGACGTCTGCGGTAGCGGCGCCGTCCTGGGCGCAATAGCGCACGGCGTTGGTGAGGACTGCTGGGATGTTGTATTCGAGGGCCAGTTTGAGCATCCGCACGGCGTGGGCGGTGCTGAGTGGAACTCCGGGGGCGCTGAGGTGCGTGACGACTTCTGCGACCACCGTGCCGGGAGGCATGGCGTCGATCCATTGTTTGAAGAGTGTTCTTGGCCGGAGGTACTTCCGGCCTCCCATGGCTTGTCCTACATCTGAGTCGGGTCCGATCAGGACTGTCAGCACGGGTTTGAGGGTTTGGGGATCCAATGTCCTTGATGCCAGTTCACCGCGGGTGACTGCTACCGGTATCACTCCCCCTGCCTTGCCTGAGGTGCGTGCGTGGGCGTCGGAGATGAGCCGGCAGAGTGCACGGTATCCGGCACCGTTGTTGTTGCCATGGGCGAGTACGACGACGCGGCCCGCGACTTGGGTGCGGTGGTCGCCGTCGTCGTCGAAGACTGCCAGGTCTACTCCGACGATGGGATCGATGCCGGCGTCCATGCAGGCTTTGAGGTGTTTGATGGTGCCGTACAGGCCGTCGCGGTCCGTGCAGGCCAGTGCGGTGGCGCCGTCTGCTGCGGCTGCTTGGGCGAGTTCATCGGGCCAGGAGACACCGTAGTGTGCGCTGAAGGCAGTAGAGACGTGCAGGTGGGTAAAGCTCAAGGGTTCACGCTGCTTCGTCTGGCTCTACGGCGCGTGCCGGCGCAGCGGCATGGATCCGAAGGAGCCGCCATCTGCCGCTGTTGACATGGCGCACCAGGTCAAGGGTGATGGGGCCGGCAGCGGGGGCTGGGGCATCTGTTTGCGGGGGTTGGAGTTGGACGCGCCATATTTCGTGGTCCACCAGTCCTGCTCCGGTTCCCAGCGGTGCACGGTTTTCTTCCAGCCACCATTGGCGTCGCTCGTACCACCGGTCGGGTTCGCTGGAGACTGTGTACTGCGTCCCTTTCCACTGGACGGTGTGTGGCTGGCCGGTTTCCGTGCAGCCTACTTCCACGGATTCGCTGAACAGCCCCATTTTCCTCACCTCATTTGCACTGGTTCCCGACGATAAGTTTATTCGAAGATATGTTCGAATAGATCCAGTTTACGCCGGGGCCAGGACAAAACCTACTTCGAAGTTTCAGCCTTCCTCCTGGACCTCGCCACCTGCTTTCCCACTTGCTTCAGGAGGGCATCGCGCCAGGGTTGCATTCCCTGGGCGAGGGCGATGCTTCCCATGAGGGATGAGGCCAGGCGAAGCTGCTGGGTGCGCAACATACGCTTCCTGCCGTAGGCGGCGAGCGCCGCCTCAAGGGACATTTCGTTGAGGAGCTTCCCCAAGGTCAGGGCATCTATCAATGCTTCGCAAGCACCCCTGCCCAGGTTGGGCGTCATGGCATGCGCCGCGTCCCCGAGCAATACAACGTTTCCCCGTACATAGCGCCCCATGGGCGGGGTGGTCCATATCTGTTGGGCCAGTGAGTTCTCCGGCGATGCAAGGGACAAGACCTTAAGCACTGCTGGTGAGTAGTGGGCATACCGGCGTCGTGTCATTTCAAGGGCCGTTGCGACGTCCACTTTGTCCATGCCGGCGCCTGAGCGGAAGGAGGCGTACCAGTTGGTTCCTGTTCCGGCAGGTGCAAGTCCAAAGATTTCACCGCGGCCCCAGTACTCCCCTATGTCCGCCGTGGAGGGAGTCCCTGGAATGACTCCGCGGACTGCGAGGAACGGCGTGGGCCGGGCCGCACTTCGCTTTCCCCAGTAGTCACGCCGCACAACGCTGTTAACTCCGTCGGCCCCCACGGTCAGTCCTGCCCCAGCGGGGAGTTTGTCTACTCGGCCGATTATCCTGCGGACAGTTTCCGGCACGGCGGAATCGAGCAGTGCAAGCAGTTCAGGGCGGGAAATCCCCATGAGCCCTTCCCCCTCCATGGAGAGCATGGGTTCTCCCGTGGGGCTGCGGAGCGCCCCGGTTTTGATGGTGGCTCCCCGGCTCCGCGCGGCCCCCAGCATTCCCAGCTCAGACAGTGCTTGCTGGGCTTCCCCCCACATGGCCAAGGTTGTTCCCACCGTTGGCAGTTCGGGGCGCTGCTCGTAGACCGTGACGGCGAATCGGCCGGGATCGAGCCGTCCTGCGAGCGCCAGGCCGGCAATACCGCCACCAATGATGTCCACTTTTTCCATGGCCACACTGTACTACTACATTTGTAGTAGCGATAGGAGTTGAAGCTAGACTTTCGCCATGCCGGACCGACGAACAGAACTTGCCGACGCCGCCCTCGCGGTCGTGGCGGACAAGGGCCTCAAGGGCCTCACCCATCGGGCTGTCGACGCCCAAGCCGGCGTGGCCGTCGGAACTACCTCAAACTATTTCCGCAGCCGCGCCGCCCTGGTCAGTGCCGCCGTCGACCGCGTTGAAGAACTGGACACCCTCCTTCTCCAACAAGGTGGGCGGGAAACGCCGACGTCGGTAGCAGCTTTGGCTGAACAACTCACCGGCGCGCTCATGGGACTGACGCTGGAAAACGCGGACCTGACCCGGGCCAGGTTCACCTTTGCCCTGGACCAGCCCGGTGTGGTCGCCGCCGGCCACGAACGAATGATTTCCGGGCTGGTCCGGATTCTGGGGCACCTCAACGTACCCGATGCCAGGGCCCGGGCAGAGTCGGTAGCCGACTATGGTGATGGCCTTGCCTTGCATCTGCTGACCGCCCGCCAAGGCCAGGTCATGGACAGGGCTTCCATAGAGAAGAACATCCGCCGCCTGTTGGAAGGATGAAAGTCAAGGGGTGGACGGCAGCGGGTCCACAGAGCAGGATTGTGCCATGAGTACCAATGACGCACTCCTGAAGCAGGTCAACATCACCGCATCGGACGAGAACCTGGTGGCACGGTTCGAAATCGATGGGAACATACCAGGCTCCGGCGCTTACGTCGTGGGCCTCGTTGCTGCCAGTGAGGATTACTCCTCCCAACGAAGGCTGGGCATCGAATTCATGAACGGCGAGGCAATCTCGTTCTACTCCTTCAACCACTCCCTAAGCGCCGAGGAAAACTACGACATCAAGGGCGTGGAGCACTCCGGAAACGTCATCACCGGGAACTTCCCCATGTCGGCCATCCACGGGCTGAGCAAAGGCCACGTCATGACGGGCTTCAGCGAAGCCGACGGCCGGGAATTCCAATCCGGCGTACCGGTGAACGAAGCTCTCTAAGCTCAGAAGAGTCCTTCCACCGGCTCAATAAGTTCCGGTGAGTTGTTGCGGACGTTTCCTACGGCACTGCCCACAGGATCCAGCGTCCACCCGGCGGCAGCGTCGTGCGCCCGTGACCGGACCATCTCCACCAGCCCCGCAGCGTCCTTCTCTCGCGGATTAAGCCAAGCCTCCATGGTCTCTTTGTCCATGGGCAGCGGAACGCGGTCGTGGAGGGCAGTGAGCTCGTCAAACACCGACGCACTGCGCCTGGTCCGGGCAGACTCAGCAGTTGGAGTGTCCGCCGTCAGGATGGACATGGACAGCAACCAGCGCCCTGGATCGTCATCCGCCGCCGACTGGTCCCGCCACCATTCATACAACCCGGCGAAAACCAGGCCCTGGCCATCACCCGGATGGACGTAGTAGGGCTGCTTGTTCTTACCCTCGCCCTTTTTCCACTCGTAATAGCCATCGGCCGGAACAGCGCACCGCCGGGCAACAGCGGCTTTCTTGAAGGAAGGCTTCTCCAGGAGCGTTTCACTGCGGGCATTGATCAGCCGCGCACCGGCTTTGGGGTCCTTGGCCCACGATGGCACCAGCCCCCATTTGGCAACATGGAGCTGCCTCTTCAGGTCTTCGTCCACCAACCGCTCCAGGACAATCGGAACAGCATCGGTGGGTGCCACATTCCAGGACTTCTCAAGGGCAATCTCGTTTTCAAGTTCGGCGTCGAAATCGGCAAGCAGGTCCCCCACCGCACGGGCCATCACATAACGTCCACACATGTGCAACAGTCTGCCTTCTCCCGGCAGAACGCACCAGCGCAGGATGTGACGTAACCCGGCTTCTCCCCCGAAAGGGAATTATTCGGCCACGCGTTACCGTTGATAACAACGAACCATCCCGTGCAAACGACCAAATACTCAGGAGAGCTCTGTGGACTTCACCCCCGACTCCGGCACCATCACCATGTTCTCAACCACCTGGTGCGGCTACTGCAACCGACTGAAGAAGCAGCTGGACGCAAAGGGCATCGGCTACACCGAGATCAACATCGAAGAAGTAGATGGCACGGCCGAACTCGTCGAGCAGCTCAACGGCGGCAACCGCACCGTCCCCACCGTCCTCTTCCCCGACGGAACCGCTGCCACCAACCCTTCAGCCGCGGAAGTTGAAAAGCGCCTGGTCACTGTCTAACCCACCGGCTCCAAGCGTCACCGCACCAGGGCCCGCACGGAACAATCCACACACTGTCTGCCACCTGTGATAGACAGATTGGGAATCCGCAGCGGGCCCTGCTGCTTTTAACGGGGCCTGCTCTCCGCGAGCCCCGAAGGGAACAACTCCATGGTCCACGCAGTCAAAGGTGTCGTCGTCCGCTCCAAAGGCGCACCCGCAACCCTCGAAACCATCCTGGTTCCCGAGCCCGGTCCCGGCGAAGCCCTGGTGGACATCCTCACCAGCGGCGTCTGCCACACCGACCTCCACTACAAACTCGGTGGCATCAGCGACGACTTCCCGTTCCTGCTCGGCCACGAAGCCACCGGAGTCGTCAGTGCAGTAGGCCCCGACGTCACCGACGTAGCCCCCGGGGACCGCGTGGTCCTGAACTGGCGTGCAGTGTGCGGCAATTGCCGTGCCTGCAACCGCGGCCAAGCCCAGTACTGCTTCAACACCCACAACGCCACCCAGAAGATGACCCTCGAAGACGGCACGGAACTCTCCCCCGCCCTCGGCATCGGCGCCTTCATCGAAAAGACCCTCGTTGCCGCCGGGCAATGCACCAAAGTAGACCCCGACGCCGATGCCGCCGCCGTCGGGCTGCTCGGCTGCGGCGTCATGGCAGGTTTGGGCGCAGCGCTCAACACCGGTGGCGTCAAGCGGGGCGACTCGGTTGCCGTTATTGGCTGCGGCGGCGTAGGCGTAGCAGCCATCGCAGGCGCCGCGCTCGCAGGCGCCACCACCATCATCGCCGTGGACATCGACGCCAAAAAGCTCGAGCGCGCCAAGGACCTCGGCGCAACCCACACCGTGGATTCCTCCAAGGGCGACCCCATCGAGGAAATCCGGGCCCTCACGGGAGGTTTCGGCGCTGACGTGGTGATTGACGCCGTCGGACGTCCGGAAACCTACAAGCAGGCCTTCTACGCCCGCGACCTCGCAGGGACAGTAGTCCTGGTAGGCGTCCCCACCCCGGAAATGACCCTGGAACTGCCGCTGCTGGACGTCTTTGGCCGCGGCGGATCGCTCAAGTCATCCTGGTACGGCGACTGCCTCCCCTCCAGGGACTTCCCCATGCTGGTGGACCTCTACAAGCAGGGCAAGCTGGACCTGGACGCGTTCGTGACCGAGCGCATCACCATCGACCAAGTGGAAGAGGCCTTCGACAAGATGCACCACGGCGCCGTCCTGCGATCGGTGGTTGAGCTGTGAGCGCCCTGACCATCGATCATGTCGTTACCTCAGGAACGTTCTCGCTCGACGGCGGAACCTGGGATGTGGACAACAACGTCTGGATCATCGGGGACAACTCCGAATGCCTCGTCATCGACCCCGCCCACAACCCCGAGGCAATTCACCAGGCCGTGGGCGGCCGCACGGTCAAAGGCATTTTGTTGACACACGGCCATGACGACCATATCCGCTCGGCCGGTCAATACGCGGAGCTCGCCAAAGCTCCCATTCATCTCCACCGGGATGACTGGATGCTCTGGAGTGCGGTGTTCCCCGAAACTGATCCGGACGCCACGATCAAGGACGGCGACGAGTTCCTCGTGGCCGGCGCATCCCTGAAGGCGATCCACACTCCCGGGCACTCTCCGGGATCAGTGTCCTTCCACCTGCCCGGCGAAGGGACGCTCTTCAGCGGAGATACCCTTTTCCAGGGCGGCCCGGGCGCTACGGGACGCTCATACAGCGACTTCCCCACCATCATCGAATCCATCCGGACCAAGCTCCTGACCTTGCCGGAAGAGACAGTGGTCCACACCGGCCATGGGGACTCCACCACCATCGGGGCAGAAAAGCCGCATCTGGATGAATGGATCGCCCGGGGTCACTGAGCCAAGCGAAGCAACTTCCGGGGCCTGGAGGGCAAGGGTTCCCGCCCTTATCCCACCAGGCTCCGGAAGTCGCCGTCGACGACTTCCGCGTATCCGCGGTAAGCCTCGATTACGGCATCTTCAACGGTAGTGACATCCAGGTGCGGCAGAAGGTCATTGGCGGCGCCGGCGGTGGCCGGGTCCCATTCAAGGCCCAAGGCGGCGTAACTGGCCTTGAGAACCTCACGGATGGGCTTGGAATCTTCCACCACAATGACCGAGCTGAAAAGCCAACCGCCGGACACAACGCGCTGGGCAGTACCAATAAGTTTGATGCGGTGGGAGGGAAAATCAGGGTCTTCACCGTGGACACTGAACTCCCCCGGACAGTACTCCCCGGGAATTTCCCCGACGGCGGCGTGAACGCCAACGCTGCGAAGCGCACCGGCCAGTAATTCACCGAACTCCGAAAAACGGGCTTTGGCGCGAACGATCGCATCGGGGTGCGGCTCAAGGTGATCTATCACCAGCGTCCCCTGGTGGTAAGCCGCCGCGCGGCCACCGGCCTTTCGTATCAATGGCTCGAAACCCAGTTCCCGGCACGCCTCCTCCGCGGCCTGAAAACCAGGCAGGTTTGCGTCCCGCTGCCCGAAAGCAACGGTCGGCAGCGGACGGTACAGGCGGAGCGAAGGGCCAAGCTTGCCACTGCGGGCACGCTGAAGAAGTTCCAAGGCGAAGTCGAGGTCTTCCGCTGCGCCCATCGACTCGGCCTGCCGATAAACCGTGAGCTTACGGCCCCCTGTTTCCGAGCCGGCCATCAGCTCTTCCTCAACGTCAGGATCTGCTCTGCCCGGCCGAAGGGTCCGTCAACATCGTGGAGCACGGTGGACGTCAGGCCAATCCCGTCGGAGCCGAAAGAAACCTTGTTATCAAGCCCCAGCCATTCACCCGACGGAGCCCGGTACATGTGGATCTGAAGATCGACGTTGGGAAAAATGTAGCTGTTTTCGCCCGGTGGAACCCGGGCCGCTATGCCATTCGCGGTATCCACCAGGCCCATGAGGCGGGCAAGGTCGGTTCTGTCGTTGTGGTCTGTCAGCGGATGGGACGTACGGATCCACACTTTGCCTGATCCGGGCCGGTGTCCCTCGGCAATGCGCATCTCAAGGGACCGGATGTACCCTCCGGGCCATACGCTGGCGCCATCCCACGGCTTGCATTCATCCGGGGCCGGCATCGGCTGGTCTTCCACTGCGGCTACAGCGCTGGTGTCGCTGGTGACCATGCGCCAGGCGGTGGCCCGAATGGCCACACGGCCTCCCGCGGAGAGCTCGGCCTGGATCAGTTCGATGGTCCGGCCCGGCCTCAACGTCGAGGTGGTGACCTTGAACTCGCCGCCGGGAATCAGCCCGAGGATTTCATAGCTGATCCGTGCCAGGCGGACATCGTCCCGTGGCTCGTGACGGACCAGGGCATCGGCGATGATGCCCGAGGCCGGAGCCATGTGTTGTTCATGGGGATTCCAGGCACCTTGGGCGTGAATGGTGGACCGGTAACGGCCCTCGCCCAGTGTTTCGTAGTAAAAATCGCCGTCCGCCAGTTCCGGTAATGCAGTAGTCAACCCAGGCCTTTCGCCGATCCAGCTGTAGAACTCAGACCACTGTATCCGCTGATTTGGCCCTCGCCCGACGTCGACGGACCACCACAACCCAGACGACGACCACCGCCAGGGCAACGACCCCCACCGCCGCACCAACAGGTGACGCTGCTGCAACAGCCAACCACGCCTCCAAAGCAGCAAGACCAATGGTGGCGTAGAGGAACGCCCAGATGACAGAACCCGCTACGGCGGCCGGCACATACCGTCGCAGTGGCATGCGGGCAGCGCCGGCTGCGAGGTTGATGGCCGTTTGGAGGCCGATGGTCAGGAAGGAAAGTACGACGGCGTACGGGCCCCAACGCTGGATCAGGGCCTGGGCGCGGGCTGCTTTGGGCCGCTCCAAAGAAGCGCCGAAACGAGTGTGGGCGAGTCCGGCAACAGCTCCCCGCCCTATCCAGTAGGTAACGTTGACGCGGATCATGACAATCGCAAAGAGCGCCGCGAGGGCGACGCCGAATGGCAAACTCATGATCTGATCCACTTGACTTAGGCTACCCTAAGCATCGTGTGGTTGAAGATTCGGCCCCAGGCCATGCGGCTCAATCGACGGCACGAGCACATGCACCCGAATCATTGCTGAACCGGGATGAGCCATTGCTGACCCTAGGATGAGTGCATGGACCTCCGCGATGCCGCCCAGGAGCTTTATGCCGTGACACCTCGGGATTTCACGGCTGAGAGAACGGCGCTGGCCCGTCAGGCGAAGGATGCCGGCAACAAGGATCTGGCCAAGGCGATCGGAGGCCTTCCCAAACCGGCTGCAGGCGCCTGGGCCATCAACATGCTGGCCATTCACCAGCCCGAGGTGATTGACGGCGTCGTACGCTTTGGCGTTTCGCTGAGAACCGCCCAAGAGGAGGGCGATGCCGAAGCGTTCCGCGAACTCGGACAGCAACGGCAAAGCCAGCTGACAACAGCTGTCCATTCGGCCAAGGATCTCGCTGCCGAATTGGGCGCTCCACTCAGCGCTGCCGCAGCGGCCGATGTTGAGCAGACCTTCAGGGCGGCAATGGCCGACGCCGGGGCCGGCGCCGCGGTGACAACAGGCCGGCTGGTCCGGGGCCTTAGTGGCAGTGGCTTCGAGGCTGTGGACCTGACAGGTGCCATCGCTGCAGCAGGGCCGGATGACGAGGATGTGAAGGTCTCAGCTGAAAGAAGCCCGGCGAAGCGCGCAGCCGGGAAGGAAACAGCAGCACGTTCCAAGAGCGCTCCGCCTTCCCACGACGTGCCGTCCAAGGAGAAGGAACCCAACCGGAAATCCGCCAAGGACGAAGCGACATCCCTGGCCGAGCGGCGTGCCGCCAAGCAACAGGCAGCGCTGGATGAGGCCCGCAAAGAGTTCGAGGCCGCCGATCAAGCAGCCAAGGAGGCAGAATCGGCAGCTTCCGACGCATGGGAAACCGTCAACGAACTGGCCGGGCGCCGAACGGACCTCAAATCCGGGATTGAAGACGCCAAGAAGCGTCTGGCCGCCCTTGAAGCTGAACTCATTGGAATCACCCGTGATGCGGAATCCGCGGAATCGGAGAAGAAACGAGCCGTCAGGACCGCAACACAGCAACGACGCGCCGCGGACCAAGCCCGGCGGCGCGTCGATCGGCTGAGCTAGTCCTTCTTCTTTCCCGTCGACGTGATCGGAGACTCTTGCAAATTGCGAGTTGCCGGGCCTTCGAGGTACTTGCCCTCCGGGGTGAATCGCGAACCGTGGAGGGGGCAGTCCCATGATTTCTCGGCGTCGTTCCAGCTCACGATGCCGCCCAGGTGCGAACAGCTGGCCGAAACCATGCAGACGTTGCCATCCACAGTGGACACAGCCGCAGGCTCGCCCTTGTACAAGCCCACCACACCTGTTCCTTCGGCGGGACGGGTCTGATCGGTGATCTCAGGATTGGCCTTGATTTTTGCCCTGTCCTCCACCATCCGTTTGGTGGTGCCCGCATTGAGCCGGACGGCCTGGAGAGCGCCTTGGGGCGAGGTTACCCGGTGATGGATGACGCTCGCCCAATCGGACTGGCCACCGAGGATGTCCGACGTAATGGACAGTGCGGCTGCCACCCCGTTGCTCATCCCCCATTTGTTGTAACCCGTTCCGAAGAAGATCCGTCCATGGCCGCGGGGAAGCTTGCCGAAGAACGGCATCAAGTTGGTGGCTTGGTAGTCCTGCGCTGACCAAGTGTGAGTGACTTCCGCCCCCGGGTAGTGCTGTGTTGCCCACCCGAGCAAGTCGTCCAGGTGTGCTTTAGGCGACTTCGCCCTGCCGCCGGTGTGGCCATAACCGCCTACCAGGAGCAGCTCCCCCTCGGGAGTAGGTTGCGTGCGCTGGGAACGGGTGGGCGAATCGATGGACAGGTACATTCCCTTCGGAATGTCCCCGGGCACCTTCAGGGCGGCCGCATAGGACCGGTTGGGCTCGAGCTTGGCGAAGTACAGGCCGCGGTCCAGGATGGGGATGCCCGTAGCCAGGACCACTGTGTCCGCGGTGAACGTTCCCTTGTGCGTGGAGACCTCCATGGGCTGCTCCGATCCCACGTTGTGCACCTGCATATCCTCAACAATGAGGCCGCCATGTTCGCGGATGTCCCTGGCGAGGGTTTCCAACACCTCCATGGGATGAATCTGGGCCTGGTCCTCCAGTTCCAGCGCCTCCACCACCGGGAACGGCAGCCCGGGGTCCCTGCTGAAGTGGACGTCCAGACCTGCGTCCCGCGAAACCGCAGCCTCCTTCCGGAGCCGTTGGCCGCCGTCGTCCGTGGTTGCGAACGTAACCGCCGTCCGGCGCTGAAACGGGATACCCTGCTGCTCCATGTACTGTGTCAGCCAGGCCTGCCCGGTCTTGTTGGCTTCCACGTAAGCCTGCACTACCTTCAGGGAGTACTGGCTGCGCAAGGCCGACAGCGCTCCACCTTGGAGGAGACTCAGCTTGGCTGTGGTGTTGCCGGTGGTCACCGCACCTAGTGTTCGGGCTTCGAAAACGGCCACGCGTTGCCCTGATCTGGACAACAGGAGGGCGGTCACCATTCCTGTGAGCCCGGCGCCCACCACTATGGTGTCAAAGTGCTTTTCCTCGGGGATTGAGTCGGACATGAAGCGGGATTCCCGGTCCAACCACAGCGATTTCATCGATTAGCCTGCCTCTCAATTCACTGGCATGTGGTGAGTGAAACGCTAGGCGGGTAGCTGGTGCATATCAAGGGCTGCCGTGGTCTGTTGCCAGAGCCGCTGCCCGCCGTAGTTCGGGATCCGGGTCTGCGGCCCACCGTTCCAGTACGCGTCCGGCGCGTTCCTTCGCGAGTCCCTCCAACCGCGCCACCAACGGTTTGACGACGTCTACGGCCAGGGGATCCACCAGTTCGCGCGTCCCTGCCCTCCTGATGAAACCTTCTATGCGCGTGAGGTCGGTGTTGACCAGGAGACTGACCCTGGTCTGCAGCAGAACCACTGCTGCGAGGCGCCGTTCAAACACAGGTTCGGCCCAGAGTTCCGAACTCAAGGCAGTGATGTCGTCATGGTCCAGGTTCTTGTACCGCTTGAGCGTGTCCCTCACGGTTCCCCGCACGGCACCCACGGATGCGCCATAGACCTTCAGCGCACCACCCAGACGTTCACTGACCTCATCAGCTTTCTCCCACGTGGACTCCATTTGCAGGGTGTAGTCCACGAATTCACCGGCTTCACTCACCCGCCTATTTTGTCAGTGCCTCGGCCTAACGTGATCACAACAGCAATCGACAGGAGCACCATGACGTCCCAAGAGCTCGCCACCGAGGCATCATTTCCGGGTGTCCCGGCTGCTTCGTCCATGCCCGACTGGTACCCCACGCTGCTGAAAACTGTTGCCCAGGAGGTCCGGGCCGGCAGGACCCGGGCGATGGCAGCGGCCAACGGTGAGTTATTGAATTCGTACTGGAGCATTGGCCGGCAGCTCGCCGAACGCGAATCCGAGCAAGGCTGGGGCGCCAAGGTGGTCACCCGTTTGTCTGCCGACATCCGTACCCGGTTCCCGGAAGCCAAAGGCTTCTCCCCCAGGAACTTGAGGTACATGAAGAGCTTCGCGCAGGCCTGGCCGGACTTCCCAAAGTTGCAAGCGCCGCTTGCAACATTGCCCTGGTACCACCAGATCGCGCTGCTGGAAAAGCTCGACGACGCCGCCACGCGCCTTTGGTACGCCGCGGCAGCTGCCCAACACGGATGGTCCCGCAACGTGCTGACGCACCAGATCTCCACGCGCCTGCACGAGCGATCAGGCCAGGCCATCACCAACTTTGCCTCCACCATGGTTCCTGCCGATTCAGACCTCGCGCAGCAGGCAACCAAGGACCCCTACGTCTTTGACTTTCTGTCCATGAGTGATCGGCATACCGAACGGGACCTGGAGCTGCAGTTGGTGAAACACGTGGAGAAATTCCTGTTGGAGCTGGGCCAGGGGTTTGCCTTCGTGGGCGAGCAGGTCCGGTTGGAGATTGCCGGCGACGAGTTCTTCGCTGACCTGCTCTTCTATCACCTGAAGTTGCGTTGCTACATGGTCATTGAATTGAAAGCCGTGAAGTTCGAGCCCGGATTCCTGGGGCAACTTGGGATGTACATGGCGGCGGTGGATGACCTCATGGCGCATCCAGACGACAAACCCACCATCGGCCTGCTGTTGTGCAAGGAGAAGAACAGCGTGGTGGCAGAGTACGCACTGCGTGGGTTCAACGCTCCCGTGGGCATTGCGGAGTGGAAAACTTCCCTTGCTGACTCCTTGCCGGATGAGCTGGTGGCGAGTCTGCCGAGCATCGAGACGTTGGAGGCCGAGTTGGCCAGTGAAGCTGCGCGGTTGCAGGGGTAGGCACCCGCCGGGTGTAGGTCTTGTGCGTCATTTCCCTCTACCGGTAGACATTTTAGAACTCTTCTATCAGGTACATTTTGAGCGTTCGAACTGACCCACGGCGAATCTCCCGAAGATGTCGATGACTTCCATTCGTGTAAAGACAAAACAAGGGCACAAGGGTTCATACCGTCACATAAGGAAGCTAGTCATCACTGGTATTTGAATACTCGCAGCCTCGATGCGGGGGAAGGAGCTTTCTTGAAAACGCGTGGAAGCGTTAGGAATATGGAAAATCGGCTGGCATCAGTCAGAACTGTTGAGGAAGTCTATGAGGAACTTCGAGCTCCCCTGAAGGCGTTCGTGCTCACCGTCGTGGCCGAATGCCGGAACGCCGGAGCCAATAATTCGGGATGGACCTTTGACTTGGTTACGGTCAGCCGCGATCGGACCTTCGTTCTCCCCGCCAGGATCTGGGACAACGAACTCACCTCGATTCGAAGGGCGCTCGGCGAGGCTGGAGCAAGCTTCGAGGAAGCCATGATCGATGGCATGGAGCTGGAAGTTTCAGGGCAGCTTCGAATGTGGCCGGCCAGCGGGGACATCTACTTGAAAGTTACCGGTATTAAGCCGGACTTCCGTTTGAGGGGGGCGCTGCTCTTCAAGGACCATCAAACGTTGAAGAGTCTCACTGCAGACTTCCCGAACCACTCAAGACTGCTTGTCGACGATGACTCGATTTATGAGGATGCCAAGGACGGTCTCAAAGTAGAACGAATACGCAAGGTCACCGTCATCTCACCGGAAAAATCCCAGGGCGTTGAGGACTTCAAACATCATCTGACAATTTCACAGAGTCGGTTCAAGCCGGAAATCACCTACCGGCATATGAGTTGGGCCCGCGAAACAGCTGCCGAAACACTTCGAAGTTATTGCGATGAAGCACGCCGGGACGGTCATGATCTCGTTGTCATTACGCGGGGCGGTGGGCACTGGCGGTCAATGCGGGGATTCCAGGACGAAGGCTTGGCGCGTGCGATTCTGGAATCGCCTGTGCCTGTCATCACCGGTATCGGGCACCGTCAGGATGTATCCATCGCAGATAGGGCAGCAATGGCGTCCTTCACGACTCCAACAGCCGCTGCCGTTGCAATTACTACCCAATCCAGCGGCCCCTCGGCATCTGCGCAAAAGTACGGTATGTCCTTCAAAGAACGGCTTGGAGCAGAACAAAAGAAGGTTGCGAGGCTCGATAGGGAGCTGTCATCCGTCAAGTTCTCCTTGGCTCAATCCCAGGCTGAGCTCGCATCAGCAAATGCTGCCCTTCAACAGTGTGATGCGGACCTCCATGCATCAAACTACGCACTCGGGGAAAGCCAGGCATCGCATATTTCTTCCGCCCGCAAACATGGGCATGATCTTCTGGAACTGGCCACACGGCGGGTCCGTGGATACACATGGCTACTGACCTTGGCGACGTTGGCGACGGCAATCACCCTCTTGCTCAACTCAGAGCTCGTCGCCTCCTGGATGACAGGTGAATCTGATAGCGGAATTGGTCTCTGGCTGTCAATTGCTGTAGTGGGAATTTCGGCCATTGCCCTTTCTCTGCAATACACCTCTCTAAAGCGGATCGATCAAAAGCACAATAAACCTCTGAAGCGACCACCGGCATCTGCCCGTGAATGGGAGATCCGAGTCATGGACGTAAAGACTGTTCGTACACTCCGCAAGCTACGGCATCATTTGCCGAGGGACTGATGGGCCGCAGAGCCCATCAGCTAATACGTGGGCTAAGAATGTCAGTACCACCTGGAAGAGTGTGCATATGGAGCAGATCCGGGAAAGGCAAGCGAAGACGGCGGCGTTGTCTGCTGCGCCGCCTCTTGCCGTTTCCCAAGGATCGGCTCAAACGGGCGCAATGACGTGCCCAGGTCAGCCGGGAATGGTGCGAGCTCAATCTCTGACGGCCGGTCTAATAATGTCAGTGCCTCCTGCGAGAGTTGGGTCATGAAGCAGATCGGGGCAAGGCAAGCACAGGCAGCGGCGTCAGCTGTGCCTGCCGGTTCCTTGTCCCGTGGGGTGGCTCAGCCCGGGACCATCAGCGGTGACCTGATTGCTCAGTTGCGGGTGCTGGAGGAAATGAAGTCGGCTATTTCCGGTTTGCAGGCCCAGATTGCCGTGGCCTTTGACCTGGCCCAACGCGCCGAGCAAGCCGAGGCCGGAGTGCCGGCGGCCGAACGTGGCAAGGGTGTCGGTGCGCAGCTGGCGTTGGCCAGGCGGGAATCACCGAACCGCGGCTCACGGTTGTTGGGCCTTGCCAAAGCGTTGGTCACGGAGA
>NZ_JABMCX010000459.1 GCF_013179505.1 Paenarthrobacter sp. CM16 | reverse complement strand
TGGGCGACTTCACGGAGTATGCAAGACTGCGGCGCGAACTCAGTGACGCTGAGAACTTTGCGGCCCGGGACCATCAGCGTGCCCGCAAGTCCCATGTAGCCGATTCCCTGGCCCGTCTGATCCCCGGTGACGTCGTCAGCATCTACAGCGGCAGGATGGCCGGGCATGCGGTTGTCCTTGACGTTGACCCGAATGCCCGGGAGCCGCGCCCATCAGTGCTTACCTCCGATGGCCAGCTCCGTCGCATCGGCGTGCACGATCTCGATGGACCGGTCTCGCCTGTTACCCGCATCCGCATTCCCAAGTCCTTTAACGCCAAGGTTCCCAAGTCACGCCGCGACCTCGCATCCTCCATGCGTCACGCCATCAGCGAAGACGCACCGCACAGCCGCCGCAACAGCCGGCACGAGGACTTCGGGCTGGGGGCCCGGCTGCCGGACCAGGAAAAGAAGATCGCCGATCTGAGGCGCGCCCTCAGGGCCCACCCCTGCCACGGTTGCAGCGAGCGGGAGGACCACGCCCGGTGGTCCGAACGTTGGTGGAAGTTGCGCAAGGAAACCGACGGCCTGGTCCGCCAGATCCAAGGCCGGACCAACACCATCGCCAAAACGTTCGACCGCGTGTGCGACGTCCTCTCCGCCTATGGATACCTCGAGACGAACGATGCCGGCAACGTCACCATCAGCACTGATGGGCAGCGGCTGCGCCGGATCTATGGGGAAAAGGATCTGCTGATTTCCCAGTCGGTCCGACGCGGGGCATTGAACGATCTCGATGCCGCCGAGTTGGCGTCGCTGGCCAGCACGCTGGTCTATCAAGCCAAACGCGAAGACCGTGGCTTGCGGCCCAGGATGCCCTCTGTTTCGCTGGAGTCGGCCGTGGATATCGTCATCCGCGAATGGTCCCAACTGGAAGACACCGAAGAGCACCACAGACTTCCCTTAACGGGCGAGCCGGAACTCGGACTGATGTGGCCCATGTACAAATGGGCCAGGGGCCGCCATCTTCAGGATGTTCTCAGCGGCACCGACCTCGCTGCCGGCGATTTTGTGCGCTGGGCAAAGCAAGTGGTGGATCTGCTGGACCAACTGGCCAAGATCCCGCAATTGGATCCCAGGGTGGCGCGGATCTGCCGCGAGTCCATTGATCTGGTTCGCCGTGGTGTTGTTGCCTACTCAACAGTGGCTTAGCACCGTCTCCACCCATTGACATTCTTCGACGCTCAAGGAGCATCCGCATGAACCAGCCAGGCGCATCAGCCGGCCACCTCCGCCCTGCCGTGGACCGCAAGGTGACCATGTACCGCAACGGATCCATCTATACGGCTGCTGATCCTTTTGCCACGGCCATGGTGGTAGATGGCGATACCGTCGCCTGGGTGGGCTCGGAGCAGGCCGCCACGTCCATCGTTGACTCGTCCATGGAAGTCATCGACCTCCGCGGAGCCCTCCTGGCTCCCGGTTTTGTGGATTCCCACGCACACCTGACAGAAACGGGCCTTGCCCTGGCCGGGCTGGACCTTTCCACCGTGCGCTCAGCCAAAGAACTGCTCGACGCCGTTGCCGGCGTCGGCGGGACCGGCACCATTACAGGGCACGGCTGGGATGAAACGGCGTGGAACGATCCCACGCTGCCCTCGCTCGAAGAGCTTGAACGGGCATCGGCCGGACGGCAGGTTTACCTCTCACGCATAGATGTCCACTCCGCCTTGGTCTCTTCGTCCTTGGCTGAAGCTGCCGGGCTGAAGGGTCTGGACGGGTTCTCCGGTGAGGCACGGGTAGTGCGGTCGGCGCATACCGCTGCACGCTTGACGGCCCGGCAGTTCCCCGAGGCGGAACGGCGTGCTTTTCAGGAACGTGCCCTCAGGGAAGCGGCATCCAACGGCTATGTGGCGATGGCGGAGATGTCGGCACCCCACATCTGCGGCCCGGACGATCTGCGCCTGGCAGCATCATGGAATGACCAGGGTGGCAGGCCTGAAGTACTTCCGTACCGGGGTGAGCTTGCATCGTCCGTGGAGCACGCCGAGGACATCCTGGCCGGCCTTGGGACCAAGGTGCTGGGCCTCGCCGGCGACCTCAACATGGATGGTTCACTGGGTTCCCGGACAGCCGCGCTGTTGGATGACTATTCCGACGCACCCGGGAACCGCGGCAGCCTATACCTTTCCGTTGACGATGCTGCCAGGCACTTGGCTGCGACGTCCCAGCTGGGCATCCAGGCCGGCTTCCATGTCATTGGTGATGCAGGCCTCGCCGCTGTTCTCGAAGCCCTGGACGTCGCGGCAGGTGAAGTGGGGGAGCAGAAGATCCGGGCCGCGGGACACCGGCTGGAGCATGTTGAGCTGGCCGATCAGGCCGCTATCGACAAACTTGCCAAGTACTCCATTACCGTCAGCGTCCAA
>NZ_JABMCX010000458.1 GCF_013179505.1 Paenarthrobacter sp. CM16 | reverse complement strand
GTGTTTGCACTCTTGATAGCCGTGCTTGTCGGCCCGGCCCTGGGCGCCTTCTCTGCGACCCTGAGAAACCGGAAGCTGGACAAGGCATTCGTCGTGGGATCGGCAGTCGGAATCGCGATGCCCACGTTCTGGCTGGCCATCCTGATGATCTTCGTTTTTGGTGTGCTCCTCAAGGTCCTTCCCGTTGCAGGGTTCACCAGCATTTTCCAAGACCCGTTGAAGTTCTTTTACTACATGGCGCTTCCTGCACTGTCACTGGGGCTGCTGGAGGCGGCAACGCTCTACCGTTACTCACGCAACGGCGTCATGGATGCAAAGAACCAGCCCTACGTGACCACTGCACGGGCCCAGGGAATTCCCGAGCGGGTCATCACCAGCCGGTACATCTTCCGCTCTGCCCTCGTGCCGATCGTAACAATGGTTGGCGTCGCGGCCGCAGGTCTGCTCGGCGGAGCCGTCGTTACCGAATCCGTATTCTCCATCCCAGGACTCGGCCAGCTACTACTGATCGCGGTCCAGCGGCGTGACTATCCGGTGATCGAAGGATGCATCTTCTTCATCGCAGTTGTGTTCGTCGTTGTGAACCTGCTGGTTGACCTGACCTACGCATTCTTGGATCCCCGCATCCGGCTTGATTCAAAGGAGGCCTGACATGATTACCACCAATTCGCCTCTCCTCAGTGTTAGAAACCTCAACATAGATGTCGCCACAGGTTCAGGGCGCAGCCGCGTGGTCAGCGAAGTCTCTTTCGAACTGCGCAAAGGGGAGACCGTCGGAATCGTGGGAGAAAGCGGCTCCGGCAAATCAATGACAGCCAACGCCATCATGGGAATCCTCCCAGACGTTGCCACCGCCACCGGAACTGTTCAATACGACGGAACCGAACTCCTTAGTCTCTCTTCGACCAAGCGCCGCAAAATGTCCGGTCCCGGCATCGGCTACATCTTCCAGGAACCGATGTCGGCGCTTCACCCGCTCCTGACCATCGGTGAGCAGATGATTCGCCCCCTTCGATATCACCTGAAGCTTACGAAGCAAGAGGCAAGCCGCCGCGCAGCCGATCTCCTTGACCAAGTCGGCATCCCGCCATCCAGGGGGGTTCTCCGTTCCCACATCCATGAACTCTCAGGAGGGATGCGCCAGCGTGTCATGATCGCGATGGCAATATCCTGCCAGCCTCGCTTGCTAATCGCAGACGAGCCCACGACGGCCCTGGATGCCACAGTCCAAAAGCAAATCCTGGACCTGCTGGTGCAGCTTCGAGACGACATGGGGCTGGCCCTGGTACTCATAAGCCACGATCTCGGCCTCATCGCGAAGTACTCAGACCAGGTCGTCGTGATGCTCGAAGGGAACGTCATGGAACAAGGGGCTACCTCACAAATCATCCACTCCCCGGCCCACCCCTACACCAGAGGCCTCATGGATGCTTCCCCGCGGCTGGGCCAGAAGCAACATCGGCTCCCGGTCATCGACAAGTCGAAGTTCACCAAGCTGGCACCGGCGGCTTCGACCTCGACGGAGGAAAAATGAACATTGTCCCGACGGGCCAGCCCGTCCTGAGCATGTCAGCCGTGTGTAAGGACTTCAAATTCGGCTCACTGATTAAACGCTCGGTCCACCACGCCGTCAAGAACGTCGACCTGACCCTGCGAGGCCGCGAAATCCTCGGTCTCGTTGGTGAGTCAGGTTCCGGCAAATCCACAGTGGGCCGGATGGCGATCGGACTGGCCAAGCCAACATCAGGAACAATCACCGTTCTGGGAGACGAACTCGAACACCTCAACAAAGCGGAGATGCGCCAAAAGCGACGCACGATGCAGATGATTTTCCAGGATTCATCCAACTCCCTCAACCCACGAATGTCCCTGCACGAACTGCTGTGCGAGCCACTGCGCGTGCAGGGCCTTTACACACGGGAAGAACGCGACAAGCGGGCTATATTACTGGCCGATGAAGTGCAACTGGCACGGAAATGGCTGGACCGCAGACCCCACGAGTTCTCCGGAGGGCAACGTCAACGCATCTCCATCGCACGAGCCCTTGCCCTCGAACCTGAACTCATCGTCGCGGACGAACCAGTTTCTGCCTTGGACGTCTCCGTGCAAGCGACCGTCCTCAACCTCCTCAAAGACATCCAGGAGGAACGGAAGCTGTCCATGGTCTTCATCAGCCATGACATGGCGGTCGTCGAATTCATGAGCGATAACGTGGCCGTTCTCTACAACGGCAGCATCGTCGAGTACGGTCCCGCAGATTCCCTCTTCGCGAGCCCACAGAACGACTACACCAAAATTCTTCTCGCATCAACGCCGACCCTCTAGGACACAGATTGAGCACCTCACCTCGAACCAAAACCGCCCCCTCCGCGGTCATCGCCGGACCTATCCCGGAAACAGCACACTCCTCACCAGTTGTTCTTGAGCCCTACGGTGTCGA
>NZ_JABMCX010000457.1 GCF_013179505.1 Paenarthrobacter sp. CM16 | reverse complement strand
ACCCACGATCCGTGCCGCTGCGGGCGTCAGGAGGACTCCGTGCCGGAAGAACCCCGTGGCGATCACCAGGCCGTCAACATCCCCGGTGGCACCAGCTGCCCGCCCCAGCAACGGAGCGTTGTCCGGTGTTCCGGGGCGTGCCCGGGCTGTTGCTTCGAGCAGTTCGAGTTCGGCCACTGCGGGGACCAGTACTTGGGCGTCCCGCAGCAGCTGGTAGACGCCGCCTGCTGAGACCGTCTGGGAGGACGCTGACAATCCGTCCTCGCGCTGGGTGGCCCCGATGACCACGGTGCCGTCGTCGCGGGGCACGATGTAGACGGGCACTCCACGGACCATTCCGCGGACCGTGGAGCTGAGGAGCGGCTGAAGGTGTTCAGGCACCCGAAGCCTCAGGATGTCGCCGTACACCGGGCGCACGGGCAGGGTCAGACCGTCCGGGAGTCCGGCCAGTCCGGCCGCTCCCAGCCCGTTTGCCACCACCGTTTCCGCGGCGAGGACAGTGCCACCACCCTCGATTTCCACTCCTGCTACGCGATCTCCGTCCCACAGCAAGCTGTTTGCCTTGGCAGTTACGGCATAACCGCCCGCGGCACCGTGGACCCATGTGGAGTCACCGGCGCAGTGGGCTGCCAACCCCGACAGGAGGCATGAGGCCAGCTTCCGGGGATCCACCTGGTGGTCCGCGGGAATATCGAAGGCGCTGGAGATCTGTGGACTGAGGAGTGGCTCGCGATCGCGGGCGTCGCGCAGGGACAACGGCTCAACCTCCAGGCCGGCAGCAAGCTGTACTGCCCGAAGATCTGCCAACGCCCGGCGGTCCGCGGCGTCGGCACCCACGGCAAGCGTCGGCGTCGTGCGGTATCCGGTGTCTTGCCCTCTGCTACCCAGGTTGGCCGCAAACGCCGGCCACAACCGGGACGACTCGAGCATCAGCTCCAGGAGGTCTTCCTCCTGGTAGTGCAGTTCGCTGACGGGGGCCAGCATTCCGGCGGCCGCGAACGTGGCTCCGGTAGCCGGTGCGGGATCGATCACCACCACTGAGCGGCCCAGCCGCCGGGCTTCGTCAGCGACGCCCAAGCCGATGACGCCGCCACCAATGACGGCAACATCGGCATGCATGGTGGTTTGGCGGGAATCTGCCATTCCGGTTTCCTTCCCTACGCCGGTACTAGCCGGATCAGGTCAAGCGGTCGGCGCTGAAGCCCTCTCAGCCGGACAGTCATATAACGGACGTCGCGGCTCCCGCAGTACGTGCCCAGTTTAGAGGAACTACTCTGGTTTCCATGACCCCGACTGACGCCCTCGCCACCGCCCGCCTGTATCTATGCACTGATGCCCGGAGACGGCAAGGCGATTTTGAAGACTTCGTTGATGCCGCCTTCGCAGGCGGAGTGGACATCATCCAGCTGCGCGACAAAACCTTGGAAGCTGCCGAAGAGTTGGAGTTGCTGGCGGTCCTGCGCGGAGTTGCCGAACGTCACGGACGGCTATGGGCCGTCAATGACCGCGCCGATGTTGCCAGTGTTTCCGGGGCTCCGGTGTTCCACATCGGGCAAAAGGACTTGCCTTTGGGGGTGGCTCGAACGTTGCTGCCGCAGCCCGCCATCGGCCTGTCCACCCACTCCCCTGAGCAGGTGAATGCGGCCATCGCAGCCTCCCCGGGCGATGGAGGCCTGGACTATTTCTGCGTTGGTCCCCTCTGGGCGACACCCACCAAACCCGGCCGTGAAGCTGTGGGATTGGACTTGGTCACATATGCCGCAGAAGCCAGCAAGCGTGCGGAGGAGACCACCGACGGCGCCGTGCACCTGCCGTGGTTTGCCATCGGAGGGATTGATCTCAGCAACGTCGAGCAGGTAGTGGCTGCCGGGGCCGGCAGGATCGTGGTGGTCCGTGCCATCACCGAAGCCACGGATCCGACGACGGCAGCGAAGTCGTTGCTGGAGGCGCTGGACGCCGCCTGATACAGGCAGTTCAGGCTTAGCCCCCGCCACGCCGCTATGCGGTGAGGCCCAGTCCCGTCATCCGGCGCGAGTGCCGCTCGGCCAGCTCGCCTGTCATTCTCTTGACTGACGCACGGGCGTCTCCACCGCTTTTCAGTGTCGGGCCCAACTGTGGGTGCTCCATGCCCACCCTTTGCGCCTGCGTGAGCGCTTCCCCCACCAACCGGCGCCCCCACAACGCCAAGCGTGAAGCCAGCCGCGGGTCATCGGCCAAGGCCCGCCGCAGCAGGACACGAAGCACTTCCGTTGCTTGGTCAGGTGAAGCCACCCGCTCCACGAAGTGCTGTGTCGCGGGGTCAAGGAAGGCGGCTACAGCGCGGTAGAAGTCCGAGGAGACGGTGTCGATGACGTAGGCCTTCATCACGGATTCGAACCAGTCCGCGGGTTTGGTGCGTTCATGGAAGTGGTCAAAGGAACGTTGGAAGGGCATCATGGCCTCTTCAGG
>NZ_JABMCX010000456.1 GCF_013179505.1 Paenarthrobacter sp. CM16 | reverse complement strand
CTGCCATCAATTATTGTGCCGAGGTCGCCCGTGTATAGGGCGACGGATAACCCATCGGGTCCGAATGCAGTAGTGATGAGCAAATTATTCGTGGTGGTTGATTTATCGAGGGTCTGAATTTTGTACCCGCGTGATTCATAAAATGCTGAGACTTTCTGCCTGAGTGTCTCGCGCTCGGTGGCGCTAAGGGGTCCCATGGTCCGCGCACCAGCGAACGATTTGTCGTTTCCGGTTCCCTGGAAGTTGCAGTAGCCACCGGCCGGAACGTCCTCGTTCACCCAATCACCAGCTGCCATGGCCTGGATCTCATCGAGGAGTCCGAAGAACTCCGTTCTGGCCTCATCCGCTGTCATGGTGACGCCCTTTCCATCGGGAAGCATGTTGCTTGCAGCGGTTTGAGAGCCTGATGAGGCTGTGTCAGTGCCCTGTCCCGGAGAGGAAGGGGAACATCCGGACACGAGCAGGAGCAGGACGGCACTGGTGGATAAGATGCGCCAGTACCGGCGGCGGTATGTGGTGGTCATTGGTTCCTACCGGAATTTGCCTTCAGGGTCGGGAACGCAGCGGGTATTTCCGCTGAGGGCGATGCCGTATTTGCCGGTGGTGATTCCCATGACGAACTTTTCGGGGCCGGAGACGGTAGTTCTTCTGACGAAGTTCTCGCCTCCGTCAGTTGATTGCTGGACCGTGAAGCCGGTGGTCACGAACTGTTCCTTGACCTTCTCGTGGAGAGCATCCATTTCCTCTCGGCTCAGTGGGCTCCGGCTTGTATTGACTGAGAATTGGGTGCCGTCAGTCCCGTCCGGGTGCCGGCAAGCGTCGCCTTGAAATTCGGAGGGTGGCGCGACACCCCAGTCGCCGGGGGCGAGGGCTTGAATCTTGTTGAAGAGGTTGAAGTACTCTGTGCGGGCTTGTTCTGGTTCCATGGTCTGCTCCACAGTGCTGGTAGGAGAATTGGTGCTGGGGGTTGTCCCGCACCCTGCCAGGGTGAGAAGAATGATCGCAGCGGCGGGAAGGACGCGCCTGTGCCGGCTGCGGTGTGTGGTGGTCATCGTGTCGAATTCGTGAGTTGATCGTCCAGGCCGAGTGAGATCTTGGCTTGGTTAATGCTTGACTCTGTTGTCTTGTCGAAGTAACCGTAGATGCCGTCTTTGCCGCCGGTTTGTCCGTCATGGGTTTTCGTGGGGTGCTCGATGGTGCCATCCGACGCTGTGAAACCGTCAGTGCCGAACGTGACGGCACCGAACCTGGGTCAGTGGTGTATTTTCGGTACCATCCCGCACCATGCCCGATCACTGATGTGTAGTCCACGGTGTAGGTTCCCCGGTAAACAGTTCCGCCGGGGTTCAGATGGAGGTTGTTCACGGAGGTCACGTTATCAGGGGCACCAACGTCACCGACGAGGACAAGGTTATCGACCGGCAGCTCGGCTTTAGCTGCCTCCATGAGTCCGAGGGAACCCATGGAGTGCCCAACGGCTGTTGTCATGGCCGTGTTGTCGAGGTTCTGATGAACTGCGTTGACCCCTGTCACGTCGTTGCGAAGGGCAGCCCCAACGACTTTGGCCTGATCGTTGCTGAAAACACCGAGGTCCTTCGCTGGTTCAACACCAATCCAGGCCACGACAGCAAGACGAGCCGGGTCAATTCCGTTCGGAACGGCAAGGTCACGTTGTTCGGTTCGTTGATCATAGGCCTGCTTGGTTTTGGAGGACATGTCATGGCCAATGGTGGTATCCAATCCGGGGATCTGATAACTGATGTGCTTGGCGGCGCCAAGGTCTCCAACAGAGATGGACGCGCCATACCCGGTGTCTGATCCTTGTTTGAGTCCATAAGGGACGAAGCTGATCAGTTGCCGGACGGCGGATGGATCCAGACGATCGGTTTTCTCCTTGCCCTCGCTGTCGTAGAGCGATTCCCAGACTTTGTTGACCATGCCTTCCTGGGAGCCCTCATCAGCTTCTCCGCCGTGCTCGTCGTGGTACTTCTTCAAGTAGTCGTGCATCTGCAGCAACTTCTTGCGGTTGGCAAGGTCCCTGGCGGTCGCGGTGACACCGTTCAGGTTCCCTATAAGTTCCGGCAGTGCATCGATCAGGAGCTGCTGTTCTTCACCGACGGTAACTTTCCCGGTGGCAGGCTCGACGGTGTGGCCGAGGCCAGACCACCACGTGGCTGCGGCTACGGGGTCCAGTCCTGGTTGGGTCAGTAGTTCCCGCAGCCGGGCGGTGCCACCATTACCGAGCCAAACCTTCAGTTGCACGGCGTTCAGGCCAGCGATGTCGTTCAAGCCGACTTGGTTTGGTGCTGCGTACTGGATGAAGACCCCGTTGAGCATGCTGTCTGCGATAGAGCCGCTGCCGGCTGTTTCGAATGCGGTGGCGACCTGCTCTATCCAATCGGCGTCTGCTGCGTTGGCGGCGAGCAGCCGCTCAAGACCAGCAACAAAAGAT
>NZ_JABMCX010000455.1 GCF_013179505.1 Paenarthrobacter sp. CM16 | reverse complement strand
GGGTAGTGATGCGCCGGAGCTCATCAATGGGCTGGCCCGGCAAGGTTGAATAGCCCAGGATGCGGCCCAGCGGATCCACGATGCTGGCGGCGCCGTTGGTGATGGAGGCCGCGGCGTTGGCGAAAGCGTAGAGGTCTCCCAGCCGGACCCCGGCCACGGAGTCGGCGGCGGCTCCCATGACGGATGCCCTGGCCAATGCCACCAGCCGTGTCCAGTCCGCGTCGTCCGGCGCCACCAGGACGGACAGGCTGTAGCCGACGGCCGCGGAACGGAGTTGCTCCATCTTTGCGCCGTGGGCTTTGACGATCACGGCGGCGGCGTTGCTGTTTGCTGCCCTGTGGAGGAGCTGATCGAAATCCGGGGAGCCGTAGGTGCACCCGACGGCAAGGATGATGCGGTCATCCACGCTGGACCAGTGGTCCAGGGGATCGTACATCAGCACGTCCGATACCGGGTGCCCGAGGTTCTCCGGAGTGGGGTTGGCGTGGACCAGATCCGCTTGCATCAGCTGGATGCAATCGGAGAGCCGCACCGCCGATTGTTGGATCCCGGGTTGCTGGGCTGCGTCCATAGCTGGACGTTATCACAAGGGGTATTGGCATCTTGTGGAGGAACTCACATATAGAGCGAGTGAGATCTGCGTCACTATTGGGAAAGGAGTTGGGCGGCAAGCCCGGCAGGACCGCAGAGGACAACCATGAAACTCAAAGACATCAAGGCGCTCGCCTCGGTGCAGGGACCGGCCCGCTCCACCGCGGAGCGGCTGGCCCGGAGATGCTTCAGCGTGGAGGACATGCGGAAACTCGCGGCCAGGCGGCTGCCCCGGAGCATCTTCGAATACATCGAGGGCGGAGGCGAGGACGAGGTCTCGCTTCGGCGCAATGTGTCTTCCTATGAGGACTGGTCCTTCCTTCCCAAATGGGGATCGGTGGACAACTTCGACCTCAGCTCAACACTCCTTGGCGGTCCGGTCTCCATGCCCATCACGCTCTCGCCCACCGGCGGCACCCGGCTGTTCCACACGGAGGGTGAGTCCGCGGCAGCCCGGGCAGCGCTCGCCGAGGGCATTCCCTATGGGCTGGCCCATCTCAGCACCACCACCATGGAAGACGTCAGTGCTGCAGCGCCGGGACTTCGGCGATGGTTCAACCTGGAACCCACCCCGGACAAAGGACTGCTGCAGGCCGTCCTGGACAGGGTGTCCGCTGCCGGCTATGAAGCCCTGCTGGTCAATGTTGACTGCCGGGCCATCGGCCACCGCGAGCGCGACTACCGCAACGGGTTCACTGCACCCCCGTCCATCAAGCCGAAAACGGTGGTGGAGGGAATGCTGCACCCTGCCTGGGCGCTGGGGTTCCTGGCCAACGACGCCATAGCTTTCCCCAATCTGGAAGCCGACATTCCGGAAGGCCCCCTGGCCAGTTCCCCGGACATGTGGCGCACGCTGCTGGCCGGTTCCTACGAGCCCACGGATTGGGACGACATTCAGGACCTACGGGAACGCTGGAACGGGCCCATCATCCTCAAGGGCGTCGTCAACCCGAACGACGTCGCGCTGGCTGTTGCCCTTGGCATCGACGCCATCCAGGTCAGCAACCACGGCGGACGGCAACTGGACCATATGGCAGCTCCGCTGGATGTCCTTCCGGACATCGTGGAGAGGGCTGCCGGGCAGGTGGAAATCATCGTCGACGGCGGCATCCGCCGGGGTTCGGATGTGGTTAAGGCGCTGGCACTGGGTGCCAATGCCTGCTCCATCGGGCGCCCCTATCTTTACGGGCTGGCGGCCGCCGGGGAAGCCGGCGTGGCTCACGTCCTGAAAATGTTCCGATCCGAAATGACCCGCACCATGATGCTCCTCGGAGTATCCACCATCCAGGAACTGCGGGCGGAAGGCCGGGAATTGATCCGGCACCGCAACGAAGCCTTCATCCGCACCCCATCCACACCCACCCAGTTCACCCCCACCCCCGCGGCCGCTCCCACGGCCTTTCACATCTGAGGACTCCCTGATGAAGAATGTCTCCGCCCCAAAACTGCCCCAACGTGCCTTACCTTCCGTCGTCGCAACGGCAGCAATCCTGCTGGCAGTGACGGCATGCACCCCCGCCGGCAACACCTCGACGTCGGGCCCCTCCGGCGGCACTGCAGCCGGCACGGGAGTTCCCGCGCTGGAAGTGAACCAAGCCGCCGTCGAGCTCCTCCCGGAATCCATCAAGACATCCAAGGTGCTGCGCGTTGCCATCCCCACCAATGAGCAGCCGACGCAGTTCTACCGCGAAGGTACGCAGGAAATGACCGGGACCAACCCGGACGTGGCCCGCCTCATCGGCGAGGCATTGGGTGTCAAAGTAGACATCCACGTGGCCAACTTCGACTCCATCATTCCGGGCCTGGCGGCTAACCGTTACGACATGACCGTGTCTTCCATGACCCCTACGGAGAAGCGCATGGAAGTCCTGGACTTTGTT
>NZ_JABMCX010000454.1 GCF_013179505.1 Paenarthrobacter sp. CM16 | reverse complement strand
GGTTGATGCTGAGGGCTCCTGAGGACCCGCCGGTGACGATCAACGCGGGGCGGTCCGGCTCCAGGCCCAGGGACGCTTTGGCCGCAGGTGCCGCCGTCGCCCGGTGAAGCCCGGAAATGGCGCGCCGCATGGGCATACCGAGGTGCCGCGCCCCCCGCAACCGGGTGCCCGCGAACGCCACGGCGACATAGTCGCTGAACCGGGCACCCACACGGTTGGCCAGACCGGCCTTCATGTTGGCCTCGTGGATCACCACGGGGATGCCGAGTTTGCGGGCAGCGAGGTACATCGGCGTGCAGACATAGCCGCCCACACCCACCAGGACATCGGCGTTGGCGTCCTCAAGGATCCGGCGGGCCTGGGCCACTGCGGTCCGCAATCGGCCAGGCAGCTTGATCAAGTCAAGGGAAGGCCGCCGCGGAAAGGGCACCCGGTCAATGGTGGCGAGTTCATAGCCGGCTGCCGGTATGAGCCGCGTTTCCATGCCCGACGGCGTGCCTACAGTCAGGATGGCAGCATCAGGACGCTTGTCCTTGATGGCATCGGCAATGGCCAACAGCGGGCTGACATGCCCGGCAGTACCGCCGCCTGCAAGGACGACGGACAAAGGCGTGGACGCGTTGCGGGAGTCTGGTGTCATGAAGTGCTAGGTACGCTTTCGTGCGGTTTTCGGAGAACGGCGGGGCAGGAAACGGGGTCGCTGCTGCGGCGGCAATTGGCCTCGGGCCAAGGACAAGACTACGCCGATACCGCAGAGCGACATGATCAGTGCCGAACCACCGTAGGAGATGAACGGAAGCGGTACACCCACGACGGGGAGGAGCTGGGTCACCACGGCCATGTTCATGCTTGCCTGGCCCAGCAGCCACACCATGATCCCACCGGCGAGCGTGCGCTGGAACGGGTCGGTTTGCCGGACCACCACCCGGAAAATGGCGATGCCAAGGATGGCAAAAAGAATCAGGACAACGAGGGTCCCTACCAGGCCAAGCTCTTCCCCGATGATGGCAAAGATGAAGTCGTTATGGGCCTCCGGGAGCCAGTTGTACTTCTGACGGCTTTGCCCAAGGCCCAAGCCGGTCCAACTCCCCTGCGCCAGACCGTACATGCCGTTGGTTGATTGGAAATCGAAATCGAATTGGTCGGTACACGTCTGGGACGCCGTTCCGAGCCAGGAAGTGATGCGGCAGATCCTGTTGGTACTGCTGACGGTCCCCAACACGGCCCCCACAGCTCCGATGATGCCGGCGATGGCAAGCATCCGTCCGGGCACGCCGGCAAAGTAAAGTCCCGCAGCTGTGATGGCTGCGATGACGATGACCGTCCCGAGGTCGTTGCCCAGCATGACCAAGGCGATAACCAGGCCGGCTCCGGGAACTACGGGAATGATGACATGCCACCAGCGGTGGAGGAGCTTCTGCTTGCGCGCAAGAACCGCCGCAATCCAGATGCAGAGGATCAGCTTGGCCATCTCGGACGGCTGGAGGGTTATCCCTCCGATGTCGATCCAGTTCTTGTTGCCGTTGACGGTGTTGCCCATAACCTGGACCAACACCAGGAGGACCAGCACCCCACCGAGGGCCCACCAGGACAACCTTTTCATCCAGTTCACGTTGGTCCGTGAAATGACATACATGCCAATCAGCCCGACAACGCCAAACATCGCTTGCTTCAGGGCATCCGCGTAGGGTGATTTCCCTTCGGAGATCGCCTCCACGCTTGAAGCGGACAACACCATCATGATTCCAATGGCGGTGAGCGCCAGAGCACAGCCCAGGATGAGGTAGTACGTGGAACTGTTGGGCGTTTTGTCCTTGCCTTCGAGGCTGTCCCAAAAGTTGCGCAGGTGTCCGCGGAGCCCGGATGGCTTCTTACCCGGCTTGGCCGGAGCCTTGGGTTTCCCGTCCCGGGGGTCTTTGCCGCGGGTGCGGGTGGGCGTGCTGACCATTGTTACTCCTCGGTGGTCGTTGCCTGCCCTTCCACAAGCTCGCGAACTGCCTGGAGGAAAGCATCGCCGCGGTGAGCGTAGGAAGAGAACTGATCCATGGATGCAGCCGCGGGTGCCATCAGGACGGTGTCCCCTGGCGTGGCCAGCTCGGCCGCCGACGCCACGGCCTGGGCCATGATGGCCTCGCCGTAGATAGGCGAAGCGGCGTTGCCGGCTACGGTCTGCACCTTTTCAGTGTCGCCCTTCGCCTGCGCTATCACGGGGACATCCGGTGCGTGTCGCTGGAGGGAGCCTTCCAGTGCCTCGGTATCGGTACCGATCAGCACCACAGCTTTGAGCCGGGGTGCGTGTTCTTTGACAAGGTCGTCATAGTTGACTCCCTTGGACAGCCCACCAGCTATCCAGACAACCTGCTGGAAGGAGGACAACGCAGCCGATGCCGCATGGGGGTTGGTGGCCTTTGAATCGTTGATCCAAAGTATGTCATTCTGCTTGGCCACCACCTGGATGCGGTGGGCGCCAGGAAGGTAGTTGA
>NZ_JABMCX010000453.1 GCF_013179505.1 Paenarthrobacter sp. CM16 | reverse complement strand
AAGCTAAGACCCACAGCGCCGATGGTACTGCACCCGGGAGGGTGTGGGAGAGTAGGACACCGCCGGACAACCATTAAGGCAAGAGCCCCGACCCAAGGTCGGGGCTCTTCCCCTTTAACCACCACACACACGCCACAACACAAGCACCACAGCCCCCCACCAAACGCGGTACGGCGTTGCCTAAATCAGGCAGAAGAATCTTAGGGCCGCACACAGCGGCTATCGGGACCCACGGGTGACCGACACAATCTGGAATAGTCAGCTCCTGGTCGCCCGGCCCCTGGCCTGGTCGCCCGGCCCCTAGCCGGTCACTCAGCCGTAGCCGGCCTCCCTGCGATCCAAAAAGGGCTTAGCCCGAGAAGAACTCCGACAACTCCGAGATCAGCTTGTCCGGAGCCTTGTTGGGCCCGTCATGGCCGAAGCCAGGGAGGATGGTGTAGCTGGATCCAGACAGGATGTCGTGGATCTGGCCGCACGCAACGCCGAAGTACGCCGGGCTCTTCTCGCCCACCACAATCAGGGTTTCCAAGGGCAGCTCCAGGAACGGCTCGGGAGGCATGTCAGCTGCGATGACGGCCTTGATCTCCCTGACGCCGCAGGTCATCAGCTCACGCATCTGTTTGCCCAGTGGTGTGCCGGCGGCAAGCTTGTTCGCCAGGGTCAACATGGACAGGGGCATTCGAGCGAAGGCGCCGCCGGTCTCTACTCCCTTGATGAGGATGGCGAGGGCGCGATCGTAGTCTCCCGCCGCCGTCGCGCGTTCATAATCCGGGGTCCAGTCAGCTTTGACGCTGTGGTTGACCGAGACGGCAGGATCATAGACAGCGAGGCGCTCAACCGGCAGCGTCCGGGCGGCGTGCAGCGCTACGGCACCGCCGAAGCTGTGCCCGAAGACGTCGGTACTGGAAGTGTGTTTCATGACAGCGTCAAGGTCCTGAATGTCGGCCTCGAGCGTATAGTCCTCGGACTGCGGGGATGAATCGCCACGTCCACGGCGGTTGAAGGTGTGAACGGGGCGTCCCAGGGCTTCACTCAGTTTCTGGGCGAAGCGCGTGTAATCGGCGGCCGTCACCATGGAGGCCGGAACGACGACGACGCCGGAGCCTGCCGCTGCCAGCTCACCGCCTGTAGTGAGTACTTCGAGGTGTCCGCCGTCGGGGGTCATGATGATGTCGCGCGTCATGACTTGAGCCTAACCGAGCGACCTGAGTGCCGGCAGCATGCCGGCCCTTATGTGGGAAAAGCGGCCGGTGTGGAAAACGCTCAGCCTTTGAAGTAGTCCGAGATATCCGAAACGAGCTCGTTGACGGCTGCAGGAATCGACCCATGAAAACCCTTGGGCGAAACTTCCAACGTGCTCCCGGGAACCGCCCTGTTCAACCGTGCGGCGGTGACCTTGTAGAACTGCGGGCTTTTCTTGCCCACCATGAAGTGTGTGCTGGAGGGGAGCACGGAGAAGTCGGTTGGAGTGTCCGCGGCTTCGAAGGCTGCCTTCAGCTCACCAACGCCCGAAGGCATCAGCTCGCGGAAGAGCTGATTGACTTTGGTCCGCGACACCACAGCCATGAGTCCCGCCAGAATTGGCTCGGGAACCCTGGCCAAGGCGGTTCCGGGTTGCATCCCGCGCTTCATCCGGGCCAGCGCCAGCCCGACATCACCCTTATTGACCGAATCCGCGAACCCGGCAAGCCATTCGGTGTCCATGCTGCCATCGATGTTCACCGCGGCGTCGTAAACGGCGAGCTTGTCGGGCTGGTGAGGCGTACCGGCAAAGGCTTGGGCGGCGTTCAATGCAACGGACCCACCCAGGCTGTGGCCAAAAATGTTCCGGGCGCCTGTGGCATCCATGATGGTACGGACATCGGCGATTTCCGTCGCCATGGAGTAGTGATCCGGCTGCTCGGTGGATTTGCCCCGGCCCCGGCGGTCGTAGACATCCACGGCCCAGCCATCACCGAGGCCCTTGGCCAAGGCCAGGGAGAACGGCCGGTAAATGAGTGCAGTGAGGAACGCCCCGCCGATGAGGACCACCCTGCGTTCCCCCGGGGCGTCCTCCGCGCCGTAGCTGTACAAGGCCAGCCGGCCGCCGTCGTGCGTTTGAATATCGCGTTCCCTCACCGGAACATCCTAGGTGGCATCGGGAAGTCCGCCATGGACCCGGGGCTCGGTAAGAAACCGTGCGATGCGTGCGGCGAGCCGCTTGCCGGGGCGCAGGGGCCCTTCGTGGAACTGCAGCGGGACCACGGCAAAGTCGATTGCGGGCACTGCTCCGGCCAGCGTGCGCCCAGTCTCAGCAAAGTACGACGGACTCCAACCACCGCTGAGCATGAGCGTGGGCGTGGAGAGCTTCATGAAATCGTGAAGGTGGGCGTCGGCGTCCAGTACCGCCCGCATTTCGGTGACGGCGGTGGGGAGCAGGGAGCGCATCTCCAGACCCAAACGGGTCCGGGCCGATAGGACACTGAGCGTGCGCAGCGCCCCCATAGGCAGGTAGGAGATGGGCCCGGCGGTCCCCAGC
>NZ_JABMCX010000452.1 GCF_013179505.1 Paenarthrobacter sp. CM16 | reverse complement strand
ATGAACACCAGGGTGATGCGCGAGTTCATCATGAACATGCTGACCGAGACCATCAGGCCCTGGCTCGACGGGCGGGGATACCTGTGGGAACTGAGCATCGAGGAGATGCCGCGTGATCTGTGGACCGTCGACGGGTTCACCCCGCCACCGTTTCGCTCGCCGGCGGAGATGCGGTGGCGGCAGGAGGGTAAGGCGTCCCCGTACGAATGGTCCGAAACGGTCGGTTTCAACCCGGATGGTTCAATCATTGGGTTGGACGGGGGCGTGTGAGTCAGCGGGACCCGCAGTCTGACTGACACTGCCTCATCCCGGCCCGGGTCTCTGTGCCACTCAGAGATCCGGGCCTTTGGTCCGTTCGCCTAATTCAGATCCGGGAGCCGGTGCCTCGAATGCTCCTCACCCGTCCGCCGGTAGGCAATTGCTCACGACCGAGACCACCGAGGGCGCCGCCCTGGCCGCAAGTCCGGTGCGCTGACGTAGGCGGTGGCCCGGATGTTCGCGCTTCCCGGGTCAACTGTCGCAACTTGGGTCGAACTGGGGACACGATCAGCAAAGCCGCCTGGGAACTCGGCGGGTGAAGGTGAGGGCCCCGTCGGCGGTAGCCGACATGGCGGACAAACGACACTATTGGCACTGAAATTGCAGGGATCGCTCTCTACGGTAGCGAGCAATCACATTGAGAGGCAGAAATCACACATGCACGTACTCGAAGCCGCCATTGATCCCGACGAAGCGTTCACCCGGGCGCTACAGGCCGCGACCCTGTGCGAGGCGTTCCAGATCACCGCCGCCGCGCGAACCAATCAGGTCGCTGTGCGCACCGTTGATGACAGCATCTCACTGACGTTCGGCCAACTCTCGCAGCGAGTCCGACGCCTGACAGCCGGCCTGGCAGCCCTCGGTGTGCGCCCCGGTGACACCGTGGCCATCATGCTCACGAATCGGCCCGAATTCCATCTTGTCGACCTGGCCGTCATGCACCTTGGCGCCCTGCCGTTCTCGATCTACAACACGTCGGCAAAAACTCAGATCGAATATCTCTTCAGTGACGCCGCGAACAGAATCGTGATCACCGAACGAGCATTCGTCGACCGCCTCGTTGCCGTTCGCGATGGTGGCACCCAGATCGACACGATCGTCGTGGTCGACGGCGCACCGGACGGGACGACTAGCCTCGAAGACGTGGAAGCAGCGGGCGATCCCGACTTCGATTTCGATGCCACGTGGTCAACGGTCCGTCCCGATGACATACTCACGCTCATCTACACCTCGGGCACCACAGGCCCACCCAAAGGTGTGGAGCTCACCCACCACAACCTGATGAGTCAACTCCGTGCGCTGCAACAGGCAATGCCCACCACACCGGGGGGTCGCTTCGTCTCCTTCCTTCCCTCCGCGCACATCGGCGATCGGTGGGGTGCACACTATGGCGCTCTCATCACCTGGGGCTTCACGGTAACGACATGTCCGGTCGGAGGCGAGCTCTTGGACGTCGTCGCACAAGTGCGTCCGACGGTGTTCCAGCCGGTGCCCCGTATCTGGGAGAAGGCCAAGGCCAAAGTCGAGGCCCAGTTGGAGGCCGATCCCAACCCGGCACGGCGCACGTTGCTGCGGTGGGCCCTCGACATCGGGATCAAGAAGGCACAGGCCGGGCATGCGAACCGTTCTATCGGCAGGATCTTCGACATACGGGCATCGGTAGCGGCCGTACTGATCGGTGACAGGTTCCGTCGAATGCTGGGGCTGGACACAATAGACTGGGTCCTCTCTGGATCGGCACCAACTCCCCGCGACGTGTTCGATTTCTTCTTGGCAATCGGTGTTCCCATTTGCGAAGTATGGGGTATGAGCGAAACGTCCCTCGCCATCACCATCAATCCGCGTGACGCCATCCGGTACGGCACGGTGGGGCTGCCTCTTCCGGGGATCGAGGTGAAAGTCGCCGAAGACGGGGAGCTGCTCATCCGCGGGGCAACAGTCATGCGCGGCTACCGGAACAAACCGGAACAGACCGTCGAGGCAATGGATGCGGACGGGTGGCTCCACTCCGGTGACATCGGAACCGTCGACGAGGACGGCTACGTGCGGATCGTAGATCGCAAGAAGGAGATCATCATCAACGCGGCCGGTAAAAACATGTCCCCGGCGAACATTGAGACGTGGTTGCGGTCGAGCAGCCCCCTGATTGGGCAGGCCGCCTGCATCGGTGACGGGCGACTTTACAACGTCGCCTTGATCTCCCTCGACCCCGACACCGCCGCCGGGAGATCGGCAAGCGATCCGACCGTTATTGCCGAGGTCACAGCCGGGGTCGATCTCGCGAACTCTCACCTCTCCAGGGTGGAACAGATCAAGAAGTTCAGAATCGTCGAAGATCACTGGCTGCCCGGAAGTGACGAGCTCACACCCACGATGAAGATCAAACGCAGGAATGTCACGACAAAATACGCCGCTCAGATCGACGACCTCTACCTGACATAGTCGAGCCTGGCACGGAGGGAACGCTGAACGCACGGACACCCGTCCCGCATGACGCTT
>NZ_JABMCX010000451.1 GCF_013179505.1 Paenarthrobacter sp. CM16 | reverse complement strand
ACGGACTCAGCGACGGCGAAAACTACGGCGGCCAGCGCGATGACGATGCACGCTTCGCTGGAACGGTGGGAACCCGGGATACTGTGGGCACCCGGGACACCCTCGGTGCCAGGGACGCGACAGACACCGGCGCCTATCACCGGGACACCGATACCGACCGCGACACGTCCATTGGCCGGGGCGATGACGCCATGACCCGTTCCGAGGAGCAGCTGAATGTGGGCACCGAGAGGCAGACCACCGGCCGCGCCCGGCTGCGCAAGTACATCACTACGGAAAACGTCACCACCACAGTCCCTGTGGAACGCGAGGAAGTCCGCCTGGAGCGTGAGCCCATTACGGATGCCAACGCCGGTGATGCCATGTCCGGTCCGGATCTGACCGAGAGCGAACATGAGGTCACCCTGCACGAGGAACGGCCCGTGGTGGAAAAGGAAACCGTTCCGGTTGAGCGCGTTCGGCTCGAAAAGGACACGGTCCGCGACGACGTCCAGGTAGATGAGGAAGTCCGTAAGGAGCGCATCGAAACCGAGGGCACCGGCACGGGCGAGACGCGCCGCTAAAGGCTGGTTGTGAGGCCCGCTCTGCGCCCCAAGAACTCGTAGGAGGGCGCAGAGCGGGCCTCGCAACGGCCGTTTTTTTACTATCGCTGACCATCCGGTGATGGGACCATTGAGGTATGGGCGAACAAGAGAGTGTGCAGCCCGTCGCGCCCAACGGTGCGGCGTACGAGGACCGTGGCGACCCCACGACGCAACAGATGCGGACTGTCGGCCAGCGCCGCCGCGAAGCCGAGCGCAAGCTGGATCTTCACCTCGAGGAAGCCCGCCACAAGGGTGAACCCTCAGCTACCGAAGGCGAGGATCATTCCGAAGGGTAGAGCCGCTTGCCCTTTCCGGGTGCTTGGGTTTGTGTAGCGGGGTATCGCTGTTGTGGGCCTCGCCCTGGTGGAGTTGCAAGGCGCTGTGAATGAGCGGGAAATGACTGAAGGCCTGGGGAGTGTTGCCCAGGTGCCGCTGCGTTCGCGGATCCCATTCCTCACTGAGCAGCCCCACGTCATTGCGCAGGCTGAGCAGCCGCTCAAACAATTGCGTTGCTTCATCCGGCCGGCCAATGCCCAGGAGGGCGTCAACCAACCAAAAGGAGCAGGCCAGGAAGACGCCTTCATCGCCCGGAAGTCCGTCATGACCGGACTGGGTGCGATACCGGAGGACCAATCCGTCGTCGGTGAGTCCTTTCTGGATGGCGTCCACGGTACCCGTAACCCGCGGGTGCCGGTGCGGCAGGAAGCCCACCCGTGGAATCAGGAGCAGGCTCGCGTCCAGTTCCTTGCTTCCATAGGACTGGACAAAGCTGTTGAGTTCCTCGTCGAAGCCTTTGGCCATGACGTCGTGATGAATCTCGCTGCGGAGGGCGGCCCACCTGTCGGCAGGACCTGGCAGGCCTGAGGTTCGAACGGCCTTGACCATGCGGTCCGCAGCCACCCAGGCCATGACCTTGGAGTGCGTGAAATGCTGCCTTGGGCCGCGCATCTCCCACAGTCCGTTGTCCGGCTGGTCCCAAGCCCCCTCAAGGAACTCCATCAAAGCCACCTGGATATCCCAGGAGCTATCCACGGCGCCGTCAGGGGAAGCCGCCCGGGTCAGCGAAAGTCCGTCCAGGACCTCGCCCCATACGTCCAGTTGCAACTGCGGAGCGGCCGCATTTCCGGTGCGGACCGGCAGTGAACCTTCGTAACCGGACAACCAGGGGATGTCCGCCTCCGGGAGTCTCCTGGCGCCGTCGAGCCCGTAAACGATCTGAAGCTCCGAGGGGTCGCCGGCGATCGCGCGCAGCAGCCAGTCCCGCCACGCGGATGCCTCTTCGGTGTAGCCGGCGGCCAGCAGGGACTGCAGCGTCAGAGTGGCGTCCCGCAGCCAGCAGTACCGGTAATCCCAATTTCGCGGTCCGCCGATCTGCTCAGGCAAGGACGTTGTTGCTGCGGCCACGATGCCGCCTGTAGGTGCGTACGTCAGAGCCTTGAGGGTGATCAGGGAACGCTCCACCGGTTCTTTGTACTTGCCGGTCATCTCGCTGCGGCCGATCCATTCCAGCCAGAACGATTCCGTGGCTTCAAGGGCATGCAGCGGATTGATCCGGCGTGGTTCCCGCTCGTGGCTTGGTGCCCAGCGCAGCACGAAGGGAACGCGTTGGCCCGCGCGGACGGTGAATTCGCTGAAGGTCCGTTTGTCCCGGCCCTCCAAGGGCGCGGGGGTGGTGAGGTAGGCCGAGTCGGGGCCGGCCACGGCGCTGATCCCGTGCTCCCCGTGGCGGACCCATGGGACCACCCGGCCGTAGTCGAAGCGCAAAACCAGTTCCATGTTCATGGTGACTTCACCGGACAGGCCTTCGACGATCCTCACCAGGTCCACGGCGTCGTCGCGGACGGGCATGAAGTCGATGACCCGGACGGAGCCGCCCTCCACCTCCCAATCCGTTTCCAGGATGAGGGTGTCCTCGCGGTATTGGCGTCGCGTGCAGTTGGCGCCCTCCGGTGTTCCGGCGGGGGCCAGCAAC
>NZ_JABMCX010000450.1 GCF_013179505.1 Paenarthrobacter sp. CM16 | reverse complement strand
GCGGGTGTTGTTCGGCGTAAACGCTGGCAAAGGCCTGCCGGATGTCCGGAACCTCAAGGCCATGCGTGGTGCTGCGGACGTACTTGGCCAGTTCATCGCCGTCGGCCTTGACCTGATCGAAGAATGCCTCGTCGGCAAGCCCTTCGGCGCGAAGGTACTTCTCCAAACGGTCCAGCGGATCCTTCTCCCGCCAAGCGGCTTCCTCGGCGGATTCGCGGTACTTGGTGGGGTCATCGGCGGTGGTGTGTGCGCCCACGCGGTATGTATAGGCTTCGATGAGGACCGGACCGCGGCCCTCCCGGGCGTGTTCCAGGGCCCACTCGGTGACGGCATGAACGGCGATGACATCATTGCCATCCACCCGGATTCCCGGGAAGCCGTAGCCCTTGGCCCGGTTGGCCAGCGGAACCTTGGTCTGGACTTCTGTAGGCACGGAAATGGCCCAGTGGTTGTTCTGGCAGAAGAACACCACCGGCGCGTCGTAGGAGGCGGCGAAGACCATGGACTCATGGACGTCGCCTTCCGAGCTGGCTCCATCGCCGAAGTAAGCGATGACGGCGGCCTTCGGGTCAGTGGAATCCGTTGCTGCTGTGAGCTTCTGGTCCCTCTGGATGCCCATGGCATAGCCAACGGCGTGCAGCGTCTGGGCTGCCAGGACCAGGGTGTACAGGTGGAAGTTGTTTTCGCGGGGATCCCAGCCACCGTTGGAGACACCCCGGAACTGCTTGAGGAGTTCGGCAAGGTCTACGTTGCGGACAAGTGCCACGCCGTGTTCACGGTACGTGGGGAAGATGTAGTCCTGGGGCTGGCTGGCGTGGCCCGAACCGATCTGCGCAGCCTCCTGGCCGGTCAACGGCACCCACAGCGCCAGCTCACCCTGACGCTGCAAGGCAGTGGCTTCCTGGTCGAAACGACGGATCCTGGCCATGTCCGCGTAAAACACGCGCAGCTTCTCGGGGTCGATCCGCTTGGCATAGTCCGAGAAGACCGGATCCGAGCCCAGCTTTCCGTCAGGGCCTAGCAACTGAACCATTTCCACCGGTTCGCCTGGCGCGGCTGCTGCCGCGGAGGTTGCCGCGAGAGTGTCTTCCGTCCCGGGGGGCAGTTGTGTCGAGCCCATTCCGTCTCCTTGCTTGCCGCGGCGGGGCGCCGGGCAATGTCTGTCGCTGGGATATATGCCCGTTCCGGAATGCATTCCGGAACGGGCATACTATTGGCTTTCGTCCCTTACTTTATCGGCAGTAAGTTCGGTTTTAGCATTTGTTAACCGCTAGGAACGCAGCGGTGCCTTTGTATAACCTGCACAGAGTTCCAAGAACCGGGTGTTGGCTTCCACCTCGCCGATGCTTACCCGGACACCCTCGTTGGCGAAGGCGCGGACAGACAGCGCACGCTCCGCCGCCAAGGCCGCAAACTCGCCACTGTGCTGACCAAGGTTCAGCCAAATGAAGTTACCCTGAGCCTCCGGAACAAACCATCCAAGCTCGCGGAGGCCGGCCGTGACGCGGTCTCTTTCGTCCACCAGGCTTTGTACCCTTTCCACAACCTGATCGAAATTCTCGATAGAGGTCACGGCGGCGCGTTCGGCGATCTGGGAAACGGCGAATGGCGTGGCAGTGACCCGGAGATGCTGCGTGAGCAAAGGGCCCGAAACGCTGTAGCCGACCCTCAGCCCGGCCAGCCCATGCGCTTTGGAGAAGGTCCTCAGGACCACCACGTTGGGATACTTGCGGTAAAGCTCGATGCCGTCCACGGCCTTCGTATCCCGAACGAACTCTTGGTACGCCTCGTCGATGACCACCACCACGTTGGGGGGAACGGACTGGATGAAGCGCTCAGTTTCCTCTGCCGTGAGGATGGGACCCGTGGGGTTGTTCGGTGTGCACAGGAGGATCACTTTGGTGCGGACTGTGACGGCCGCAGCCATGGTCTCGAGGTCGTGTCGCCCATCAGCCAGCAGCGGGATCCGAACACTGGCTGCCCCAGCGAGACCCACACAGATGGGGTATGCCTCAAAGGATCGCCAGGCGTAGATGACCTCATCCTGCTTGCCGTCGTCATTCTGCCCCGCGAATGTTGCAAGAATCTGGTTCAGTGCCCCCAGGCTGCCTGCGCCGGTGACAACATCGTCAGCCGGGACGTCAAGGAAGCCTGCCAGAGCGGTTCGCAGCTTGGTGGCGAGTGGATCGGGGTAGCGGTTGATATCGGATTGGTCGGCGATTGCCTGCAACACTGCAGGAATCGGAGGCAGCGGGTTCTCGTTGGACGACAATTTGTAGCTGGTGAGGCCCTCGATCGCGGCGGGGGGTTTTCCTGCCGCATACTTCGGGAGCCTGTCCACGACCGGGCGAGGGAGTACGCCCTCCGGTACGTTGTCAGTAGTAGTCATGGCTTCAAGCCTACTTGCCTGCTTATGGCTGATGCTGAGCTTATTAACAGGCGCATGTGAAAGCATGGGCCCATGGGTTCATTCATCATTCGCGTCCTCATTAACGGGCTTGCCCTGTGGGTAGCCACTTGGCTGCTGCAAGGCATGGATATCACTACCAGCGCTACCGAGAAG
>NZ_JABMCX010000045.1 GCF_013179505.1 Paenarthrobacter sp. CM16 | reverse complement strand
GTCAGGGCATCGAGGTCGATCAGTCCGGGCATGAGCAGGGCATCACCTGCGTGGATTTCTTCGTTTACCGGGCCGGTGTAGTCATGGCCAACGTAGTCAATGACGTCTCCGCTGTAGACAACGCACGCATCCTCCAGCAGCACGTGGTGTCCGTTGTGATGGCCCAGCACATAGCGGGCAGTGACCTTGGTGGGCACGGCTACTCCTCTTTCTGACGGCGAAGATCCCGAAAGATACTCTCTGGTATTCCAAACAGTACATTATTTGTGATTTACATCGCATCAATCCTGATCTAGTCTATTTTGGTATACAAGAACTCCGGAGCCAGCTCCTTGGATCATGAATCGAGCAGAACCGTTGACCCAGTTACAGTCCGAACCCAGCATCGGCAGCCCGCCGCTTCCTCCGGCAACGTCGCCGGAGGGCAAAGCAGCCGCACCTGCCGAGGCCCGCTCCCTGCTCGCCACCGCATGGATGCGGATCCGGCGGAGCAAAATCGCCCTCCTGAGCCTGTGCGTTGTTGTGGCAATCATGTTGTTCGCCATCCTGGCTCCCGTTTTGAGCGCACTGTCCGGCAACGATCCCTACACCTCCAACACCAGCCCGGAGGTCCTGGATGACTTTCAGACACCCGGGCTTCCCCTTCCCGGCTACATGTATCCGTCAGCCCAGCACTGGCTGGGCGTCGAACCCGGCCTGGGCCGGGACCTCTTCGCCAGGCTTGCCTACGGCGGACAGGTCTCCCTGACCATCGCCCTGCTGTCCACGGCAGTCTCCGTGGTCCTCGGAACAGTCCTCGGCGCGGCGGCGGGCTACTTCGGCGGCAAGACCGATGCCATCATCAGCCGCATCATGGACTTGTTCCTGGCATTCCCGCACCTGCTCCTGGTGCTGTCACTGACTCCCATCCTGCAGTCCAGGCTCCGCGATACCCCGCTGGGCGAAGGCAGCTTCCTGCCCATGGCCTCGCTGGTGATCATCCTGGGCTTCTTCGGGTGGGCCTACCTGGCGCGAATCGTCCGCGGGCAGGTGCTGAGCCTCCGCGAGCGCGAATTTGTGGAAGCCGCCCGATCCTTTGGCGCTTCCCACCTCAGTGTCCTGTTCCGGCAGATCATTCCCAACGTCATGGGCGTCGTCCTGGTTTATGCCACCATGCTGATCCCCACCAACATTTCGGCAGAAGCCGCCCTCTCCTTCCTGGGCGTCGGTGTCAAGGACCCCACACCGTCGTGGGGACAGATGCTCAACGCCGCCCAGTCCGGCAACTGGTACCTCAGTGATCCGTGGTTCCTTGCCGTCCCCGGCATCATGCTCATCGTCACCGTCCTGGCCTTCAACCTCCTGGGCGACGCCGTCCGCGACGCCCTTGACCCCAAGTCCTCCCGCTAGCAAATTTCGCACTGACCCTCATCCCCGCATCGCCTTACACCCTCACAAGGAGCACCATGAAAACCCCTGCAAGAGCTCTGGCACTTTCGGTGTTGATCGCCATGGCCGCCACCGGCTGCGGAGCCGGCCAAAGCCAAGCCGGCAGTTCACAGACGGCCGGATCAGTCACTGAATTGGCGCCCAACGTGGTCAAGTCCGGCTTCAACGGCAAGGGCGGCAACATCAACGTCCTCATGTCATCGGACTTCCAGACCCTGGACCCGGGCAACAGCAACTACGTACAGACTGCCAACGTGGGCCAGCTCTACTACCGCACCTTGACCATGGCCAAGGAAACAGCCGGTCAGCCACCAACTGTGGTCCCGGACCTCGCCACGGATACCGGCAAGGTCTCCGATGACGGCCTCAGCTGGACCTTCACGCTGAAGGAAGGCGTGAAGTTCGAGGACGGCACGCCCATCACGTCCGCCGACATCAAGTACGGCGTGGAGCGCACCTTCGCACAGGACGTCTTCACCCAGGCGCCCCAGGAATTGAATGCAGCGCTCGACGCCGGCGGGTACAAGGGGCCGTACAAGGATCCGGCCGCTGTGCTCAAGGCGGTGGACACACCCGATGACCGCACAGTGGTCTTCCACCTGAAGAAGCCGTTCGCTGAGTTCCCGGCTTTGGCTTCGCGCTCCAACACGGCCCCGGTGCCGAAGGCCAAGGACACCAAGCTGGACTACACCAACCATCCCGTCTCCTCAGGCCCTTACATGGTGGAGTCCTACAACCGGGGCAAGTCCCTGAAGCTGGTCCGCAACCCTCACTGGGACCCCGCCACCGACCCCAACCGTTCTGCGCTTCCGGACACCTTCAGCTTCTCGCTGTCCACGTCCCAGGCCACCATCAGCCAGCAGCTCCTGGCCGATTCAGACCCCAATGCCATCACGTTGGATTCCAACGGCGCCCTGCAGACCTCGGATTCTGCCAAGTTGGCCGATGCCAAGGTCAAGGACCGGGTAGCCTCGGGTCTCCTGGGATGCAACGATGTCCTGAGCCTGAATACCGAGAAGATCAAGGACCCGGATGTCCGGAAGGCCATAGCGTTGGCGCTGGACCGTCAGTCCATCCTGGTCCAGTACGGCGGACGGCGCTTTGGCGAGATTACCCAGAGCCCGTTGAACTCCAAGATGCGCGGCTATGTGGAGACCGAGCTGGAGCTGGACCCCACCGGCAAGCCCAAGCTGGAGGAAGCCAAGAAGCTCCTGGAAGGCAAGGACTACCCCAAGAGCCTCACCTACGGCTACGCCAATAATCGGGATGCTTTCAAGAACACGGGCACGGTGGTGCAGCAGAACCTGAAGGCCTTGGGCATCGAGGTTGAACTGGTGGCAATTCCGGCACCGAACTACTACTCCATCCTGGCCAGTGAGCAACTCCCGGACATGGGCCGTTCCGGTTGGTGCGGCGGTGCTGACCCTGCTTCCATCCGCACCTCCGCGGATCCCCTGCTGGGCCCGAACAACGAAGGCACCAGCTATGGCTTCTCCAACACGTCCCGCTACTTCGATCCCATAGTTTCCAAGGCCATGTTCGATCTCCGCAACACAGACGGCACGTCCGAGGAACTGGGCAAGAAGTGGTCCGAGGCGTTCGGATCTGCGTTGAAGACCTACCCGATCGTCCCGCTCATCCGCAGCCACACCAACAGCGTGGTGGGTTCGAACGTCCGCAATGCCCAGGTGGGCTACTTCTTCGGCGGCATCGACCTCTCGATCGTCGGCGTCGAGCAGTAACAGGGCCGCGAAAACTATTCGGGCATAGTCCAGAAGGAGAAGCGGGCCGCCTGCACCAGCGGGCGGCCCGCAACCACCACCATGATGACTTTCATTCTTCGCCGGACCGGATCCCTGGTCCTGCTTCTCGCCGCAGTCAGCTTCATCACCTTCACCCTCTTCCAGTTAGGCCCCTCGGATCCTGCAGCTGCAGCCTGTGGGCAGGAATGCACTCCGGAACGCGTCGCCGAGGCTCGTGTTGCCTTGGGCATGGACCAGCCTTTCCTGGTCCAATACGCCGACTACATTCGCGGACTGTTCTCCTCGCGGATGATCGGCGCCCCTGGCGCCCAGACCCTGTGCGAGTGGCCCTGCTTGGGCAAGTCCTTCCAAACCAATGAGAATGTAGCGGACATCATTGCCCGCTCACTCCCCTACACCTTCTCCATGGCCATCGGCGCGTTGGTGCTGTGGACCATCACCGGCGTGGGCCTTGGTCTTTTGGCTGCCCTGCGCAAGGGCTCGCCGATGGACAAGTTCATTGTTGGCGCTGCCTCCGTGGGTGTCTCGCTGCCCATCCCCGTGACGGGACTGTTCCTGCTGCTCCTGTTCGTCAACCAGCTCCACCTGCTGCCGTTCACCACCAACGAGATCAACAGCCCCTTCGGCCCCCAAGGCCCCGGAGCGTGGGTAGCCAACTACCTGCTGCCGTGGATTGCGTTGGCTGTCCTGTTCAGTGCTTCGTACATCCGGGTCACCCGCACCAACATGATCGAGACGTTCGGTGAGGACTTCATCCGGACAGCCCGCGCCAAGGGCCTGGCACCTCGCACGGTCACGTTCAAGCACGGTGTGCGGGCCGGCATCACCCCTGTGGTCACCATGCTCGGTATGGACATCGGCTTGCTGCTGGGCGGCGCGGTCCTGACCGAGCAGATCTTCTCCGTCCCCGGATTGGGCTTCACGGCAGTCCATGCCGCGATTTCCGGCGACCTCCCTGTCACCATGGCCATCACCATGCTGGCCGCGTTCTTCGTGATCGTCGCCAACGTTGTGGTGGACCTTGCCTACGCCGCCATCGATCCCCGAGTGAGGCTCCAATGACCCCAGCGCACACCATGACCCAGCCGGCGGGCGCGCCGGGCGGCACCAGCACCGCACCTTTCCTGGAGGTCCGCAACCTCACCGTGAAATTCCCTACGGACGACGGCGTGGTCTCCGCAGTGAACGGCATGGACTTTACCCTGGAACGCGGCCAGACCCTTGGGATTGTGGGTGAGTCAGGATCCGGAAAATCCGTCACCAGCCAAGCGCTCATGGGCTTGCTCAAGGGCACCTCGGCCCAGGTCACCGGCACTGCGATGTTCCAAGGCAGGGACCTGGTTGCCCTGCCGGAATCGGCCATGCGCCGGCTGCGTGGCCGCAACATCGGCATGATCTTCCAGGACCCGCTCTCAGCACTGCACCCCTTCTACACCGTGGGACACCAGATCGCCGAGGCATACCTGGTCCATAACAAGGCGAGCAAAAAGCAGGCCCGGGCGGCCGCCGTCGACATGCTGGGACGGGTGGGTATCCCCAGTCCCGATCAGCGTTATGACGAGTATCCCCACCACTTTTCGGGCGGCATGCGGCAGCGTGCCATGATCGCCATGGCCTTGATCTGCGAGCCGGAGCTGTTGATTGCCGATGAGCCCACCACTGCCTTGGACGTGACGGTCCAAGCCCAGATCCTGGACCTGATGTCCGAGCTCCAGGAGGAAACCAACTCCGCGCTGATCCTCATCACGCACGACCTCGGGGTGGTGGCCGAGGCCTGCGACGACGTCCTGGTCATGTACGGCGGTCAATGCGTGGAGTCCGGCCCGGTTGATGACATCTTCTACGACACCCGGCACCCCTACACCCTGGGCCTGCTCAACTCGATGCCCACGCTGACCAGTTCCTCCGGCAGGCTCAATCCCATACCCGGCCAACCGCCGTCGCTCCTTGACCTGCCCAAAGGCTGCATCTTCAGCGCGCGGTGCCAATACGCCGAACTCGCCGGCGACGGCGTCTGCGTCAATCAACGCCCTGAACTGCGGGTCAAGGACGGGCACGGCACCCGGTGCCACTTGAGCGGCCCGCAGATCATCACCATCCGGAATTCGCGTTAGGACCCGTCATGGAACGTCAGCCCATCCTCCAGGTGGAGAACCTGCAGAAACACTTCCCCCTGAAGGGCGGCCTCCTTCCAGGGGCTGCCAAACGCTCGGTCAAAGCGGTCGACGGCGTATCGTTCAGTCTCGCCCGCGGGCAGACTTTGGGGCTCGTAGGCGAGTCCGGATGCGGTAAGTCCACCACTGGCCGCATGGTGGCACGCCTCCTGGATCCAACCGGGGGGCGGATCGTGATCGACGGTGTGGACATCAGCGGGTTGCGGGGCAAGGATCTGTACAACTTCCGGCGCAAGGTCCAGATGATCTTCCAGGATCCCTTTGCCTCCCTCAATCCCCGGCAGACCGTGGGAACCGCGATCGCAGCTCCCATGGTGGCGCAGAAAATCAACCCGCCGGGTGGCCTCAAGAACCGGGTCAAGGAGCTGCTGGACCAGGTGGGACTCAAACCGGAGCACTACAACCGGTTCCCGCATGAATTCTCCGGTGGGCAACGACAACGCGTGGGCATTGCCCGGGCCATTTCACTGAATCCGGCGGTGATCGTGTGCGACGAGCCAGTGTCCGCGCTGGACGTCTCCGTCCAGGCCCAGGTGGTGAACCTGCTGCAGCAGATCCAACGCGACACCGGTGTTTCCTACATTTTCATCGCCCACGATCTCTCGGTGGTGCGGCACATCTCCCACGACGTCGCCGTGATGTACCTGGGCAAGATTGTTGAACAGGGGCCGCGCGAGGCTTTGTTCAGCCACCCGGGACACCCATACACCAAGGCGTTGCTCTCCGCGGTACCGCTGCCGGATCCCCGCGCCGCGCGGGAACAGGTGAAGATCCGGCTTCGTGGTGACCTGCCCTCACCCGCCAACCCACCCAGCGGCTGTGTCTTCCGGACCCGATGCCCGCTGATCGGCACCCTGCCTGAGGATCAGCGCCAACGCTGCATCGACCAGATCCCCACACCAGCCACGCCTGCTGCCCCCGCCTGCCACCACACAGGTATGGCGGCATCAGTGCTGGCAGGCGTGCAATAGATTCACTATCGAAGGAGTACCCATTGAACACCCTGATTCTCGCCGCCCGTCCTTGGGGACAAGGGCTCAGCGATGTGAGCATCGCTGACGGCAAGATCACCGCCGTCGAACCCCATGACCCGGCCCGCAGCGTTCCGGACGGTGTCACGCTCATCTATGGCCGGGGCCGGATTCTGCTGCCGTCCTTCTCCGACGTCCACGTCCACCTTGATTCCACGCGCATCGGCTTGCCGTTCCGGGAACACACCGGCGGCCCGGGTGTCTGGACCATGATGATGAACGACCGCCAAAACTGGCGCAACGCCGAGGTCCCGCTGCAGGATCGTGTGAACGACACCTTGGGACGGATGATCGCACGCGGCACCACGCGGGTCCGCTCCTACGCGCAGGTTGACGTGGACTGTCGCCTGGAACGCTTCGACGCCGTTGCTGCCGCGAAGGAAAAGTTTGCCGGCCAAGCGTCGGTGGACATCATTGCCTTCCCCCAAGCCGGGCTCTTGCTGGAGGAGGGCACTGTTGAACTGATGGAGGAGGCGCTCAAGGCCGGGGCCGACGTGATGGGTGGCATTGATCCCTGTACTTTGGACCGGGATCCGGCGAAGCACCTGGACATCGTCTTTGGCTTGGCGGAGAAGTACCAGGTGCCCATCGACATCCACTTGCATGAACCCGGCGAGCTGGGGGTCTTCAGCACCGACCTGGTGCTTGAGCGCACCCGTGCACTGGGCATGCAGGGCAAGGTCACCATGTCCCACGCCTACCAACTGGGCAGCGTCAACGAGGCCACCACCCGCAGGCTGATTGATGCGTTCGCGGAGCTGGACGTTTCCCTGGCCTCTGTTGCTCCTTCGGCTGCCGGGCAGTTGCCCATCCCCCTGCTGACCGAAGCCGGGGTACGGCTGGGCCTGGGCGAGGACGGCCAGCGCGACTACTGGTCCCCCTACGGCAACACCGACATGCTGGACCGCACCTGGCAGCTCGCTTTCACCCACGGGTTCCGCAAGGACGAGCTGATCGAGCACTGCCTGGCCATCGCCACGATCGGTGGCGCCAGCATCCTTGACCCAAACGCAACCAGGCTCAAAGACACGTCCCACCGGCCCGGCGTCGAGCTTGGCGATCCTGCCGACCTGCTGCTGGTGGACGGCGAAACGGTGGCGTCCACTGTCATGGACCGCGGCAAGGACCGGACTGTGATCCACCAAGGCAAGATCGTGGCTGACCAGTTGGAGTTGGTCTAGCCGCCCCCGCATACCCGCCTTTGTCCCGTCCTCCCGCAGTTGAACGCGGGGATGATCGGAACAGGGCGGGTTTCGGCGTTAAGAGTTACTCACTCCGCGCTGTGGGCGCATCATCCAGCGGCGTCCACCACGTGACTGGCGGCGTCACTGTGAAACGGCGGCCCGTCACCGCACTGGGTGTGATGCGGATGAACTGGTCCTTTTGCCCGGCCTCCCAGGGGAAAAGGAGCAGCCCCACGGTGTCCAGTACGTCCTGGGTCAGCTTCACGGCGGAAGCCTGGCCTTTGACCACCACACTCCATGCCACACCGGTCTCCGGATTAACTCCATCAGCCTCAATGGCTACGGGAGCATCGCTGAGGGCAGCATGGAGCTTGGTGCCTTCTCCCGTCCGGAACACCATGGAGCCGTGGTCCACCTTGTAATTTACGGGGAAGATGTCCGGGTGGTCATCCACTACAACTGCAAGCCTGCCTACGGAGACACCCCTGAGGAGCTCCCAGCATTCGTTGGTTTCCAGGATTTCGGTGGCGGGCTTGCCTGGCTGATCGGTCCCCGATGGTGAGTTCGTCATACCGCCGAGGATACGCCGCGCAGGTGCGCCCGGACAGGGCAGGGCATCCCGGATGGGTAGGGCTACCGAACCAAGCTGTGTTTGGACGCAAGGTCAGCTGGTGCCGGTGCCCGCCCAACACTGACCAGCGGACCGCGGATGGCGAGGAACCCGGCGATGGCCAGCACCACGGCTTCAGCGGCGAGCGCCAGGAACGTCACTTCCCAACCACCGGTCATGGTGTGCAGCAATCCCGCTCCCAGCGGGCCGAGCGATGCCACGGCGAATCCGATCCCCTGGCTCATGGCGGAGAGCCGTCCTGCCGATTGGGGTCCGGCCGTGCGGATCACCACCAGGGCCATGGCGAGTCCGAAGCCTGCGCTCTGGACTACCCCGAGGATCCCGACCATGAGGAATTGCATTTCAGCCGGCGCTGCCAATACGCCCACCAACGCAAGCGCCACCGACAGCCCGAGCCCCGGCGCCATGAACCTCAAAATGCCGGGCCTGCCTGCGAGAACAGGAGCCAGCAAACTGGCCGGCAGCCCTGCGAGGCTGAACCACGCGAGCAGGGCGGCCGACTCTGCAGCCGGGATTCCCCGGGACACCAGATACACCGCCAGCCAGGAAGTGATGGCGAAGTACAGCATTGCTTGAAGGCCAAAAAACGCCGTCACCGCCCACGCGGTGCGCTGCTTCCTGAGGGGCAACTCCGGCGCCAGGGGCAGCGCCGGCTCAGTGAGGACAGGCTCGGTGTTGCCCGGCTTCGTGGTGACAGCCGACGACGCCGTGTCCCCGGCCGCCGCGCGGTTGGCACCCTCCGCTGGGGTACCTGCCGCCGTGGTACCTGCCACATTGGCACCTGGCGTCGAGGAACCTGCCGCCGTGGAACCTGCCGCCGTGGCGCTTCCTGACCGTTGGATAAGGAGGGCACCTAGGAGGGCGGGCAGCGCCCATACGGCCAAAGCCCAAGGCAAGCTGCCGCCGAGGAGGTGCTGCAGTGGCTGGACCAGTCCGGCACCCAGGGCGGCGCCCAACCCGAATCCCATGGTGCACAGGCCTGTCCACCATCCCGTGCCCCGGTTTGCTTTGACGATTTGAGGAATCAATACGCTGGCACTCATGATGGCCATGCCGGCCAGGAAGGTTCCCGGGAGGAGAAGGGCCGGGACCATCACACGGACAATCAGCGCCAAGGCCAGGACCACCAATGCAAGGGCAACGGCCCGTCCGGTACCCAGGCGCCTGGCCAGCCACGGCCCAATGGGACCTGAAACCCCAAAGGCCAGCACCGGCAACGTTCCCAGCAGGGGCAGCAAAGCGGCGTCCAGCCCGAAGACCACCGGCACCTGGTTCATGACTCCGGCAATGGTGGTGATGGCGGGTCGAAGATTGACCGACACCATCACCAGCGCAAGCAAAACCAACCCCGTTGTCAGCCTCAGACCCAGTCCAGCGCCACCCTGCCGCTTCTCGCGCACGTCATTCCCCTCATAGCAACTTTGGTATACCAAGTAAGCCTATGAGTAGAACGGGAGAAAGTAAATGCCGCCAAACAAGGCAGCGATATACAACAGTGATCCACGCTCGATAACTTTGGAATACCAAGGAACCCGGGGGTGGCCCCCAATAGCCCGCAAACATGAGAGAGCGTCCGACCAAACCACCCCAGGATGTGAGAGAGCGTCCGACCAAACCACCCAGGGATGTGAGAGAGCGTCCCGCAGGGCCGGAACGCGGCAGCGCGCGTCTAAGGGAGGAACGACCGAGCGCGCCGAGCGTACGGCCCTGCGGGACGGCCCTGCGGGACGGCCCTGCGGGACGGGCCTGCGTTCCGGGCCTGCGTTCCGGGCCTGCGGGACGGGCCTGCGGGACGGGCCTGCGGGACGGGCCTGCGGGACGGGCCTATCCCTAGATGGCCTTCCCCGGGTTCAGGATCCCCTGCGGATCGAACAGCTCCTTGATCCGCCGCTGCAGCTCACGCACGGGTTCCGGCTGCTCCAACCCCAGCCAGCGAAGTTTGTATTGGCCCACACCGTGCTCCCCTGTGATGGTCCCGCCCATGTCCAGGCCCACCCGGATGGACTCATCGAGTGCAGCGTTGAGGCGAACCAGGGCGTCGGCATCGGTGGCTGGATCTACGCGGTCCATCCAGAAGGTGGGGTGCAGGTTGCCGTCGCCTGCGTGGGCCACCACTTTGAGGCGCACCTGGAACCGTGCGGCCATGGCTTCGAGTTCGGCCACGAAATCGACCAGCCGGGAGCGCGGGACTGCAATGTCTTCGCCTACCCTGAATTCGTCGTCCACCTCGACGCCACGGCTGTTGCGCCTTAGTTCCACGAGCATTTCGGCTTCGGCGCTGGCTTCAGTGGTCACGGTGGCACCGCCGTCGGCGAGGACCTGCCGGACGACGTCGGCCTCTGCAGCAGCGCCGAAGCCGTCTGTCTGGATGAGCAGGAGGGATTTGCCGCGCTTTTGGAGGTCGCCGCCGTGGAGTTCGTCGAGCTGGACCAGGGTGCCGTTGTCCAGCAGCTCCATGATGGCGGGCTGAACGCGTGCACGGCCGACGGCGAGCACTCCGGCGGCCGCCCTGCGGAAGTCCTGGTAGAAGGCGGCAATAGTGTGGACTTCGCGGGGCAGGTATTTCAGCCGGACGGTCACGCCCACCACGATTCCCAGTGTGCCTTCGGAGCCTACCAGCAGTGCGGTGAGGTCGTACCCTGCTACCCCTTTGAAGGTTTGGTGGCCGGTGTGCATGAGCGTGCCGTCAGCCATCACCACGTCCAGGGCAAGCACGGAATCACGGGTCACACCGTATTTGGCGCACCGCAGGCCCCCGGCATTGGTGGCCACGTTGCCGCCGATGGTGGACATTTTGTAGCTTGCCGGGTCCGGCGCGTACATCAGGCCGTGCCGGGCGGCTGCGGCGTTGAGGTCGGCGTTGATGACCCCGGGTTCGACGACGGCGGTCTCGTCATCGGGGTTGAGGTCCAGGATGCGGTTCATCCTTTCGAGTCCCAGCACGATGCAGCCCTGGGTAGCGTGCGCACCGCCGGAAACGCCGGTGCCCGCGCCGCGGGCGACAATCGGTACCTGATGGGCAGCACAGGTACGGACGATGTGTTGCACATCTTCCACGGACTCGGCCCAGACGACGGCCAGGGGAAGATGCCTCTCCAGCGTGGGTCCTTGATCGATGGAGTAGACGGTGCGGGTTTCTTCGTCACCGGCTATTTGGCCGGAGCGGAGCCCGTCCGACAACTCCTGCAGGAACGCTCGCTGCCCGGCAGTGTGCCGGCCCTCTTCGGCATGCCCGACCGTGCGGTCCTTGATGCGTTCCTCTGATGTACCGGCCACGGCCGTTTCGTCCGACAAAGCACTACCTCCACATGAGCGCCGCGGACACGCCAAACCGGCAGTCTTCGCAGCGTTTTCAGTGCTCACAGTCTAGCCAGAGCAGCGTGGCCCGGTTGAAGTTGCCCGGTTGAAGTTGCCCGGTTGAAGTTGCCCGGTTCAAAGGACCGGTACTGTGGTCCCGGGCATTGCCCAAACTCCCGCAGAGATGCCTTCAGCCCGCAGGAGAACATTGTCGACGCCGGATGGCCCGGCAGGGGCCGATGTCACCTTTCCGCTCCGGTGCAGTGGCGCGGCCAGCAGTGCTGCACGCTGGGCATTGCCCAGAGCGGCATGGTCGAGGACCACCTCGGCAGTATTCCTGGCGACAAACACCAGCACTGACGACTCTGACGTTTCCCGGACGAACACCATGGCATCGCCCGCGGCGTGCAGCCATCGCACCCCACCCTCGGTCAGTGCCGGCAGGTCCCTCCGGAGCCCGGCAAGGTGTGAGTAGTGTGATCTCAAATCCTGCACGAGGTCATTGCCAACCCACGGCATGGGCGTCCGTGAGTCCTCTCCGTTGTACCCTTCAAAACCAAACTCGTCACCGGCAAACATCACCGGAACTCCTGGCAGGCAAAAGGTGAGAACAGCACCCACTTCCGGGCCGCCGTCGACCATGACGGTGGCTGCCCGAGCAGTGTCGTGCGTGTTCAGGGCGTTCATATTGTTTTGTCGCACAGCCCAGCTAAATCCCGCGGTGAGGTCCTGGTGTGTCGCGAGGAAGTCTTCAGCCGGGATCCTGTTGGGTCCGCTCTGCGGCGAGCCGAAGAAGTTGACGTTTGGAGCGTCCTTGGCGAGCCAGGACCAGAGCGGACGGGTGAGGTTGGAGTAGGTCATGGCACCCTGCCAGTGTTCCCCGGTGACATCGGCCGCGGCATCGGAGGTGGACTCAGCCAGGAGGGCTGCGTTGGGGTTGACCTCCCGCACCCGCTCCGCGATGAGTCCGGCAACCTCATGGTTCAGGTCCACAGCCCCAAGGCGTCCGGTCATGTTGCCGACGTCGATCCTCCAGCCGTCCAGGTTGAACGGCGGCTTCAGCCAGCGGGCCACCACGGAGTCCTCGTCCGTAATGAAGCGTCGGCGGAGGGCTGCCGAGGACCAGTTGAATTTCGGCAGGGACGGCACACCCCACCAGGACTCGTAGCTGGAGTGATCCGGGCTGAAGTAGTAGTACCCGGCTTCCTCGGATCCAGGGTCGGCGAGCGCTTTGACGAACCACTCGTGAGCGGCGCCCGAGTGGTTCGCGGTGAGGTCCCCCATCACGCGGATGCCCCGGGAGTGCGCGGCTTCCACCAGGTCCACCAAAGCCTGGTCCCCGCCCAGGAGCGGATCCACCGAATCAAAGGTGGACGCGTCATAGCGGTGGTTGGATCGCGCCGGAAAGAAGGGCGTCAGGTAAAGGACATCGACGCCCAAAGCCTGCAGGTGGTCCAGTTTTCCAGCGACACCTGGCAGGTCTCCCCCATAGAACTGGGTGGATGCTCCTGTGCCCGTCCCCACCACCGGTTCGTTCCACGCGCATGCGATGGCCCAATCGGGAATGGGATGGCCGTCGGCTTGGGCGGACCGCGCGAACCGGTCCGGGAACACTTGGTACATGGTGCCCTTCCGCAGCCACTCCGGGGCCGGGACAAAAGCGGTCAGCCTGAAGTCCGCCGCATCTGAGACATCCCGGCCGAACAAGCCTTGGGCATTGAGGTTCCAGTAGCGCCGCCCGGAACTGGAAGCGGCACCAACAACCGGGCCGGCGGCAGCGGCGCCGTCGTGCGTTTCAGTAACTTCCAGCAGGAACCGGTACTTGGCCACGGGGTTGGCCACCAGCATCGCCGCTTCCCACCAGTCCCAGCCGTCGGCGGAGCCGAGCCGGATGGCGGCGTCGTAGCGGGGCTCGCCGTCCTGGATGGAACGGACCCACACTTTCGACGCCGGCCCCCACCCCTGCGGGACACGGATGCGGAGCCTGACGGTATCGCCAAGGGACACGGCCCCGGGTTCAGGGGTGGATACATAGAGCGTCGAGCCGTCATGGTGCGGAAGGACGATGGGCATTCTCAGCCTTTCACGGAGCCGGCGGTCAGCCCGCTGACGATGTACTTCTGCAGGAAGAGGAACAGCGCCATGACCGGGATTGCCGCGATCACTGCGCCGGCGGCGAAGACGCCCCAGTTCTCGGAGCGCTGCTGGGCTACATAGGAGTAAAGGCCGACGGCGAGTGTCTGGCTGTCGGGGTCGGTCAGCACCACGCTGGCAATCACGAATTCGCTGGAGATGCCAATGAAGGCAAGCAGCCCCACCACCGCCAGGATGGGCGTTACCAGGCGCAGGATGATGCCGAAGAAGATTTGCACATGGCTGGCACCGTCAATTTTCGCCGCTTCATCCAGCGACTGCGGAACAGTGTTGAAGAACCCGTACATGAGGTAGGTGTTCACGCCCAGCGCACCGCCAAGGTAGACCATGATGAGGCCCAGCTGGCTGCCCAGCCCCAGCGCGGGAATCACCTGGGAGATTCCACTGAGGAGCAGGAAGATCGCGACGACGGCCAGCAGCTGCGGGAACATCTGCAGCAGCAGGAGCGTCAAAAGACCCATCCGGCGGCCTTTGAAGCGCATGCGGGAGAACGCGTAAGCGGCCATGGCGCCGAGGAATACGGTGGCAGCCGAAGTTACCGTGCCAACTATCAGCGTGTTCACGAACCACCGGCCGAAGGGCCGGGTGGGGTCGCTGAAGAGTGCCACGAAGTTTCCGGTGTCGAACCTGGTGAACAGCCCGTTGGAACCCACCAGGGTGCCGTTGGAATCCAGGGCAGCGGACAGGACGTAGAGGAGCGGGAACACCGCGAAGATCGTGGTGACGATTCCCACGACGTGCCGCCAGCCTTTGTCCTTGAACCAGACCCCGAACGGACGCCGCTTGGGTACCAAGGGCGAGGGGTCGTCGTCGAACGTTGTTTCCTTGCCTGCGGCGAGTGTGCGTACGCTCATCAGTTCACGTCCTCGAGTGCTTTGGTCTGCTTGAAGCTGATGGCCGAGATAGTGGCCACAATGATGAAGATGATGATGGCGAGCGCGCTGGCCAGGCCGTAATCGCGCCCTGTGCCTTGGCCGAACGCCACTTTGTACACCAGCGTGATCAGGATGTCCGTGGATCCAATGTCCCGGTCCGTGTCCGCGAAGCGCGGCCCACCGCCGGTCAACATGTAGATGACGTTGAAGTTATTGAAGTTGAAGGCGAAGGACGAGATCAGCAGCGGCGCCACCGACACCAGGAGCAGCGGCAACTTGATGGAACGGAATACCCGCCAGGCAGAGGCACCATCCATCCGCGCTGCCTCGTCTATTTCAGAGGGAAGTGATTGCAGGGCGCCGGTACAGACCAGGAACATGTAAGGGAAGCCGAGCCACACGTTGACCACCAGCACACTGATCTTGGCCAGGACGGGGTCTGTCAGCCAGCCGATGTTCGCGCCGCCCAACAGTGTCTGGTTCAGCCAGCCGAACTCGGGGTTCAGGATTCCGGACCACACCAAGCCGGATAGGAATGCAGGGAAGGCGTACGGCAGGATCATCAGGATCCGGTAGGCCTTCTTGCCGCGAAGGTCCTCGCGGTTGAACGTGGTGGCCAGGAACAGGCCCATCACGAAGGTCAAAGCAACAGAGGCGATGGAGAAGGTGAACGTCCACAGGATGACGCCCAGGAGCGGGCCACGGAGGCTGGGATCCGTGAACGCCCGGACGAAGTTGTCCATGCCCACGTCAATCTTCCAGCCTGTTGCCAGGGTCTCTCCCTTGGAGTCGGCAAACGCGCCCTTGCCGTTGTCCCGGTATTCGGTCCCGGTGTCCGTGTCCGTGAACGTGTCAGTGGCGGCGTCGTAGTTCAATGCCGGCTTGAATTGATATGCGGTGCTGCCGTCGGCTGTGCGCAAGGTTCCATCGGCGGGATCAGCTGAGACGGGGACCGTAATCTTCAGGATCTCCTGTTGGTTGGCCACGATCTCCTGGAACTTCAGCGTCTGGTAGCCCGGCAGGGAGTTCGCTTTGCCCGTTGAGTCCTTGCCGGCGTCCGGGGCATCAGTGAGCGGCTGTTCCGTACTGCCAACCTGGGCCTTTCCGGCAGGATCGGTAAACAGCATGTAGAAGTCGTTGCCCTTGGTCAGGACGGCTGCCTTATAGGCAGGAGAGTCCGGGACGCGTTTCTGGGCTGTGAGTTGGATGGCCGAAATGGCATCTTCCTTGGTGCTGTTGTGCCCATCGCCATAGTTGGTGAACGCGATGTAGCCGCTGAAGACCACCACCAGGACCTGGAACACCAGCAGGAACAGCACCCCGGGCGCCAAGTACTTGGCCGGCAGCCCGCCCTTGCGGAGATAGATCCAGTTGATGGCCAGCACCACCAGCGCGGACACCGCCAGCGCAGCCCACGATTGGCTGAGGAAAAGCATCATCAGGACATAGACCGCGAAAGCATCCACAAGTCCCAGCAGGACAACCTTGAGGATAGTGCCCTTCAGGGAATCGGGATGGCGTATGGGCTTGGCGGGGCGCAGTGTGCCGTTGGTGCGGGTGGTGCCGCCGGAGCGAGCGCCGGTGCCGGATGGCTCAACCGGAGTCGGTTGGCCGCCAGGGGCGGGCAGTTCGCGGAGATCTGGTTTGGGCATGGTGGGTCCTTGGGTGAAGCGGTTGGCGGCAGGCAGGCAAGGCCGGGCGGTGGGGTGCCGCCCGGCCTTGGGCAGACCGGTGGAGTGGTCCGGTTGCGGTCTCAGCCGCCGATCTTGGACTTGATGCTGTCGGCCATCTTGGTCCAGGCTTCAGCGGGATCGCCCTGGCCCTTGATGATGGCGAGCTCCGTAGCTCCCCAGTCAGCCCAAACCGCACTCATTTCCGGGATGGCGGGCATGGGAACGCCGGTGGAACCGATCTTGCCGAAGGCCGCGACCACGGGATCGCTGGCGGCTTTCTCAAACGATGCTTTGAGGGCAGGCGGGCGCCCGCCTGCCGTGTACATGGAGTCCTGGGCCGATTCCGAGGTGAGGTAATTGGTGACGAACTCGTTGGTGGCCAGGGCGTTGGCGCTCTTGGCGCTGATGAAGAAGCCATTGACGCCGATGAAAGGCTGCGCGGGTTCACCGCCGGCCGTGGGCAGCTCATCTACGGCGAACTTGATGCCCTTCTTCTGGACATCCGGAACGTTCCACGGGCCTGTCAGGAAGTAGGGGGATTCGCCCGCAATGAACTTCTCCTTGGCGATGTCGCCGGTGATGTTGGAGTTGATGATCTTCTCGCCTGCATCACCCCATGCAGCCAACTTCTTAGCGAATTCGACGCCGGCAGCGTCACCGATGAGGAGCTGCTTGGCGTCGTATCCGCCGTCGGCGTTCTTACCGAAGACCTGCGATCCCATGGAGGACTGCAGCGGGTAAAGGTGGTACGGATCGCCCTGTTTCGGGTCCATTCCCACCAGGAACGGGAACGTGGCTTTGCCTTCTGCCACTGCCTTCTTGCCGTTGGCCACTACCTCGTCCAACGTGGAAGCTTTGCTGTCCACGATGCTGGTGTTGCGCAGCAAGGCAATGTTCTCAATGGCATACGGGACGCCGTAGACGGCGCCGTTGTAGGTCATCGCCTTGATGGAGGAGTCCTGGAACTGTCCGGCCTTGTCACCCAGTTCCACGGGCGCGATGACGCCGTTCTGGACGAACTTTCCGATCCAGTCGTGGGGTCCAACGATCAAATCCGGGCCCTGCCCGGTGGGTACCTGCGTAATGAAGTCGTCACGTACGGCGGCGAAGTCTTTGACTACCAGCTTCACTTCGATGCCGGTGTCCGACTTGAATTTCTCGGTAATGTCCTTCAGCGCCGGCGACCGCTCGGCGTCCACCCACATGGTGATGACGCCTGCGCCTGCCGCTTTGAGGTCCGGCTTGGCTGCTTCCGAGGTGGGTGCAGTGGAGGCGCTTCCACCGCAGGCGCTCAGCGCCAAGGCTGCGGCCACGGAGATCGCCCCAGTGGCGAAAATACGCCGGGTGGTTTGAGTCGCGAGGGTATTGTGCACCTTCATTGGTGTCCCTTTCGTTCTTTTCTGCTTCGACGCGAAGGGCTCCAGGCCCGCTCAAACGCCGGTGATATGGCTCACAACTGCAAGCGCTTCCACAGACTACAGGTCCAATTGCTGATTTGGGAAGCCTGCATCTTGCGGAACCCCCGAAGACAGCACCCTTAGGACTGGAAACGTTTACATTTTTCAGGAAACTCTTTTACGATGTGTTCATGTCCGTTGATTCAATGCTCTCGGTTGCGACCCATGAGCCCACTGCAGCCTTCACGCATCTGACCCCGGTCCACGACGCCTCCATGGCGCACGGATGGTGGCGTTCCGCTGTGATCTACCAGATCTACCCGCGCTCTTTCCGCGACCTCAACGGCGACGGCGTCGGTGACCTGGCTGGTATTACTGCCGAGCTTCCCCAGCTGGCCGGATTAGGCGTCGACGCTGTGTGGCTGTCGCCCTTCTACCGCTCGCCCCAACGGGACGCCGGGTATGACGTCAGCGACTACTGCGACGTCGATCCCTTGTTCGGCACCCTGGCCGACTTTGATGCCCTGATCTCCGAGGCGAACAGGCTCAACCTGCGCGTCATCGCAGACCTCGTTCCCAACCACTGCTCCGACCAGCACGTGGCCTTCCAAGCCGCGCTCACCGCGGGCGCGAACAGCGCGGAGCGGGACATGTTCATCTTCCGGGACGGCCAGGGGCCGGACGGCAATGAACCGCCCAACAACTGGCAGTCCCATTTTGGCGGCCCCGCATGGACCCGCATTACCGAGCCGAACGGCCAACCAGGCCAGTGGTTCCTGCACCTTTTTGATTCCTCACAGCCTGACTTCAACTGGGATAACCCGGCGGTTCACGCCGAGTTCGAACGCGTTCTCCGCTTCTGGCTGGACCGCGGCATTTCGGGCTTCCGCGTTGATGTCGCCCACGCCCTGGTCAAGGCTGCCGGCCTGCCCAACTGGGGCGGCCGCGCCGACGGCAACAGCTCGGACGGCTTCCCCGGCCAAGACGCTCCAATGTTCGGCCAGCCTGCCCTTCATGACATCTACCGCCGCTGGCGTTCCATCCTGGAAGAGTACGGCCCGGATCGCATCCTCTGTGCCGAAGCCAATGTGGATCCTCTCCCCCGGCTGGCCCAGTGGGTCCGCCCCGACGAGATGCACCAGGCCTTCAACTTCCCCTACCTGCATGCCGGCCTGGACGTGAACCGCCTCCGCCACATCATCACCGACTCCCTGGTGTCCCTTGACGCCGTGGGAGCCCCCAGCACCTGGGTTCTGTCCAACCACGACGTTGTCCGCCATGTCTCGCGCTTCGGCTACGACGGACCAGGACCCCGCGACGGCGACGGCATCGGCCCCGACGACGCCCAACCCAATGAAGAACTCGGACGACGCCGGGCTGCAGCGGCCACCATGTTCATGCTGGGACTCCCGGGCGGCGCTTACCTTTACCAAGGCGAAGAGCTGGGCCTGCCGGATTCCTCCACCATTCCCGGCAACTTGCGCCAGGATCCCACCTTTGCCCGCACCGGCGGAGCCCGCATCGGCCGCGACGGTTGCCGTGTGCCGCTCCCGTGGCGTTCATCAGAACCCCACTCCGGGTTCGGTAGCGGCATGGACCCCTGGCTGCCACAGCCCGAGTCCTGGCCCGCACTGGCGAGGGATCAGCAGGAGTCCGATCCGGCGTCGCACCTTAATCTGTACCGTGCCATGCTCGCTGAACGCGCCGCGCTCCGGCTCGGTGAAGGCTCCCTGGCCTGGGTGGAGGATTACTGCACCGGATCCTCATTGGCGTACCTCAACGGAAACACGCTGGTGATCATGAACGTCGGCTCCGAGTCCCTCCCGCTCCCGGCCGGCGCAACCATCCTGCGAAGTGCCTCGGGATCGGGGTCGGATCAAGCGGATTCAAATCAACAAGCCTCGGATCAACTAGGCTCAGGAGAGACAATCTGGCTGACAGTCAGCTGATTTTTTCACCAAGGAGCGGCATGACGGGCATCAAGGACGTAGCCGAGCGCGCAGGGCTGTCCGTTGCCACCGTCTCACGGGCGCTTAGCGGCAAGGGAAATGTATCTCCCACCAGCCGCGAGCGTGCCCGCTCCGCTGCTGCCGAACTGGGCTTCGTGCTTTCCTATCACGCTTCAAGCCTGGCCTCGGGGCGCACGCACAACGTCGGCCTGGTGGTGCCCTCGGTCCACCGCTGGTTCTTCTCAGCGGTGATCGAGGGCGCGTCGGCCGCGCTGCTCGAGGCCGGCTATGACCTCACCCTCTATAACATCGGCGAAAACACCGAGCACCGGCACAGCGTCTTCAATGACTTCCTGCTGCGCAAACGGGTGGATGCGGTGATTGCGGTATCCCTGGAACTGAGCGAAGCCGAAATCCAACAGCTGCACGCCATGCACCGGCCAATTGTGGGCATCGGCGGTCCACTGCCGGGAGCATCAACCATCAGGATCGATGACTCCTCGATCGCCCGGAAGGCCACCAATCACCTGCTGGGCCTGGGGCACAGCAAAATCGCGCACATGACCGGCAACGAGGCCTACGACCAAGACTTCCATCTTCCCGGAACCCGTCGGAGCGGATTCGAGGAAGCAATGAACGACGCCGGTTGTCCCGTCAGGCCCGAATGGATCGTTTCCGCGGACTTCACCATTGAAGGCGCCTACGCTGCTGCCAGACAGTTGCTCGCCAGCGCCCCTGACAGGCCCACTGCCGTCTTCGCCGCTTCGGACGAAATGGCCATCGGCACCATCCTCGCTGCCCGGGACTTTGGGCTCCGCATCCCTGATGACCTTTCAGTCATGGGGATCGACGGCCATGACCTGGGCAACGTCCTGGGCCTGACCACCATTGACCAGGACGCGAAAGGCCAAGGCGCACTGGCCGTCCGCACACTGCTGGGTGCGATCACCAAAGGCATGGTCCTGGAACCTGCAGATACCGAACATCCCACCAAACTGGTGGTCCGCTCAAGCACCGCCGTACCCAGGGCAGTGACCCCCTAGGGGCGACCCCCTGTGCCCGGCGATGACGCGCTATGGCAGCCGGCGCTGCATGGTCAACTCGCGTTTGGATGTGTCCTGGGGGTAGGGCCTGCCGGCACCCGTCGTCTCGAAGCCGTGGCGACGGTAGAAGGCAAGCGCCCTTGAGTTCTCTTCATGGACTCCGAGCTCCATGCTCCCGGCCGAGAGCTCTTCAGCTGCGGCTTTGCAGGCCTCTTTGAGGAGTTCGTCAGCCAAGCCCAAGCCCCGATGCCCAGGAGCGACGTAAACACTGATCAGCATGGCCTGCAGCGGCTTCTCCGGGTCCTGTGGATGCTTGAGCACTACACGCATCAACGCGCAAAGTTTGCTGCCGTCCTGGCCTGAATCGGCTACCAAGGTAAAGCTGCTGTCTCCGGACATGGCAGCTGCGCGCTCCTGCCACTGGGTATCGGTCTGCCGGCGGGCTGCCTCGAGGCTCTCAACATAAGCCATGGGCGTGTCCTTGAGCATCTCCAACCGGACCTCGCGCAACAAACGCCAGTCACTAGCTTGGAGCCTGCGGATCCTAGGCAACGGCTCCGCCCATGAACCTCACATAGCAGTCCAACACCTTGGGCCAGCCCTCGGCATAAGAAGCCCTGGACGCCGCAGGATCCTCGGCACCCTCCCAACCATCGTGGATCAGGCGAACTTCAGTACCCTCACCCACTGCGCCGAAAACCACCCTGATCTCGGTGGACCACAGCGGCGTTCCGGCCGGGTACCAGCTGGCATGGAAGGACAGCGGGGGCTGCCAATCGTCGATAGTCCCCCACACCGCTGTGCGGCCATCCTCGGCCGTCTCAAGTATGAGGTTCTCCTCGAACTCAACATGGGAACCGGCACCGAAGACGCTCTCCCGTTCCAGCGGCCACCACAGGTGCGGGTGATCAGTGAAGCCCTGGAAAGCATGCGAAACGGTGGTCGGCACCACAACAGTGAAGATGAGGGGATCCAGGGCATCGCCGTCCTGCCGGGAGGATTCGGGTTCAGAGGCCGGGTGGCTGAAGAGGTTTTCCATGACCACCAACTCTACCGGCGTATGAAGGCGCAGCTTGGATCAAGAGGCAGCTTAAATGCGAGAAGCCCCGACCTGTGGTCGGGGCTCCTCGTCTAATTTATGTCCGGCGGTGTCCTACTCTCCCACACCCTCCCGGGTGCAGTACCATCGGCGCTGTGGGTCTTAGCTTCCGGGTTCGGAATGGGACCGGGCGTTTCCCCCACGCTATGACCGCCGTAACTCTGTTACCCGTCCCGGTCCATCAAACCCTGTTGGGGGTGTGGTTTTCCTGGGTGGGAAGTTTGGTTACAACTGTGGTGCTTGGTTGTTATGTAGTTGTTTGGTTCCGGCAACCCGTGGCGGGTTGTTGTTCGGGAACCACATAGTGGACGCGTGCAGTGTGTTGTGTGGTGTAAGTTGTTGGCCTATTAGTACCGGTCAGCTTCACGAGTCTTTAGTCCTCGCTTCCACATCCGGCCTATCAACCCAGTGGTCTGGCTGGGGGCCTCTCACACATAAATGTGTATGGAAATCTCATCTTGAAGCGAGCTTCCCGCTTAGATGCTTTCAGCGGTTATCCCATCCGAACGTAGCTAATCAGCGATGCACTTGGCAGTACAACTGACACACCAGAGGTTCGTCCGT
>NZ_JABMCX010000449.1 GCF_013179505.1 Paenarthrobacter sp. CM16 | reverse complement strand
TGGCCACCTTGCCGTCGTCGATCAACAGGGCATCGCCCACGTTGACGTCCTCAGTGAGGCTCTTAAGCGTGGTGGAGCAGATGTCCTTGGTGCCGGGGACGTCTTCGGTGGTGATGGTGAAGGTGTCGCCGACGGCCAGCTCGTGGGGTCCGTCAACAAAACGGCCAAGACGGATCTTGGGTCCCTGCAGGTCAGCCATGATCGCAACAGGCTTGCCCAGCTGCGCCGCAGCCTTGCGGACGTTTTCGTAGGTGATGTCGTGCACGGAGTAGTCGCCGTGGCTCATGTTCATGCGGGCAACGTCAACGCCGGCCTCCAGCACCGCGAGGGTGTTGTCGAAGCTGGAGATAGCCGGGCCGAAAGTTGCCACAATTTTTGCGCGTCTCATATACCTACCCTAAGTAGTTCATGCTGATTGAGTAAAAGGTTGTTCCTGCCGGCGCTATAAGACCGCTATCGCCCGGTCGGTGGGGGCGACCGGTGCCGGGAGAATGGTGCTTCCCATCAGGAACTTGTCCACTGCGGCCGCGCACGCACGGCCTTCCGCAATGGCCCACACAATCAGTGACTGGCCACGTCCGGCATCGCCGGCAACAAACACGCCCTCGGTGTTTGTCATGTAGTAGCCGTCGCGGGCAACGTTGCCCCGACTGTCGAACTCTGCGCTGACCTGCTCCGTGATTCCTGCCGGCTCAGCGCCGGTAAAGCCAAGGCTCAGGAAGACAAGGTCAGCTGGGATGATCCGTTCTGTACCGGCCTTGGGCAGGCGTTTGCCGTCCACGAACTCGGTTTCAGCAACTTTAACTCCGGTGAGTTTGCCGTTTTCGCCAACGAACTCAACGGTTGATGCAAGGTAGGTACGCTCGCCGCCTTCTTCGTGGGCGCTGGCGACCTCGAACAGGGTGGGGAACGTCGGCCACGGCTGGTGGGTGGCACGTTCTGCGGGCGGCTGCTTGCCGATCGCGAGCGTGGTCACCGATGCTGCCTGGTGGCGGTGGGCGGTGCCGATGCAGTCAGCACCGGTATCGCCACCACCGAGGATGACAACGTGCTTGCCACGGGCATCAATGTGGTTCTCAGGGTTCTCCCCCGCCACCTTGCGGTTCGAAGGAACCAGGTAATCCATGGCGAAATGGACACCCTCAAGGTCACGGCCCGGGATGGGCAGGTCACGCGGAACGGTAGCGCCGGTGGCTACTACGACGGCGTCGTAACGGCGTCGCAGCTGCTCCCACGTCACGTCCGTACCAACAGCGACGCCGGTCCGGAAGCGGGTGCCTTCGGCCTTCATCTGCTCCAGGCGGCGGTCAACCTGTTCCTTCTCCATCTTGAAGTCGGGGATGCCGTAGCGGAGCAGGCCGCCGATCTTGTCGTCACGCTCATACACGGCAACGGTGTGGCCCACGCGGGTCAACTGCTGTGCCACGGCCAGGCCGGCGGGACCGGATCCCACCACAGCTACCGTCTTGCCGGTCAGGCGCGTCGGCGGAAGGGGCTGGACCCAGTCGTTATCAAACGCCTGATCAATGATCGAGACCTCAACCTGCTTGATGGTCACAGCAGGCTGGTTGATCCCCAGCACGCAGGACGCTTCGCAGGGTGCAGGGCACAGACGGCCGGTGAACTCCGGGAAGTTGTTCGTGGCGTGAAGACGCTCAATAGCCTCTTCACCCTTGTCCCGCCACACGAGGTCGTTCCACTCGGGAATGAGGTTACCCAACGGGCAGCCTTGGTGGCAGAACGGAACGCCGCAGTCCATGCAGCGGCCGGCCTGGCTCTTCAGGACGCCCTTTTCCTGGGCTTCGTAAACTTCCTTCCAGTCCATGATGCGGACGGGAACGGGACGGCGTGGCTGCGTCTCGCGCTGCCGGACTTTCAGAAATCCGCGTGGATCAGCCACCGGTTACCTCCAGGATTCGAGACCATACTTCTTCGCCATCGGGGTCAAGGCCCTCTTCGATGGCGTCGAGACGGGTTTGCAGGACTGCGGCGTAATCACGCGGCAGTACTTTGGTGATGCGGGCGGCGGTGTCGTCGAAGTTCTCGAGCAGACGGCCGGCCAGGACGGATTCGGTTTCCTCAACGTGCTTGGTCAGCAGGCCGTGGACGATGTCGCGGTCCTCGGCGTCGAGCTCCAGGAGCTGGAGTTCGCCGGTGTCGAGGGCCATCTTGTTGACACGCTCAGGTTGCAGGTCCAGTACATAGGCGGTTCCACCGGACATGCCGGCTCCGAAGTTACGGCCGGTGCGTCCGATGATCAGCGTCTGGCCACCGGTCATGTACTCGCAACCGTGATCACCAATGCCTTCGACGACGGCGGTCGCGCCGGAGTTGCGGACAAGGAAGCGTTCGCCCACCTGGCCACGCAGGAACATTTCACCGCTGGTGGCGCCATAACCAATGACGTTGCCGGCAATGACGTTGCGCTCAGCCTGGAACACGTTGGTGCGGTCCGGGCGGACAATGATGCGTCCACCGGAGAGGCCCTTGCCAACGTAGTCGTTGGAATCACCGAACATCCGCAGCGTGATGCCCGCGGGCAGGAACGCTCCGAGCGACTGTCCCGCGGTGCCATTGAGGGTGACGT
>NZ_JABMCX010000448.1 GCF_013179505.1 Paenarthrobacter sp. CM16 | reverse complement strand
GGTTGCGACCATCACGCCCAATCTTTCGAACCCGGTGTTCGATGAGGCGCTTCGTGGTGTCCAGGATGCGGCGGATGCCAATCGCGGCGCCATCCTTCTCGCCGACTCGGACAGGGTTTCCCCTGGCAGCAACCTCCTGAGCCGGCTGGTGGGTACCGGCATGGTGGACGGGTTCCTGGTCCGTTTCCATACGGCAGCGGAAGAGAACATAAGTATCTTCCAGCAGCGTGGCGTCCCGTGCGTGGTCCTGAATGGTCCCACCGACGGCGTCAACGTGTGCGTGTGGGTGGACGACTACCGCGGCATCTTTGTGGGAACCACGCACCTCCTGAAACTGGGGCATCGGCGCATAGCGATGCTGGGTGGTCCCCCCACGCCCTTCACCGAAGATACCCGCGTGGACGGCTTCCGTGACGCGTTCTCTGCCCGGGACCTTACTCCGCCCCCTGCCGAGGCAGTTGTCCGTGGCTACGACCCCACGGCCATCCGAGCCACGGTCTCGCAGCTGATGCAGTCTTCTGAGCCCCCCACTGCCATCATCATCGACAACATCGTGGCCGCCCGCGGGCTGATCGCAGCGGTGGCGGATTTGGGGTTGCGCCTGCCGGAAGATCTTTCCGTTTTGGCGTATCACGACATACCGCAGGCGGACTACTATCGACCGGCATTGACCACCATCAAGATGCCCCTCTACGAGGCCGGGGTGCGCGGCTACGAGGTTCTTCAACGCATGATCGCGGGCGAGAAGGTCAAGAGCCACATCGTGCGCCGACCTGCACCCAAGATCATTGATCGCGGCTCTGCTGCCGCTATTTGAACCTTCTAAAGCCGAACCCATCGCAGCGAGCCCTATGACAAGCGACCTGGAGCTTCTATCCTCGTGTCATGGGCGTTGGGGCAGCGTTTTCCTTGCCGGGCTCCCGCTGCGCAGGGCGGGTCGGGGCTCTGACGCGCAAAGGCGCCGGTCAATCATCGAGGCGGGTGGGTGCTCCATGAACCGCAAGGACAAGCGTCCGCCCCCGGACAGACCGCCGGACAATCTCCCGGGCGGTCCGCCGGACGGTCCCCCGGACAACTACGCTGCGTTCATTGAGAGGATGGACCGCGCAGCGGCCCGTCTCAGCAGCCGGCTCCGGTCCGTGATCAGGGCCCTGGGCGCGGTCTCATTGCTCTTGGAGGAGTACCAGGGGGCCTCCTTGAAATGGGAGCGCCGGCGGGCCCGGACCGCAATGGAATTGGACCGCTGCACCGGAGACGTGGAGATGTACACCGCTCTGGGAGAACTCCACGATACCGCCGTGAAAATGGTGGCACTCCACCATGGGCAGACCTCGCGGATCACTGAAAAGTTGCACCAGCTCCAAGATCAGCGGGACGCCATCCACCATTCCTTGGGAGAACTGGAGGCGGGCGTAGCCAAGCTGAAGGCAACCCGTGCAGCATCCCAAGACCGTCGGCGCCTTAAGAGCGCCCTTTATGAGCTTTCCGGCGCCAACGGTGCCGGTGCATCAACCCCGGATCGTGAATTGCTCAGCGATCTGCGGGAAGCCCGCGAGGCGGTCGTATTGGCCGAAGCGCTCATGGAAGTGAAGGGACCCCGGCCATGAAAGAGCCAGTACAACCACCAAACCCCCGGGATGCGGTGACTGTGGTCCACTGGGAACGGAAGCCGCGTGACGAACCTGCCATCAAATTCGTCATTTTTGGCGTGCTGGGGGTCGTCATGGGGCTGATCCTGATGTTTTTCCTACCGGCGTTCAGGAGCTTCGGAGCGCTCACGCTGTTCTCGGCGGTCTTCGCCGGCCTCCTCACCATCCCTGTCATCGCAGCTCAACGGAGTTTCATGCGGGGAGTTGCCCGGAGGGTCAATGACACCATCAGCGAAGTGACGGGCAATTCCGGCCAGGGGCTTTCGGGCCGGCAGCTTAACCGGCTCATCCGGAGCGGAGAGCCATGGCCGCTCATGGTCGGCGGCGTGCCTGGGCTGCGACTGCAGGTTCAGCGGGTCCTGGCGCGGGAAGAAGATGCTCCGGAGAAGTGGCGCGCCGTGATTACGGCAGCCGCTCCCAGGAATGGAATGTCCAGCTTTGACCGTTTGCTGGACGCTGCGCTCAACCCCAAAACGGGGAACCGCGGCTAGCCGGCGGGATCAGGCCTCGACGTCCACCTTGACGCGCTCGCCGTTGAAGTACTCCAGCTGCCAGCCTTCGGTTACATGGTGGTGGGCGAGGTTCAGGACTGCGTTCTGCACGCTGTCCAGCGTGCGTCCGATGGCGCGGCTGAGCGTGAGCCGGATCAACGTGCCGTGAGCCACCACCAGGACGCGCCGGCCGGCAAATTCTTCAGCCAAGGATTCCAAGGCAGCGATGCCCCGTTCAGCGGCAGAATCGTCGCTTTCTCCGCCGCGGAAGCCGCCCGGGATACGCAAAGCCTCCAGCTCAGGGCCGGCCTGCAAGCCTTCGGCGGGGCCGAAGCTGCGTTCTGTGAGCTCGGGAACCAGCCGGGCGACCTTCAGCCCGAGGCCTTCGGCGATGATCTCCGCCGTTTCGGCTGCGCGGCTCAGGGGTGAGGCCACCACGGTGTCCCATTGCTGGTCCGAGAGGAAGGCGACGGCCTCGCGCGCCTGTTCCCGGCCGACGTCGTTGAGTGGAA
>NZ_JABMCX010000447.1 GCF_013179505.1 Paenarthrobacter sp. CM16 | reverse complement strand
ATTGCTGCGGCGGCAGCCCTGCAATTGGTTCTGCCCCTGCAGAAAAACAGCAGGCGACGCTTTCCGCACGCTTCCGTGGCAGATGCCGCGGCGGTGGCAGCCGTGATGGCCGGCGCGGCCATGATTCTGACGCTTACCGGGGTCTCCCGTATCTCGGGGGAGCAGCTTCCTGATGGAAGCTGGCAACCCGGAGTTGTAGCAATCGCGACGGCCCTCGCGGCAGTTCTCAGTGGTATCGTCCTGAGGCCGCATCCGGCAGCCTGGATCTTTGGGCCGGCATCCTTGGTGCTGCTCCTTGCCCTACGGCTCGGGAGTGTCCGGGACGTAGAGATTCTCCTGGGAATTTTCGCAGCCTACAGCGGGTTCATGGTGGCAGTGGAAAAAGGCCGTCATGTCCGGGGCGGCTACATGCTGGGACTCCGTGTCTTGTCCTTGGCTTTCGTCGGGGTCCTCGTGGGGGATCTCTCTGAGTCAAGCGCCACCGTTACCATGACCTTGGCTGTGGTCCTTGTGCTGCAGCACGCTGTGACGTGGATCCAGCGAAGCCGTGGCGTTGATATCGCCTTCCAGCAGGCAGCAGCTTGGGCTGCTCTGGCCGCCCAGCTCCTGTTGCCTGCGGCTTACCTTTTGGCAGGCGCATACGACGACGGCGGCGGCCGTTGGGTGGTCATCGTACAGTTGGCGCTCACCGCGGCTTCCGCAGCGATCGCGTGGCGTCTATTGGGGGTCCGTGGATCCCAGTATGTAGGTATCGCTGCCGTGGCAGGGGTGGTGCTGTCCGCCGGCCCGGCCTTGACGTTCCCAGCCAACACGTGGTGGTCCGAGCCTTTGCTCGACAGGGCGCAGGTACCGGCGGTTCTCTTGGGACTTGCCGTCGTGATGGTTGGTGTCCGGGTTGTGCAGGCCGTTGTCCGCGCGGGCCAAGCAACCGGCCACCTTGCTGAGCGCTGGTTCTGGTTCATTGCGGCGTTTTCCTTCGTCATCATCGGGGGTCTCCTGACGCTTGACGTGTCCTACGCACTGACCGGGCTGGCGTTGCTGGTCTTTGCCTTGGTGCTGTTCGCTGCTTCGCATGTTGAGCAGTTGCCCGCACTTTACCTCGGTGCCGCCCCGTCGGTGCTGGTAGGCGCCGTCCCCGCCGTCGAAGGCTTGCTCGGGGACATGGCACTTGGGGTATGGAGCCACTACGTCCCTTGGCTGGTGGGTGGTGTTGGTACAGCAGTGCTTCTTTACGCGGCGAAGTGGATGGGAGGAGCTGCAATCGGCGGGCAGCCGTTGCGGCGGAATGCCCTCGCGGCAACAGCAGCCTTGGCGCTGGCTTCGTCGGCTGCCGTGGGAATGTTCCGTGATGAGACGTCCTGGGTGGCTGTTCTCCTGGTTGTGGCGACCGGTGCGCTGGTAGTCGTGGAGATGCCGCACAGCAAGTGGCTGGCCGCAGAAGTTTCAGCGTTGGCTTCCTTGGCCGCCCTCCAGCGTTCGGTGCTGTTCGTTGGCGAAGCCTTGCCGGACTGGTTCTGGGCCGTGCAGTGGTACGTTCTGGCCGGGGCTGTTTTAGCAGGACTGCGCTATATGATGGGGCAACGGAGCGAAGGCCTGCTGCGGCTCGGAGTTGCTGCGGCCTTGTTGTCTCTGACATCCGCGGGCACCATCTTTGGTGGAACGACCCCCCAGCAGTTGTATGTCCTGGTGGGGCATGCCTTGCTGCTTGTGGCCGGGTTGCTGCTGGCCGAGAGGGCCATGGTGTGGTGGGGCGCCGTGGGCGTTGCGCTTAGCGTCATGTGGGCGCTGCGCTCATACGCGTTCGCCATGCTCGCGCTGGTTGCCTTGGCACTGATTGTCCTGGCTGTGTGGCGTCTGAACCGGAAGCCTCAGGCAGTTGCAGGAGGTGGCGGGCCCGGTGGCGGGCCCGGTGGCGGGCCCGGTGGCGGGCCCGGTGGCGGGCCCGGTGGTGTGCCGGGTGGTGTGCCGCCGCAGAACGTGGGACAGGGCGGCGTTTATCCGGACAATGCTTCGGCGCAGAATAGTTCACCGAACACTGCCGTGCCGGGTCCCGTCCCGTGGGGACAAGAGAAGGACGGAATCCGATAATCTGGCAGTCTACGAAGAGGAGCACGGTATGGAATTCCTGATTTTCCTGGCAGTCATTGCCGCAGTTGGTGGTGGCGTGCTGTGGGGCCGCAAGAACTTTCGGAGCGAAATTGAGCGCGCCAAGCGGATCAGGCGTGCCAATAAGAACAATTAGCCCCTCGTTTTAACCTGGTTGGGCGGTCAGGGCTCACGATTCACGGCGACGGGCCCGCTCCAGCGCCCGCAGCCAGTAATAGGATTCTTTGGGAGTCCGCTCCAAGGTATGGAAGTCAACATGAACCAGCCCGAAGCGCTGGGAATAGCCGGCTGCCCACTCAAAGTTGTCCAGGAGCGTCCAGACGTAATAGCCGCGCAGATCCACATCCTCGGCAATTCCGCCGGGACCGGTTGCCGTCAGGGCATGGCCAAGGTGCTCGGCGAGGTAGGAGATGCGGTTGGTGTCCTGGAGCGGGCCGTCAACCTGCGGTGGTTCCGGAAAACTGGCCCCACCCTCGGTGATGTATATCGGGGGGAGGGCTTCCCCGTACCGGTCCTTCATCTGCCTCAGCAATAGCGCCAAATACTCGGGTGCAACAGGCC
>NZ_JABMCX010000446.1 GCF_013179505.1 Paenarthrobacter sp. CM16 | reverse complement strand
GGCCCGACTATGTCGCATGAGAGCAGGATCTGTACTTCGAGTCCGCGGCCCGTTTCGCAGCGGATTCGGCTCGGCAAAGACGAGACTTGAGGCGTTACGTCTTCAGGGCTGCCGTGGAACGCTCAACAATCTTCCCCAGAAACCCGGGACTCACCGACACACTCTTGGCCGCGTTGCCAGCTGCTGCTCCTGTTGCCGGTGCGTCCACGACATGAAGCACGATCTGCCCTGCGGTGTCACGGATGATCCCACCCCACCGGATGAGATCACTGTTTTCGATGCCTTTGAGAACTGCATCAGTTATATCCAACGTTATCGTCGACAACGTCCGGCCCTCTCTTCTGATCGAAACAAGCTACCCTACGGAACAATTTCCGCGGTTATGGCACGCAACCATCCGTCGGTGGTCTCGCCCTTCATGGTAGCCAAACCCATTTCCACCACCATGTGAACCTTTTGGCCGTCGCGCCAGCCAGCCGTTGCCTTCTGGTCAATGAACACCATGATGTCGTTGGCGCCATCCATGGCCTTGAGGTTGATGAAGAATTCACCGTTCACACCTCTAGACCAGTATTCCGAAGTGAAAAGCTCACCGGTCAGCTCGAAACGGTCACCAACCTTCATGCCGCCCATCTTGGCTGAGTTGAGCATATCGAGCAGTTCATCGACCGTGATCGGCGTAGGGACAACGGGCACAGCCGAAGCTGTATCCAAGGGAACTGCAGCCGGCTCAACAGCAGACGGAGTGGCTGACTGCGAGGGTGCTTCCTGAACTGGAACAGCGGCTTCTTGTGAGGCACTTTGAGACGGTGCGGCTTCAACGGGTACAGCGGGATCATTTCCGCCTGTGCAGGCATCCAAGATAACAGCGAAAATGATCAACCCACAGATTACCTCGAGGCCATAAGACTTAAACCACTTATACTGCATCCCGGTTTCCAACTTTTCTGTATTTTTTCACCCTTGTTGCCCCAGCTTGATCCTGGTCATCGTTCCCATGCCACGGACAGTTTTCACCCTATTGGTCATTAACTTCATTCCTGTTGCAGCGCCCATGCTGTTCCCCCATCGAAGCTGGCCGTTCGCGCATTGAACTCCAACTGCGAGCATAGAGTCACTGCATCATCTCTCCAATTCGCGGGACGGAGACTCATCAAAACGAATGAAAAGGGCTGGGACGCCTTCTTATACCAGCCCATTCACCCTCTGAATATGAGTGTTCTCACGCTCGAAGAATCTACCAAGAGCCCATGATTGTTCATCAGCAACTCACCTTTGGTCGTTATGGCATATTGCGCCGAGGCCCCCTCCGGGATCACCTGCACATCCATGAAGTTCAGCTTGAATACTCTCTTTTGAAGCGGTCAGTTACCGGCCGGCGCCGTTTCGGCAATCGCATGAAAATCGGGGTCCACATGGATCGACAGGCGGCCGTCCTCCTCAGAGATCCGCGGCAGTTTCTCGTAAACACCGGAAACCCGTGGCTGCCCCACATCGGGTTTTGCCACGCGCGTCACGTTCTGCATCTGCGGGCCACTCTTAGGAGTGACAGGTAAACCCCGCTTGGCTGTTTTGCCCCCTGACCGAAGGATCAAACATGCGAGTTCGTGACAACCTGAAGACTGTACGACGCGGCCGACGCCGACTTAGTACCTTACTGGCGGTGCTGACATTGAGCGTTGGTGCCGTGTTGGGTTCTGCGCCGGCATCGGTGGCCTACGACTCGGGCGATTTTCATGTCTATACTCACGTGCAGAACGTCGGGTGGACGAGTAACAGCGGAACGGTCGGGCAAGGGCTACGGCTTGAAGCGATCCGCGTGTATCAGGTGAACACTCGTCAGTTTTGCGGTCGAGCGCACGTTGCCACACTGGGGTGGCAGGCCGTCCAGTGCACTTCAACCAGTAACAGGCAGATCATACTCGGGACCCAGGGGCGGGGCCTGGCGATTGAAGCGGTGGAGCTCTGGACCCCGAGCTACAACGTCGGGGCAACGGCACACGTTCAGAACATCGGCTGGATCCAGAAGGCGACCTCATACGCTGGACAGCACATCACAATCGGCACAACCGGCCAGGGTCTCCGGATGGAAGCTTTCGTGTTTGCTATAAAGTGAGCCTCCCCTGCCTGTTTCGAGAAACCACGGCGTAACCCCGCCCAGCCGTCGACTGCGCACCTTTGTCGTTCGGCTCAAGGTGTCCTTGAACAGCAGAAAACCCCTCCCAGTCAGCTGGGAGGGGTTTTCCATGTCGCGTCGACAACAGGATAGGGCCGTCGCTGCCGCCCGTTTCAATCGGATCTTCGGCCAACAGACTGAATAAGAACCCTGCCCGTGGCGACAAAGTGAAGCTGCCTCGAAGGGTCGGTGCCCGCCGGGCGTACCTCACTCACCAACAAGTTCAAGCACTCGCAGCTGAGTTCAAGTATCCCGAGTTTGTGGAATTCCTTGCCTACACCGGCCTGCGCTGGGGTGAAGCGACAGGGCTTAGGGTTGAGCACGTGGACAGGACCCGGCGGGCCTTGCCATCGCTGAGAACGCAGTCAACGTCAACGGTCACGTCGTCGTCGGGACCCCCAGATGCATGAAGCCCGGACTGTGGTTTATCCGGAATTTCTGGACCAGGCTGTTGAGGCTGCTTGCAACGGCAAGAAACGTGGGGCAGGCCTC
>NZ_JABMCX010000445.1 GCF_013179505.1 Paenarthrobacter sp. CM16 | reverse complement strand
CAACCACCAGGAAAGGAGCGCGTGGAGTCACCTCAACGGCGTCTCCCTGCGCGGCAGCGGCAGTGGATGCGGCCAAATCCTTCGCCGCACAGATCAGCGCAATGGCCTGCACTGTCTTACCCAGGCCCATGTCGTCCGCCAGCACACCCCCCAGGCTGTGCTTGTAGAGGAAGCTGAGCCAGTTGAATCCTTCGAGCTGATACGGACGCAACTCAGCGTTAAGTCCGGCCGGCAGCGGAAGTCCGGTCACGCCGTCGTCGAGCAATCCACCCACGGCTTCACGCCAGGCGGCGGCCTGTTCGTCCACAATTCCCAATTGGGCCAGCTCGTCCCAGAGTCCGGCCTGGAAGCGGCTGATCTGAAGGGTGCCGTCCTTGTTGTCCGGGTTGTCTTGCAGGGAGCGGGCTTCGTCAATCAGTGCCCGCAACTGGTGCAGCTCGGGAAGGTCCAGCGAGAAGTAGGCGCCGCTGGGCAGCAGCATGCGGCTCATTCCGGCCGCAAGAGCGGAGAACACGGCTGCGAAGGAGACCGGTTCGCCTTCGAGGGTGATCACGATTCCGAGGTCGAACCAGTCGCCGCTGGCCGTTTCCTTGGTGGAAATGGACACCACGGGAGCCTCGGCGGCCTCACGGTAATCCGCGATGTCACCGGACGTTTCAACTACGACGTCGGGCAGTTCCCGCAGTGCCGGGAGCACCTCTTCGGTGAACGCCAGTGTGTCCAGGCCGCTGAGCTCCGCGGAGGCAGCGATACGGGGCGCACCCCAGCCACCGGTTGCCGACTCGGCCAGTGCGGGGACCACGTCCCACGGCCGTCCGAGCGACTCCAGGATCCGCGCTTCCTCAGCGTCGTCCCGGTAGCCGCGATCGTCCGGGTGCCTCCACAGCGGTTGCGCGGTGACCAGCGTGCCGGACTTGTAATGCCATTCCCAGTGCAGCCGGACCTTGTGGTCGTTGCCGTAGTTGGCCAGCAGGGACAACGTGGGGACAGCCAGGGTGGGCAGCTCCACCGATTCGTCCGCGGCCTGGACCGGCGTGGATTGTCGCAGCTTTGGGTAGAACGAGGTCAGGAACCGGCTCTCATCCTCGGCAGGAATCTGCAGCGTTTGGCCATCCATGATGAATTCCAGGAGCTCATCAGTGATGCCGCCCTCGATCGGGGCCAGCGTGATCAGGTTCTTTTGTTGCGGCACGCCGGGCAGGGTTTCCCCCGAATGAGTGAAGAAAATACCGTTGGCGGGCTTGCCCAGGAAGCCAACGGATCCCGGATCCACGGGCTCCCCGGCCACGGTGACGGACGGCGCAAGCTGCAGGCCGCCGTCGGGCGCTTCCTGCTTTGGGGCCGCCGGTGCGGCGTCCAGACGCGCCAAACTCAGTCCGACGACGGCGGGTTGGGACTCAACGCGGACAGGCTCGCTACCAGCGGAGTGGATGAGCGGGATGCCGGCTTTGGTGGCGTCGGCCAGGAGGGTCCAAAGATTCTTGGCAGCGAAGTCGTTCAGGCTCAACCACATGGCTCCGGAGGGTTGCTGCCGGCCGTTGCTGGACCCATGGGCGGCCAGGAAAGTCTGAAGCCATTCGACGTGGACCTCGTTGAATTCCCGCCGGAAGCTGACGTAGCTGAGGTTGTTCCAGGAGACGTCGCCGCGGATCCATTTGCCCTTGGCGCCCATCATGACGGGGCGGGCCTTGAGCTGGCGGACGCTGCGCATAGGATCGCGGCGGCCTGTGTAGGAGAAGTGGGCCGCGGGCTCTTCCACCTCGAACTGAAGCGCCAGCGGAATGCCGGCAGCACTGGGAGCCGTGCCAGGTTTGGTGATCAGCCTGTTGAGGGCTTGTTCCCAGGCCGGACGGGCGGCGCCGCCCTGCTGCCCCGAACCAACGCGGGAAGTCTGGATTCCGGGCGCCTGTGAAAGGAGCTGGGCGCGGATGGTGGGGTGGTCCTCGGCAGTGAAGAGCAACGCGGCAACGTGCTTGCAGTCCTTACGGACCGGGCAGCTGCAAATACCCACGGTGCAGCTCCAGCCGCTGGGCTTACGGACCAATTTGGCCGACGTCGAATAAGGCTGGGGACCGGTGCCGCGGACCTTGCCGAGGAGGAGGCCTGTGGCCGAATCGAAAGAAATCCCGCTCACTCGGCTGCCCATGGCATAGGCCAATCCGGCCGCCAGGGAGCGGTCGTTAATGGCAGGAGTCTGAATGGCCAGTTCCCAGTTTTCGTCTGTGTGGGACGGCATGCGTCGGGCTACTTTCGGCAGGAGGATATCTGTTCAATCTTAGTCAGCAGAAAACGGCTCCCAAACTTCGCCCTCCGTTCACCTCATCCTCGACTGCCGCGCCGCTCCCACGCGTACGTTGAAAGTGTCCGGAGCACCATCAGCTTTCAGCAGTGAGGATTTCCCATGACTACCAACGAGTACCCCGTCGTCCTGAACAAGACCAGCTTCGAAGCCGGCAATGCGGATGTTGTGGATTCCAACGTCAACGTCGTGAACCAGATGTACCAGGAGCTCCTCAACAGCGACGAAATCGCCACCGCTGCGCTCAACAGCTTCTTTGTGGATTTCTACCTGACCCAAGCCCTGGCTGGCGGCTTTGCCCAGTACGTCTTCACCGCACCGGAGCGCGAAGAAGTGGACGCCTACATCCGCGCCGGCCTCGAAAGCATGGGCGCCACCCGTCATCTGGAGCTCTTCAACCGCACCGCGGCTACCTTCGATGCGCTGAGTGAGGAAGAAGCGGAGGCTTACCTCGA
>NZ_JABMCX010000444.1 GCF_013179505.1 Paenarthrobacter sp. CM16 | reverse complement strand
CACCCCCATGGAATACGGACCGTCCATCCATGGTGTGGGCGAACAGAACTTCCTCTATTTCCGCGACCCCTCGGGCCTGCGTGTGGAACTGAACTCCGGCGGCTACCGCAACTACGTGCCGGACTGGGATGCCAACACCTGGAAGCCCTCGGAAGGTTCCAACAACTTCTACAAGAACGGTGCCATGCCGCACTCCATGACCGAGTCCTTCCCGCCCGCCGACGGATTCACCGCCACCGAGGAAGGTGCTTCCGCCGAGATGAAGGAAGCCCTCCTGAACCCCTACGCCAAGCAGGGCCGGGGCTAATGACGCAGCCAAACTATGCATTGATCCGCTTCCAGGAGCCCGGCGAAGCCAAGCCCAAAACCGGTCTTGTGGTGGGAGAACGTGTCCGCCCGTTAGACGGAGACATCAACTCGATCATCCAGCACTGGGCCACCACCGAAGCCGAACTGGACACCCTGGCCGCCTCTGCGGGACACGAGGCAGGCTTTGAGCTGACCGGCGTTGAGGTCCTTGCTCCGGTGGAACCAGCCCAAGTACTCCAAACCGGTGCCAACTACCGCAAGCACGTGATCGACCTCGCCGTGGCTCACCGGGAAGCCGGCCAGGACGCGGAAGAAGTTCGCGCCAAGACCGCGGCCATGATGGACCAGCGCGCGGGCCAGGGCACCCCGTACTTCTTCATTGGTCTTCCTACGGCCATCGCATCAGCCACGGATGACCTCACCCTCCCGGCCTACAGCAAGTCACACGACTGGGAGTTGGAACTCGCGGCCGTAATCGGCAAAGAGGCTTTCCGGGTGAGTCCCGAGGAGGCCCTGGAGTACGTCTTCGGGTACACCATGGTTAACGACATCACCACGCGCGAGTACGTCTTCCGGAAGGACATGCCGGCTATTGGCTCAGACTGGTACCGGGCTAAAAACGCACCCGGTTTCCTGCCCACGGGACCACTGCTGGTGCCGGCCAAGTTCTTCGGTGACCCGCAGGACGTCCACGTCACGCTGAAACTCAACGGCAAAGCCATGCAGGATGAATCCACCCAAGACATGATTTTCGGCGTCGCCAAGCTGGTCAGTGAAGCGTCCCAGACGATGCCTTTGAAGCCAGGTGACCTGGTGCTGACCGGCAGTCCGGCCGGAAACGGCCAGCACTGGGGACGACTCCTGCAGGACGGCGACGTCATGGAAGGCACCATCACGGGGCTGGGAACCCAACTGATCCACTGCAAGGACGAACAGTGACCACCGATGCCGTGCACGTTGACCTGATCCAGCGGGATGATCCGCTGGGCAGTATCACCGCCGCCGCCAAGCAGTACAACAACTGGGGCCGCTGGGGCGAAGATGATGTGCTCGGTACGTTGAACTTCGTTGATAACGGCAAGCGCGTGGAAGCGGCACAGCTGGTGAAGTCCGGGGAGGCGTTCTCCTTGTCCCAGCCGTTCGACACCAACGGTCCCCAGAAGGGGTGGCGCCGCCGCACCAACCCGGTCCACACCATGACCGATACCGGTGTGGACGCCGAGCGGGGGAACCAGGGCTTCCCGCACGGCTTCGGGGGCGCCGATGACGTCATCGCCATGCCGCTGCAATGTTCCACCCAGTGGGACGGGCTTGGCCATATTTTTGACCGCGGCAAAGCATGGAACGGCCGCGCGGCGGGGGATGTAGTTACGTCCGAGGGCGACCTCTTCACAGGGATCGAAACGGCAGCGGCCAAGATCGTGACCCGCGGCGTGCTCCTGGATGTGGGGCGCGCGCTGGGTCCGGATCTGGGAAGGACCGACGGCGAACTGCCCGACGGTTTCGCCATCACCCCGGAACATCTGGAATTGACCATCGAACGTCAGGGTTCCAGCGCTGAGGTTCGCCGGGGCGACATCGTGGTGATCCGTACGGGTCAGTACAGCCGGGTCCGACGCGAGGGATGGGGCGATTACGCTGGCGGGTCCGCCCCGGGTTTGTCCTTCAGCACGGCCCGATGGCTGCATACCTCCGAAATCGCCGGAATCGCTACGGACACGTGGGGGTTTGAGGTTCGGCCGAATGAGTTTGACGGAGCCTTCCAGCCCCTGCACCAGATCGCCATTCCCAACCTTGGATTGTTCTTGGGGGAAATGTGGGATCCGGATGCGCTTGCTCAGGCATGTGCCGCCGATGGCAGGTACGACTTCATGTTGACCGCCGCCCCGCTTCCCATCACCGGGGCTGTGGGTTCGCCAGTCAATCCCATCGCAGTCCGCTGACGCTTCCGTCACCGCAAGCAGCACAATAGGCAGTAAAGCCGTCACCACAAAGGAGTCAGAGATGGCAGCAGTACAGAGGGTTGGAATCGTTGGAGCGGGGGCCGCCGGCCTTACTGCAGCCATCCTCCTGGCCGAGGCAGGTGTTGAGGTTGAGGTCCTGGAGAAGGCCGCTGAACCCCAAACCCTGGGCTCCGGCATCACGCTCCAGGGAAACGCCCTGCGGATTCTCCGCGACCTGGGCGTTTGGGAGCAGGTGCAAGCGAAAGGGTACTCGTTCAGCACCCTGGGCCTGCGGGCTCCGGACCCCGCCGGAACCGTCGTTGCAGTCCTTGAGGACATCCGGACCGGCGGCGAGGACCTTCCCGCAACACTGGGAATGTATCGCCCTGATTTGACTGCCATTCTCCGTGGGCGCGCCGAGCAAGCCGGCACCCGCATCAGCTATGGCAAGACAGTCACCGAAATAGCCGACGACGGCGGCACCGTCACGGTCCTCACGGCCGAC
>NZ_JABMCX010000443.1 GCF_013179505.1 Paenarthrobacter sp. CM16 | reverse complement strand
GGTGGACACCGAGGCCGGCCGCATCATCGACGACGCCGAGGTCAAGGCCGAGGTCGCTGCCGCCAACCCTTGGGCCGAGTGGCTCAAGGACAACCTGATCGATATCAACGAGCTCCCCGAGCGTGAGCACGTGGTTCACACCGCAGCATCGGTGAATATCCGTCAGCGGACTTTCGGCTACACCACCGAAGAACTGAAGATCCTGCTGGGACCGATGTCCCGCACAGGTGCCGAGCCCCTGGGTGCCATGGGCTCCGACACTCCCGTTGCTGTCCTTTCCAAGCGTCCGCGCCTGCTGTTCGACTACTTTGTGCAGTCCTTCGCCCAGGTCACCAACCCGCCGCTGGATGCCATCCGTGAAGAGCTGGTGACCTCCCTGAAGTGCGCCATCGGCCCCAACGGCAACCTTCTGGACGGCAAGCAGGTCCGCCAGCCGCAGATCTCCCTGCCGTTCCCGGTGATCAACAACGATCAACTCGCCAAGATCGCCAACATCGAAACGCCCGACGGCGACCGCATCGCCATGAAGGTCCGTGGCCTATACCGCCCCGAGGGTGGGGAAGCTGCCCTGCGTGCCCGCCTGACCGAGATCTGCGAGCAGGTCTCCGGTGCGATCAACCGTGGCGTGCAGTATGTTGTGCTGTCCGACCGTGACTCGAACGCGCAGTGGGCTCCCATTCCTTCACTCCTGCTGGTCAGTGCAGTCCACCACCACCTGCTCCGCAGTGCCAACCGCACCAAGACCGCCTTGGTGGTTGAGGCAGGCGACGTCCGCGAGACGCACCACGTGGCAGTACTTATCGGTTACGGCGCATCTGCCGTCAACCCGTACCTGGCCATGGAATCGGTGGAACAGCTGATCTCCAACGGCGACGTCACCGGCGTCACTGCAGAAGACGGCGTTTACAACCTCATCAAGGGCCTCGGCAAGGGCGTCCTGAAGATCATGTCCAAGATGGGCATCTCCACGGTGGCTTCCTACACCGGCGCCCAGACCTTCGAAGCCCTGGGCTTGTCCCAGGAACTCGTGGACGAATTCTTCTCCGGCACGCACTCCCAGCTCGGTGGCGTGGGCCTGGACGTGATTGCTGCCGAAGTTTCGGCACGCCATCAGATGGCGTACCCCGAAGGCGGCATCGAACACCCGCACCAGCCGTTGCTGGGCGGCGGCGAGTACCAGTGGCGCCGCGACGGTGAACCGCACCTCTTCAACCCCGAGACGGTTTTCCGCCTGCAGCACGCTACCCGCGAACGCCGGTACGACATCTTCAAGTCCTACACCAAGGGCATTGACGACCAGTCCGAGAACCTGATGACCCTGCGCGGGCTCCTCAAGTTCAAGGACGGCGTCCGCCCGGCGGTCCCGCTGGAGGAAGTGGAGCCGGTCTCAAGCATCGTCAAGCGTTTCTCCACCGGCGCCATGAGCTATGGCTCCATCTCCAAGGAAGCGCACGAAACGCTCGCCATTGCCATGAACCGGTTGGGCGCCAAGTCCAACACCGGTGAAGGCGGCGAGGATGTTGACCGCTTGCTGGATCCCGAGCGACGCTCTGCCATCAAGCAGATCGCGTCGGGCCGCTTCGGTGTCACCAGCCTGTACTTGACCAACGCCGATGACATCCAGATCAAGATGGCACAGGGTGCCAAGCCCGGCGAAGGCGGCCAGCTGATGGCGCAGAAGGTCTACCCCTGGGTGGCCCGGACGCGGCACTCCACCCCTGGTGTCGGACTCATTTCCCCGCCGCCGCACCACGATATCTACTCGATCGAAGACCTCGCGCAGCTCATCTACGATGCCAAGCGCGCCAACCCTTCGGCCCGGGTCCACGTGAAGCTGGTTTCGGAAGTCGGTATCGGCACGGTGGCCTCCGGCGTCACCAAGGCGAAGGCCGACGTCGTGCTTGTTTCAGGTCACGACGGCGGTACCGGCGCCTCGCCGCTGAACTCGCTCAAGCACGCGGGTGTGCCGTGGGAACTCGGCCTTGCCGAGACGCAGCAGACCCTGATGCTCAACGGCCTCCGCGACCGTGTGGTGGTGCAGGTTGACGGCCAGCTCAAGACCGGCCGCGACGTCGTCATTGCTGCCCTGCTGGGTGGCGAGGAGTACGGTTTCGCAACTGCTCCCTTGGTGGTGTCCGGCTGCATCATGATGCGCGTCTGCCACCTGGATACCTGCCCTGTTGGTGTTGCCACGCAGAACCCCGAACTCCGTTCACGGTTCAATGGCAAGCCCGAGTTCGTGGTCAACTTCTTCGAGTTCCTCGCAGAAGAAGTCCGCGAGATCCTTGCCGAGCTTGGCTTCCGCAGCCTGGAAGAGGCAATCGGCCACGCCGAGGTCCTGGATACCCGCGAAGCGATCAACCACTGGAAGGCCGAAGGGCTGGACCTGGACCCCATCCTGCACGGGCTGGAGTTCGACGACGACGTGCCGCTGCGCAACATGACCGGCCAGAACCACGAGCTGGACAAGCACTTCGACCAGCGCCTGATCACCATGGCGCAGGAAGCGCTCAGCGACCGCATGCCCGTCAAGATCACCTTGGACGTCATCAACACGGACCGTTCCGTGGGGACGATGCTGGGCCACGTGGTGACCAAGACCTTCGGCATCGATGTCCTGGCCACCGACACCATCGACGTCACCCTCAATGGCACCGCGGGACAGTCGCTCGGAGCGTTCCTGCCCGCGGGCATCACGCTGCGGATGTTCGGTGATTCCAACGACTACGTTGGCAAGGGCCTCTCCGGTGGACGCATCATTGT
>NZ_JABMCX010000442.1 GCF_013179505.1 Paenarthrobacter sp. CM16 | reverse complement strand
GGCACCCTCACCGGCGGCATTGGCGGGACCAACAGCGCGGCACTGTGGCGGTGACGCCTCCGCGGCAGCAAGCCCTTCGGCAAACAGGCGGGCCGCAGCATCGCCCTCGCCGGCGGCGTCTCCCAATTTCTCGATGCTGAGCACCAGGTTGACCCGGACCTTGCATTCGTCATCGCCCGGCCCCGCGCGCAACGCAGCCTCAAAATCAGCCCGGGCAGCGGCAAAGTCACCGGCCAACACCTGGGCGCCCCCTGAAGCGAACAAGGCCTTATGCGGCTCCACAATGTTTGCAAGGCCAAGCCACGTTGCCGCTCTTTCTACATCACTGCCCTGACCGGCGGCATACGACTCCGCCGCTGCACCGCCAAGGAAGCCGACGCTCAACAGCTTCGCGGACACTGCGAGCGCCAAAAGGGCCGGTGGTGCGGACCATAGCGCAAGCCGGCGCCGTCGTCGTAGGTTCTGGTTCACGGGCTGCGTTCCTTCGATGTAGGCCGGAGGTTCAGGAGCGCGGCGAGGTGGCGCAGGGGCTCGTGCAGTGCCAGCAGGAAGGCGGCCAGGGCGAGCAGCCAGTAGAGCTCAATGCGTCCGGGCGTGTCTGCATCGCTGATGGTGAGGGCACCTGGCTTGGCTTTGCTGAACATCGCTGTTGGAGGCTCTGTGCCTGTTCGGTGTACGTACGGGACGTTGAGCTGGCTGGCGATGGCGCGGAGCTGCTCTTCGTCGATGCGCGAAACGGCGTCTTGTGCGGTGTCGTGGCTTCGGTCCTTGAGGTAGCCGGCGTCAGGTTCCGGGCTTTCCTTCATCCGCCCGCCTTGGCTGGTGCCGTAGCCGAGGACTGCTCCCCCGGCGACGTTTTCGGCGTTCATGGTTGCCGGGCGTTCGGCGCTGGTGTTTTCGCCGTCGCCGGCGTAGAAGACCAGCGCGGGTCGCCCCGGATGTTGCTCCTTGGCTGCAGCGAGCCTGTCTTCGAGCAGCTGTGCTGCACCGGTGACGCTGCTGCCTTTGGCGTAGCGGGAGATTTGGGGTTGGAGCGTGGTCATGGCCGTCTGCAGGGCTGTGGTGTCACGGGTGAGGGGCATGCGGACGGTGGCCTTGTTGTCGAAGGTGATGAGTGAGAATTTGGCACCGGCGAGCTCCTTGGCTATCGCCATGACGTCGCTTTGGGCGCCCGTCAGACGGGTGGCGGAACCGTTGTAATCTTCGGCGGCCATGCTGGTGCTGGTGTCCACCACAAAGAACACGTCCATCTCCGCGGCGGCGGTGTTGGCCTGCCCACCGGGCCAGCCCGGCCGGAGCATGGCAAGGAGCAGAAGCACGACGGCGGCGGACCGCATCACTGCGGGCCGCAGGTTCGGCCGTGGTTGGTTGCGCGCCGGAGGCCCTGGTGTCCACAGTTTCCAAGGTTCCCACTGCAGCGCGGTGAGTATCACCACGACTGCGAGCGCCAGCACCAGCAGGGGCCACGGAAGGATGGGGGCGAAGGTCATGGTTCCAGCCGCCAACCGAGCACCAGCATGCCCGTTCCGGCAACCAGGGCGATCCCAAGCGGCCAGGCGGGAGCATCTGTTACCACCGCCCGGGGTGCTGCCCGGTAGCTTGTTGCCTCTGATTCCTGCACTTTCCCCACAATGCCTTGCACAGCCTCAGAGCTGTCCACAGTGAAGTACGCACCCCCTGTACGCTCAGCGGCAGCCCTGAGTTGGGAGCCCGGCTCGCCGGGTTGGTTGCCGTAGTCCATGTCGCTGGGGTTCAGTGCGTAGACCTTCACGTTTTTTGCGGCGGCCAATGTTGCTGCTTCTTCCAGGCTGAAGATCGGTTCCCCGGAGAGGAAGTTGTCAGTGGCCAGCACCACTGAGCGTGAGCGCTGGGGCCCTGAAGCTGCCGTGTCATCGGGGAAGCTCTGCACGCAGGATGCCAGGCCGTCCCCGATCAGCGAGGAACCCGCACCGTTCCACGTGCCGTCGAAGAAGGATCCTGCCCCGCTGTCCAGGGCTTCCCTGGCTTCGGCCAACTGTTCGGCGGCGTAGTCGTAATCATCCGTGAGCGGAAAGAGCTGCACGCTGCTGCTGTCGAAGATGACCATGCCGATTCTTTCGCCGTCGAATTCCTTGGCGAGGTCTTCGAATACCGCGGCGATGGCGGCGTCGGTGCTGGTCATGGATCCAGAGACGTCCAGGCAAAGCACAATGTCCCTGTTCCGGATTTCCGGCTCCTCCGTGGTGCGCATGACGGGCCTTGCGGCGGCGGTGGCTGTGGCGGCGAGGAAAACAGCGCCTAGGACCACAGCACAGGCCAGCCGCAGCTTGTGCCTGCGGAGTGCGTGCTGATATTCCGGAAGGTCCGTCAGGCGGGCACCGTGTGCAATGGGCCGGGTGCTGGGAGAACGACGACGACGGTACAGCCAGGCGCTGAAAGCCACCGCTGCGGCGGCAAGGGGAAGCATCCACCAGTAGCTCAGTTCCACCCGATCACCACCTGCCTTGCAGCCTCCGCCGAGTGCTGCACGGGGTGGACGGGCACCCTGGCGAATTCGTTGGGGTATATACCTGCGATTCCTTCCGCGAGACCAGCAAGTCCTTGTTCGCGGAGCTCCTCCAGCGTCATGGACGTGACCGGCAGCCCGGTGGCTGACCCGGCAAACTCCCGCACGAGGAAGCTGAGTCTTTGGTGGGCGTCGCGCACTGGTATGCGTCCGGCGTCGGCGTCCTCTGCTGTTGCATTGATCGCCGTGAGGCACGCCGAGCGCAATGCATCCAGGTCCGG
>NZ_JABMCX010000441.1 GCF_013179505.1 Paenarthrobacter sp. CM16 | reverse complement strand
TCGTCAACGGGTTCCTCGGCTTGTTCGGAATCCAAGGACCCGCGTGGGTGACTGACCCGCAGTTCTCGCTGAGCACCCTGATTGTGCTGAATGTGTGGACCTTCGGCTCGCCCATGGTGATTTTCCTCGCCGGCCTGCGCCAGGTGCCGGGCATGTACTACGAGGCGGCATCCATTGACGGGGCCTCCAAATGGCGGCAGTTCCGGAGCATTACCCTGCCGCTGATCAGCCCCATCATCTTCTTCAACCTCATCATGCAGCTCATCGGCTCGTTCCAGACGTTCACCCAGGGCTACGTGATGAGTGGCGGTACGGGTGGTCCGGCTGATTCAACGCTGTTCTACAACCTGTACCTGTACCAGAAGGGCTTCACCGAGTTCGAGATGGGGTATGCCTCGGCCATGGCCTGGCTGCTGTTGATGATCATCGCGATTTTCACCGCCATCAATTTCATCGCATCCAAGTTCTGGGTCTTCTACGACAATTAAGGCAACCTCATGGCACTCCTTGATCTACCCCTCAAGCGCAAGCTGGCCAAGCAGGAACAGCCCGAAGATGCCCTGACAGGCACGCCGGCTTCCCGCTTTTCGCGGCACCTGATCCTCTGCCTGGTAGGGCTGGTAATGCTCTATCCCTTGCTGTGGCTGATTTCCAGTTCACTGAAGCCCAGCAACGATATTTTCCGGCAGCTGGGACTGTGGCCGGAAAATTGGGACTTCTCCAACTACGCACAAGGTTGGACCGCCCTGGACCAGCCGTTCCATGTGTACCTGATCAACTCGATGGTAATAGTGGTCTTCTCCATCATCGGAAACATCTTCTCCTGCGCGCTGGCAGCGTACGCTTTCGCGCGGATGGAGTTCACGGGCCGGAAGCTGTTCTTTGCCCTCATGCTGGGAACCCTGATGCTGCCGGGCCACGTCCTGTTGGTTCCGCAGTACATCATCTTCTCGCAGCTGGGGTGGCTGGACACCTACCTGCCGCTGATTGTCCCCAACTTCATGGCTACCAACGCCTTCTTCATCTTCCTGATGGTGCAATTCATGAAGTCGTTGCCCAAGGAACTGGACGACGCCGCCCAGATTGACGGCTGCGGCCCTTTCCGGACGTTCATCCGGGTGATCCTGCCGCTGTGCATCCCGGCAATGGCCACCACGGCGATCTTCACCTTCATTTCCACTTGGAACGAGTTCTTCGGGCCGCTGCTCTACATCCAGAACCAGGACCTTTACACCGTCCCCCTGGCCCTGCGCGCCTTTATGGATTCCGAAGGCCAGAGCATGTGGGGCCCTATGTTCGCGATGTCGGTGGTGTCCATTGCGCCGATCATCGGGTTCTTCATTGCGGGGCAGAAGTACCTGATCAACGGCATTGCCACCACCGGGCTGAAATAGTCCCTCCATTACAGAGCCACCACCACTCACAAGAGCACTGACAAGACCAACACTGACAAGACAAAGGAGTTTTGCATGCGCCTGCGACGCCTGCTCGGCGCGGTCACCGCCGTCGTCATTCTTGGAAGCCTTACCGCTGCGCCCGCCCGGGCAGAATCCCAACCCGGCACCGCCGATGCCCCGGCCGAAGCGGCTGCCCTCTGGAAGCAGCGGCCCGACGGCTTTGCGTCCTTGCCCGGCAACGGCCTGGACGGAACCACCGGCGGCCAGGCCGGGCGGCAAGTCAGCGCTTCTTCATTGGGAGAGCTGAAAGCATTCGCCGCTTCGGAGGAGCCCTTGGTGATCTTCCTCAAGGGCAGCATCACCGCACAGGACTACGTCAAGATCCCCGTCGCCTCCAACAAGAGCTTCATTGGCACCGGCGCGGGCGTGGAACTGGTGAATGCCGGGTTCAAACTCATCAACGTCTCCAACGTGATCTTCCGGAACTTCACGGTCCGTGATTCCTACATTCCGGGTGACTGGGACGGTAAGCGCCCGGACAACGACCGCGACGGCATCCAGCTCGATACCTCGCACCACATTTGGGTGGATCATATGAAGTTCGAGCGCATGGGTGATGGCATGATCGATACCCGCAAGGACTCCGATTACCTCACCTACTCCTGGAACGTGTTCGCGGACAACAACAAGGCACTCGGTGTGGGCTGGACCAGCAACGCGGTCACAAAAATGACCATCCACCACAACTGGATCCGCAACACGGTCCAACGGAATTTCAGCTTGGACAACACTGCAGCAGCCCACGTTTACAACAACTACCTGCAGGACATCGGGCAGTACGGAATGATGGGCCGCAACGCCGCCAAGGTGGTCTTGGAGGGCAACTACTTCACCGCCGTCGCGGATCCCGTAGTGGCAAAGGACCCCGCCACGGAGATCGTCAACAGGGACAACATCTTTGATGCCACGCGTGGCCGCAAGGACAACGTCGGCACCGCCTTCGACCCCACGCGGTCCTACGCCTATACCAAGGACAGCGCCGCCAACGTTCCGGGAGTGGTCACCTCCAGCGCCGGACCACGCGAGAACAAGGCGCCAGGCACGACGACGGAAGTCACCGTCGCGCTGGATGGCACCGGCGACTTCGGCAGTGTCCAGGCGGCCATCGGCTCGATCCCGGCAGGTAACACCCAGCCCCGGACCATCACCATCAAGCCGGGCTTCTACAGGGAGTCGGTAAACATCTGGGCTGACCGGCCCAACGTGACCCTCCAGGGAGCAACCGGCAACCCGTCCGACGTCGTGATTTCCTACGACACCCCGGCCAACGGCGCCAAGTTCTTCGGCGGCACGTGGGGCGCGGCGGGAAGTG
>NZ_JABMCX010000440.1 GCF_013179505.1 Paenarthrobacter sp. CM16 | reverse complement strand
TGAAGGACTGCTGGACCTTGACGATCTTCTGGTCGATCAGTTTCTGCCAGTAGGTGGCGACCTTCTTGGTGGGCTCGTCGTTGACACCCACTTTCCAGCTGTCGCCTTCGGTGCCGAACCATCTGCCGCCCGCCTGCCAGGACAGGGCAGCAGTGAGCGCAGCCTCGTTCGGGTTGAAGCTGGCGAGGTGTGCCTCGGGGGCTACGGCCTTGAGCTTCCTGCCGGCTTCTTCGAAGTCCTGCCAGGTCTTGGGCGTGGAGACACCGGCCTTGTCCAGCATGTCCTTGCGGTACCACATGATCATTGGGGCAGCATCGTAGGGCAGTGCGTAAGTCTGCTCGCCGAACTGCACCAAGGCTTTGGTTTCGTCCGTGAGTTTGTCCACGGTTTCAGCCTTGTTGATGTAGCCGTCCAGCGGCTGCAGTTGGCCGTTGCTGACGAACTGGGGCAGCTGCGGGTATTCGATGGTGGCAACATCGGGGCCGTTGCCTGCGGTGATGGCAGTGGAAAGCTTGGCATAGCCGCCTGCGCCGCCGTTGGGGATGGTTTCGAAGGTGACCTTGATCTTGTCCTGGCTGGCGTTGAACGCCTCGGCAACCTTGTCCATGCCGGCCATGGAGGACCAGAAGGTGATGGCACCGGTGGGATCTTCGGTGGGGGTTGGCGTGGCTGCCGGGGTACTGCCACAGCCGGTGATGAGGGCAGCACTGGCCATGATGCCGGCTGCTCCAAGTAGAAGCTGGCGACGCTTCATTCTGTTCTCCTTTGAAGTTCACGATGCGAAAGTCGTGGTGCTCTGGGGGCACTTTCGGACTAGGCACTATGAAATCCACAAAAATGAACATCATCAATAAGATGAACAGAAGTAAACAGGAGTGGGGCGGACGGAGGGCGGGGTCTGGTTTACGGCTGGGTGGAGCCGCGCACTTCCAACGCCGGGGACAAGTTAACCCGCTGCAGCGCCGACGTACTTCCGCGCCGCGCCCCGATCCTGCTCAGGCACATCACCAAAGCCTGGTGTCCGACGTCGTATTTCGGCGGTGCCACCGCGGTGAGCGGAACGGCGCCGAGGGCGGCAATTTCGTCGTCGTAGGAGACGATTGCGAAGTCCTCCGGGACTCGGATCTGCCGTTCGAGGCAGGCGCTGACGAACTGGAGCGCGTCCTCGTCCGTATGCACAACAGCGGCTGTAACTTTCGCTGAGGCGCACCAGTCAAGGATTCTGTCCACCAGTTCGCGGTGGGCTTGGGGGTCGTTTTGGGCGCGGGACATGGCGCGCACCATGGAGTCGTCGCGGGCGTGTCCTGCCCGCTGCATCGCGAGGTGGTAGCCGTCGATGAGCTGAGGGGCCGTGGGGCTGTTTTCGCGCAGGCAGATGGCGATCTTCCGGTGCCCAAGGCCCAAAAGATGGTTCACGGCGATCTCCGAGCCACGCACGTGGTCGCTCCGGACGGCTTCGAGCCGGCCGTGGTCCAGGGCGTCGTCAATGGACCGCTCCACCACTACCACCGGCACCTCAGCCTCGGCCAACAGGTCCAGCGTTTCGGTCCCGGCCAGCGATTGCCCGCTGGGCGTGATGAGGATGCCGTCCACGCCGTGCTCGTAGAGCCGCCGCAGTTGGCGCCGCTCTTCGGCATCCGAATAGTTGGTGACACCCAGCACCAAGCGGACGCCGGCTTCCTGCGCAGCGGCTTCTGCACCGCGGATCACGCCAGGGAAGTAGTACGACGCCGACGGCACGATCATCCCGATGGTGGCCAAGGGCCTTCTCCCGCCCGGACGCCATGACGTGGAGGGCCGCGTCGCGGGTCCCGCCGTGAGTTTTCCGCCCATCGGAATGGCTCCGCCATGTACCCGCTCCAGCAGGCCTTGCCCGGCGAGCACTGCGAGGTCCCGCCGCACGGTCATCCCCGAGGTTCCCAGTTTCGCTGCGAATTCGCTGGCATTGAGGGAGCCGTTCAGTGCCAGTTCCCTCAGGATGAGCTGTTGACGATCCTCGGTCAGCATGCAGGTGTCCGCCTATCAAGTTCACTTGTGTTCAGTTCGTTCATTATGAACCAGGACGGGGCAAGCGTGGATCCTTGACGCCTAACTGCCCAGCTTCACCACTGAAATCTCGACGACGGCCGTCCGTGGGTGCAGGTACTTCCGGATTGCCCCGGCTGCTTCACGGGTCACCTCGGGGGCCGGACGGGATCCCTCCACGCCGATCCGGACCTTCACAGTCAGCATGTCTGCCGGACCTGCCGGACCTGCCGGACCTGCCGGACCCCCGGGGCCGTTCAAGGCAATGAGGGGGAGGGCCTCTCCCGTGACCGCGGCCATTGCGGCGCCGGCTATGGACTGCCACAACGGCTGCGCGGGATACACCGAGTGGACTCCGTCCACCGCTTGGACTATGCCGAGCAATTCCCCAGCCAGATCGTTGAGCCCGGCTGGCGTCGTGACGGTTGGGACCCCCGCCTGCCCGGCTGCGGGGGATGTGTTTTCGGCTTCCATAAACTCGGTCATGGCTGGTCCTCGGTGTTCAGCGGGTCAGTGGTGCCGGGTGCGCCGGGTGCGCCGGGTGCGCCGGGTGTGCCGGTGGGGTGAGATGTTGGCGGCGGCTCAAGGACATCGGTCACCGTGATGTTGATGGCTTGGATGTTCAGTTCGGTCTGCCGTGCCAGAGTCCTCGCCAACTCCTCGCGGAGGGCTGCGGCGCGTTCTTCCATGGAGCGTCCGTACACCACGGCCACTTCCACCTCCACGGTGATGGGGGCTCCCGCAGTGGTCACGTCTCCCTGGAGCCGGCACTTTCCGG
>NZ_JABMCX010000044.1 GCF_013179505.1 Paenarthrobacter sp. CM16 | reverse complement strand
GGTAGAAGTCCGAGGAGACGGTGTCGATGACGTAGGCCTTCATCACGGATTCGAACCAGTCCGCGGGTTTGGTGCGTTCATGGAAGTGGTCAAAGGAACGTTGGAAGGGCATCATGGCCTCTTCAGGATCGAGGCCCATCTCTGTGAGCCGATCACTCAACAACGCGAAGTTTCCGTAGGCTCCGACCGCAATTTTGGCCAGCACCGATCTGTCGTGGAGGGTTGGAGCGAATCGGGAGTCGGATGAAAGCCGGCCGAAAGCGGACAATTCTCCGTAAGCCATGGCGCCCAGCAGTTCAGGCGCGAGTTGTCCCGCAGAATCTGCGACGTCCCGGGAAGTGCCCATGGTCCAAGAGTATCCCTGGCTATCCACGAGCCTCCCTGTTGGTTTGCCGGCAGAGACGGGGGTCCTACTAGGCTTACTGGAAGTGAGTTGACCGTCCGGCCTGCCTGCGGGCCGTGTGTCCTCCTCCTCGCACCCATTCCCTGAAGGATGATTCATGAGTAACCCCAGCTACCCGCCCATGCCCGACAACGGGAACGGAGCTCCCCCAGTACCGCCTGCATCAGGTGGCTACGGCAACCAGGGCCAGTATCAGGGCGGACCGCCGTCCCCGTATCAGCCAGGGATCTCTTCCAGCCCTTACGGTGCACCCGGCACGGGCACCCCCGCCAAGTCCTTCATGGTCACCTGGCTCCTGTCCTTGCTTCTGGGTGGCCTCGGTGTCGACCGCTTCTACTTGGGCAAGATCGGCACCGGCATTGCCAAGCTGCTCACGGCGGGCGGGCTCGGCATCTGGTCCATCGTGGACCTCATCATCACGCTGACCGGCAATGCGCGGGACAGGGAAGGCCGCCCGCTGCAGGGCTATCCGGAAAATAAGAAGAAGGCGTGGATCATCACGCTCGTTGTCTGGCTCGTCGGCTTGGTTGTTGGAATCGTGTCCACTGTGTTGTCTTTGACACTGGTGGCCGCTGCGGTCCAAGGACAGGCCAAGCCCGTCCCCGCCGCACCGTCGGCTTCGCAGGAAGCCCCGGCCCCGTCACAGGGCCCTGCCGGTGACGGCAACTCCTTCGAGGTCACGGTGTCCGAGGGCAACACCGTCAACGTCACCATCCTTAACACCGGGTACACCACCGAAATCCCGGAAATGGCTTACATGAAGCCGCTCAACGGCGGGTTCCTCCTGCTGGAGGTTTCCTGGGAGACCACCGCCGGCTCCAGCTTCGTCACGCCCAGCAACTTCGACGCCTTCGACGCTGAGGGCAAAGAAGGCGACCGGATCTTCCTTGACGACGGTCTGGGCGGTCTTCTCTCCGGCGATGTCGCCGCAGGAGACATACAGCAGGGCGTCATCGCCTTCGACATCAAAAACGGTCCCACCACAGTGGTCATCAAAAATGACGTTGGTGACAAAGCAGCCAGCTTTACCCTGACCCCGGCAGACTAAGTCCTTACCAGGTCAAACAGCTGTGCCAAGAGCCCGTTGCCCCCTGGTGGCAGCGGGCTTTTGCGTGCGGCTGCGAAGACTATCCGCCGTTTTCGGGCTAACCTGATTTTCGTGTCACATCATCGGATAGCGCCCAACGTCGACGACTCCTCGGACCAGCTCGCTGCAGCCCTTGCGGCCCTAAGGACGGAGTTGGAACTCCCCTCTGCGTACCCGGCCGAGGCGGTGGCGGAAGCTCAGCAGGCCGTGGAAAACCTCAGGTTGCCGGAGCAAGACCTGCGGGATGTCCCTTTTGTCACCATTGACCCTGCCACCTCCACAGACCTGGACCAGGCCCTGTTCATTGATCGCGCAGGAGAGGGTTACAAGGTCCTGTATGCGATCGCCGATGTGCCATCTTTCGTAGCTCCGGGCGGGGCTCTCGATGACGAGACCCGGCAGCGCGGACAGACTTTCTATGCCCCCGACGGCCGCATCCCACTGCACCCCGAGGTCATCAGCGAAAACGCCGGAAGCCTGCTGGCTGACCAGGACTGTGCTGCCTTCGTGTGGGACTTCGACCTCAACGCCGATGCTGAAGTGATGTCCGTGAGCGTCGCCCGGGCTGCAGTCCGCAGCCGGGCGAAACTGAGTTACAAGGGCGCCCAACAGCAAATCGACGACGGTACGGCCCCTCCGGTCCTGCAGCTCCTTAAGGAAGTGGGACTGAAACGGGTTGAACTGGAAAGGCAGCGTGGCGGCGCGAGCCTGAACATGCCGGAACAGGAAATCGTGCAGGCGACCGACGGCGGCGGGTACAGAATCGTCGCAGCTCCCTCCCTGCCGGTGGAGGACTGGAACGCCCAGATCTCCCTGATGACGGGGATGGCGGCCGCCCAACTGATGCTCGAAGGAAAGGTGGGCATCCTTCGCACCATGCCCGCCCCGGACGAACGTTCCCTCCAGCACTTCAAACGGCAGACCGCCGCCTTGGGCAAACCGTGGGACGGCCACGTCACCTACGGCGAATACTTGAGGACTTTGGATGCCTCCGACCCCCGGCAACTGGCCATCCTGCACTCGGCCGGAACACTGTTCCGGGGTGCAGGCTACACGCCTTTTGACGGTGAAGTGCCTGACACCGTCATCCAGGCAGCCATTGGAGCTCCCTACGCCCACACCACAGCACCGTTGCGGCGACTCATCGATAGATTTGTCCTGGTGATTTGCGAGGCCCTGAGCAACAACAAGGACATACCGCGTTGGGCCCGCGAAGCACTGCCCTCCTTGCCGGAGATCATGGCAGCCTCGGACCAAATGGCCGGACGGCTTGAACGTGCGGCCTTGGACACTGTGGAAGCGGCACTGGTGGCCAATCACGTCGGCCGGGAATTCGATGCGGTGGTGATTTCGGGGTCCAAGCCTTCCAACGGAAACAGCAACGGCACCAGATCCAATGGGAATGGCAACGGAAGCGGCCCCTATGGAGTCATCCAAATCGCGGAACCGGCTGTCACCGCGCGCTGTGACGGCGAACTGGAGTCCGGAACCACGGTGCGGGTGCGCCTGGTCAAGGCCGATATTGCCAGCCGGGAAATCAGGTTCGAGCTTCAGCAATGACGCCGGCAAACCGGTGATCCCGGCTTTAAGGCTCCCAGAGGATAGACTGGGCCTGTAGTAATGGATGCCCGGTCGTTGATTCAGTTAATTTTTGAACTCAACAAGCCCGCCCCTACGCGATCTTGAGATGTACCAACTGGTCACCAGTGCCAGTACTTAGATAGCCCGCGATCGGCTTCCACTGGACTTGCTTGCGCGCCCGTTCGTGCTCCGGTACGGCTCCGCCGCCGCCGTTGAGCATGCAGCGCCAATGCCCAAATGAATAAGGAAACTCCCTGTGAGTGAATTGCATACCCACCAGGTCCTGACGGACTCCACCGGAACCGAATCCATCGAACCCGAGGAAACGATCATCTCGGATGAGACGCCCCACGAGATCGAAGAGAAGTCGTTCGCCGACTACAACGTCCGCGCAGACATTGTTGAGTCCCTGGCGGACGCCGGCATCACGCATCCCTTCCCCATCCAGGCAATGACCTTGCCGGTTGCCTTGAGCGGCCACGACATCATCGGACAGGCCAAGACCGGTACCGGCAAGACGCTGGGCTTCGGCATCCCTGCCCTTCAGCGTGTTGCAGGCCGCGACGACGCCGGCTATGAAAAGCTGGCCGTCCCGGGTGCACCCCAGGCTTTGGTAATCGTCCCCACGCGCGAGCTCGCGGTGCAGGTCGCCAACGATCTCCAGACCGCCTCACGCAAACGCAACGCCCGCATTGCCACCATCTACGGCGGCCGTGCCTACGAGCCCCAGATCGATGCCCTGCAGAAGGGCGTCGAAATCGTGGTCGGCACCCCGGGTCGTTTGATCGACCTCTACAAGCAGAAGCATTTGAGCTTGAAGAACGTCAAGATGGTGATTCTTGACGAGGCTGACGAAATGCTGGACCTTGGCTTCCTCCCGGACGTCGAGACCCTGATCGCCGGTACCCCCGCCGTTCGGCAGACGCTGCTCTTCTCGGCGACGATGCCGGGCCCGGTGATCGCGATGGCGCGCCGCTACATGACGCAGCCAACCCACATCCGCGCCGCCGACCCGAACGATGAAGGCCTCACCAAGCGCGACATCCGCCAGCTCATTTACCGTGCGCACAGCATGGACAAGACCGAGGTTGTGGCCCGTATCCTCCAGGCCCGCGGACGTGGCCGGACCATCATCTTCACCAAGACCAAGCGCACCGCTGCCAAGGTGGCCGAGGAACTTGTTGACCGCGGTTTTGCTGCGGCAGCCATCCATGGCGACCTCGGCCAAGGTGCCCGCGAGCAGGCCCTCCGTGCCTTCCGCAACAACAAGGTCGATGTCCTGGTGGCCACGGACGTTGCCGCCCGCGGCATCGATGTTGATGACGTCACCCACGTCATCAACTACCAGTGCGTGGAGGACGAAAAGATCTACCTGCACCGCGTAGGCCGCACCGGCCGCGCCGGTAACAAGGGCACCGCAGTTACGTTTGTGGACTGGGACGACATGCCTCGCTGGGGCCTGATCAACAAGGCACTGGGGCTCAGCGTTCCCGAACCCGTTGAGACGTACTCGTCCTCACCGCACCTTTACAGCGACCTCGACATTCCCGAGGGAACCAAGGGCCGCCTGCCCCGCAACAAGCGTGTCCTCGCCGGCGTCGACGCGGAGGTCCTGGAGGACCTCGGCGAGACCGGCAAGAAGAACGCCCGTTCAGGGTCAAACCGCGACGGCGGCCGTGGCCGCGATGGCGGACGCGACGGCGGCCGTGACGGCGGACGCGGACGGCAAGCCAAGTCCAACGACTCGGACTCCAGCGAATCCAAGGGCGAGGGTGGACGCAACCGTACGCGCCGCCGTCGTACCTCCGATGCCGAAGCAGCTCCCGCTGCCGGTGCTTCTGAAACACGCACGGCCACGGCGGACAGCTCAGAGAAGCCTGCCCGGACGCGTCGTACGCGCACGCGCCGCCGCAACGGCGAAGTGGTTTCCGGTGAAACGGCAGCTGCCCAGTCCGGCAGCGCCGAGGCCTAAAAACCTCAATGACTGAAACTGTTTGGGCGCCGGACGGCGGCAATTTGGTGGTGCACGCGGACAACGCGGAATTCCTCCCTACGCTGCCGGACGGCGCCTTCACACTCATCTATGTGGACCCGCCCTTCAACACGGGCCGGGTACAGCGCCGCCAGGAAACCCGCATGGTCCGCAACGCGGACGGCGACGGCGACCGCGTTGGCTTCAAGGGCCGCTCCTACGACACCATCAAGGGCGCCCTGCACAGTTACGACGACGCCTTCAGCGACTACTGGTCCTTCCTGGAACCCAAACTGGTCGAGGCCTGGCGGCTGTTGTCCGACGACGGCACCCTGTACCTGCACCTGGACTACCGCGAAGTGCACTACGCCAAGGTGATGCTCGACGCCATCTTCGGCAGGGAGTGTTTCCTCAACGAGATCATCTGGGCGTACGACTACGGCGCCCGGGCCAAGAACCGCTGGCCCACCAAGCACGACAACATCCTGGTGTACGTGAAGAACCCCGCCAAGTACCACTTCGACAACGCCGAGGTGGACCGCGAACCCTACATGGCCCCCGGCCTGGTGACCCCCGCCAAGCGCGAACTCGGCAAGCTGCCAACTGACGTTTGGTGGCACACCATCGTCTCCCCCACGGGACGTGAGAAGACCGGCTACCCAACCCAGAAACCTGAAGGCCTGGTACGCAGGATCGTTTCTGCCTCCAGCCGCGAGGGTGACTGGTGCCTGGACTTCTTCGCCGGATCAGGGACCTTGGGAGCCGTTGCAGCGAAGCTGGGCCGCAACTTTGTGTGTGTGGATCAGAACGAACAAGCCATCGAGGTCATGCGGAAACGCCTGGGCAGCAAGGCCGTGTTCCACGAGATCCAGCCAACCAGCCTCTAGCCCGCACTGCCAGGGGTGCTCAGGCGACGCCCTTCACGAAGGCCGTCACGGAGTCCGCAATCATCTGCACGGCAATGGCCGACAAAAGCAGACCGGCAATCCGGGTGACAAGCTCCACGCCGTTTTCGCCCAGCACACGCTGCACCACGCCCGCGAAGCGCATCGCCAGGTACAACGAGCCCAGCACCACGGCAATCCCCAGCCCCACGGCCAAGTACTCGGACAGCTGGCTGGACTGCTGAACGAAGACCATCACGGCAACGATCGCACCAGGTCCAGCCATGAGCGGGGTCCCCAACGGAACGAACGCCACATTCTTGTACTTGCCCGCATTTTCCTCGCCGCTGGTGGAACCGGTCAGCAGTTGCAGGGCAATAAGGACCAGCAGCAGGCCACCCGCGCCCTGCAAGGCCGCCAGCGAGATATGCATGTAATTGAGGATGGACTGGCCAAAGATGGCGAACACCACAATGACGCCGGTGGCCACCAGCAGTGCTTGGAAAGCGGAGCGGTTCCGGTCCTTGGCCGCCATCTGGGCCGTCAAGGACATGAAGATCGGGACGGTACCAGGCGGGTCCATGATCACGAACAAGGTGACGATCACCGAGGCGAGCAGCTGCAAATCCATTAACGAACCACCGTGCTGCCCGTCGCCAACTCCTCAATCCTGGCCAACACAGCGGGCGAGGTGGTGTTCTCGCCCAACAGGTTCGGCTTGCCCGCACCGTGGTAGTCGGAAGACCCTGTCATGAGCAGGCCATGCTCGGCCGCCAGCGTCCGCAGGAATGCCCGCCCGTCCTCCGGGTTGTCCCGGTGGTCAACTTCAACGCCCAGCAGCCCGGCGTCAATCATGTCCAGGTAGGTCCGCTCCCCCACGATTCTTCCCCGTGATGACGCCACCGGATGGGCAAAAACAGGAACGCCGCCCGCAGCACGGACGAGCTCGACGGCGACCGCCGGGTTGGGCGCATAGTGCTGCACGAAGTACCGCGAGTGGGAGGTAAGGATGGAGGTGAAGGCTTCGGTTCGATCCGCGACAACACCGGCAGCCACCAGGGCGTCGGCGATGTGGGGGCGGCCCACGGTGGCGCCCGGCGCAACGTGATGGATGACGTCGTCCCACGTCAGGGGATAATCCTCCGATAACAAGGTGACCATGTGCTCGGCACGGGTCAGCCGGGCGTCCTTGGACTTGGTGATTTCTTCCAGGAGGCCCGCGTGCGCGGGATCATGCAGGTAGCTCAACAAGTGCACGCTGATGCCCTGCTCGGTCCGGCAGGAAATTTCCATCCCGGGAACAAAAGCAATGCCGTGTTCACGGGCTGCCGCTGCTGCCGGCTCCCAGCCATCAGTGGAATCGTGATCGGTCAAAGCCACCACGTCCAGGCCCGCCGCCACAGCGGAAATGATCACCCCCGCGGGTGTCTCGGTTCCGTCGGAAACGTTGGAGTGCGCATGCAGGTCTATCCTCACTTTCCCAGCCTAGGCGATGCGGGGCTCCTTGGCCGGTTGCGCCGTTGGCCTCCTCAACGAACTGGTGGGACGATGTAACGGTGAACGATGCCGAAAACACCCAAAACCTGGACTCCTCAAATTCCCAGCCCCTGCAGGAGCGCGTCAACAACCGCTCACAGAGGCCCACGTCCGATGCCTTCAAGGCATTCATGGCCAGCAACTGGGCGCCCGCCCCGCAGGTGACCCCTGCGCGTGACGCCGTTGCAGACCATGCTGCGCGCCGCCGTCGTACCGTCTCCGAACTGTTCAAAGGCGAACGGCTTGTTATCCCCGCCGGTCCGTTGAAGGTCCGCTCCAACGACTGCGACTACCGTTTCCGTCCCCACTCCGGGTTCGCCCACCTGACTGGTTTGGGCCTGGACCACGAGCCCGACGCCGTCCTCATCCTGGAACCGGTGGCTGAAGGAAAGGGCGACGACGGCGGTCACCACACTGCCACGCTGTACTTCCGTCCGCTGGCCGGCCGCGATACAGAGCAGTTCTATGCGGACTCCCGTGCAGGCGAGTTCTGGATCGGTGCGCGACCCACGCTGGCTGAGTTTCAAGCACGGCTGGGCTTGCCCACCGCACACATCTCCGAGCTGGAAATGGCCATCACCAAGAACGTGGGCGCCCCGGAAATCGGCGGCATCTCGATCCGTTTGGTCCGCAAGGTGGACGAGAACATTGACGCCTTGGTGGACACCGCCCGCTACAACACGGCCAAAGACCCCGAAAACCTGGACCTCGGCGAACTCGACGCCTTGGATGAGAAGCTCAGCGAAGCACTCTCCGAGCTGCGCTTGATCAAGGATGACTGGGAAATCGAGCAGATGAAGATTGCCGTCGCGGCAACGGTGGAGGGCTTCGCCGATGTTGTCCGCGCCCTTCCGCGTGCCCTGACCCACAAGCGCGGCGAACGTGTTGTTGAAGGTGCGTTCTTTGCCCGTGCCCGTGAAGAAGGCAACGAGCTCGGCTATGACACCATTGCGGCGTCCGGCAACAACGCCACGGTCCTGCACTGGAACCGCAACTCCGGAACCGTCAACGCCGGCGAACTGCTGCTCCTGGACGCAGGCGTGGAAGCTGATTCCCTGTACACGGCCGATGTCACGCGAACGTTGCCTGCCACCGGCACGTTCTCCGATGTCCAGCGCAAGATCTACGAGGCCGTCCTGGACGCCGCTGATGCCGGATTCGCAGCTGCCCAACCAGGCGTGAAGTTCCGCGACATCCACACCGCTGCCACCACCGTCCTGGCCGAACGCCTGGCTGATTGGGGCCTGCTCCCCGTTTCCGTGGAAGAAGCCATCAGCCCGGAGGGCCAGCAGCACCGCCGGTGGATGCCGCATGGCACCAGCCACCACCTTGGCCTTGACGTCCACGACTGCGCCCAGGCCAAGCGCGAACTCTACCTGGACGGGGTCCTCACCGAGGGAATGGTCTTCACGATCGAACCCGGCCTGTACTTCAAGAACGAGGACCTCGCCATTCCCGAGGAATACCGTGGAATCGGAGTCCGGATCGAAGATGACATCCTCATGACGGCCGACGGCCCTGTCAACCTCAGCGCCGCCCTGCCCCGCAAGGCCGACGACGTCGAGTCCTGGATGGCAGGCATCTACCAGGAAGCCCAGGGCTAAGCAGCACTGCTGTACATGCAAAAGGAAGGCCACCGGAGATCGATCCGGTGGCCTCCTTTTTGGTCTGCGTTTCCCGTTACTGCTTGGCGGAACCTTCGGGCCCGGACTCCTGTCCGTCCTCCCGGGGCGCGTTCTGCGGCGTGTTCTGGGGTGTGTTCTGCCCTTCAGAGACCCGGACTCCGTACTGCGGACGACCATCAGGGAGGTCCGGGTAGCGGACGGCTGCGGGCGTCGGGTTCTGCACGGGCTGCTGGGCAGGGGCCGGTGTCGCTGCCGGCGGGTTCTGTCCCTGCGGAGCGCCAGCGGTGGACTCCGGACCACGCTGGCCGTAGGGATCGTTCCAGGTGGAAGGCCTCTCGGGCGCCTGTCCTGGTTGCTGCAGCGGGGTGTTCTGGGGGTTGTAATGCGAGGGCTGCACGGTAGCCGCCTGTGAGGGGTTCATGGGCAGTTGCTGGAGCAGCCGTCGGGCCTCGTGGGCCGCTTCCACGGCCACAATGACGTCGTAATTGGTGGCCACTACCTGGCTGGTGGAGGTGAAGTCACGCTTGCCGCGCTGCATGGCGTAGGTGACGATTCCGAACAGCATGAAGAAGGCGGCACCCATCAGCACGGAGGTGATGATGGAGAACGGACCGCCCGCCGGGGTGAAGAAGGACAGCATCACACCCACGAAAAGACCGAACCACATGCCGCTCAAGGCGCCGGACAGGGCCACCCGGGGGTAGCTGAGGCGACCGGTCACCCGTTCAACCATTTTGAGGTCGTTGCCCACGATCGACACCAACTGCACCGGGAACTGCTGGTCCGCAAGGTAATCCACCGCCTTCTGGGCGTCCAAATACGAGGTGTATGAGCCCACAGTGTCACCCTGGGGGACGGTGCGGGATTCCTCAACGGCTTTGGGACCACCAAAAATGTTTGACATAGCCCCATTGTGTCTCATGGACATGTGAACAGGCTGGAATTCAGCTAAAAGAGAGCAGACTCGGTAGCCTGTAAACATGAGCACACATCCTTCCCGCGTCTTTGTCGCGCGCCTGCTCGGCTTGGACGTCTTCGACCCCCTGGGCGATCGTCTGGGCCGCCTGCGCGACGTCGTGGTGCTCTCCCGCGGGACCCGCGGCGCTCCGCACGTTGTGGGCATCGTGGTGGAGGTACCGGGAAAGAAGCGTGTCTTCGTCCCCATGACGCGCATTACTTCCATCGACCAGACACAGATCATCTGCACCGGCCTGGTCAATCTGCGCCGCTTCGAGCAACGGGGCGCAGAAACACTGGTGGTCGCCGAGATGTTTGACCGCCGGGTTACCCTCGCGGATGGTTCCGGCGACGCCACCATCGAGGACATCGCCATGGACCAGCACCGGTCCAAGGACTGGTTCGTCAGCAAGCTCTTCGTGCGCCGCGGCCATTCCTTGTCTCCCTTGAGCAGGCTCCGCCGGAACGAAACGCTGATCATTGACTGGGCCGACGCCCAGACCGGGGCCCACAACGAGCCGCAGGCTGCAACCCAGTTTGTTGCGACCCACGAGGACCTCAAGCCCGCAGACTTCGCCGAGGCCCTCCAGGAGATGAGCGACAAGCGCCGGTTCGAAGTGGCCAGCGAACTCCAGGACGAGCGCCTCGCAGACGTCCTCCAGGAACTCCCGGAAGACGATCAAGTGGAGATCCTTTCCGCGCTGGATGTTGAGCGTGCCGCCGACGTCCTGGAAGAGATGGACCCCGACGACGCCGCCGACCTCCTGGCCGAGCTTCCGTCCGCCCAGGCCGAGGAACTGCTTCAGCTCATGGAACCGCAGGAAGCAGAAGACGTCCGCCGGCTCTTGGAGTATGACGAAGACACCGCCGGCGGTTTGATGACCCCTGTGCCGGTCATTCTCCCTCCGGAAGCCACCGTGGCCGAAGCATTGGCCCATGTCCGCCGCGAAGAACTTTCCCCGGCGTTGGCCTCCTCCATCTTCATTGCACGTCCGCCGCTGGAGACCCCCACGGGCCGTTTCCTGGGCGTAGTGCACATCCAGCAGCTTTTGCGCTTCCCGCCCCCGGAACCGCTGGGCAACCTGGTGGACAAAAACCTTGAACCGCTTTCGGACCAGGCCCACATCAGCGAAGTCGCACGGACCCTGGCCACGTACAACCTCAATTCCCTTCCAGTCGTTGACGATGACGGCCGCCTCGTGGGGGCGGTGACTGTTGATGACGTGCTGGATCACCTGTTACCGGATGACTGGCGCGCTCACGAGGACGACGCCCCTATAAGGAAACTTGGAGGCCGCATTGGCTGATAACAACGCCACCCGATCCCCCAAGTCGTCAGGACGCTCCAGCAGCAGCCTGGACACTCCCCTGAGCGGCCGCCAACGGATCCTGCCCAAGTTCTCCCCCAACCCCGACGCGTTCGGCAACGCGACGGAGGGCTTCGCCCGTTTCATGGGGACGCCGACCTTCCTTGTCTACATGACGGTCTTTTGCGTCTTCTGGCTCGTCTGGAACACGTTCGCGCCCACGGCTTGGCAGTTCGACAGGATGGAGCTGGGCTTCACCCTGCTGACGCTGATGTTGTCACTCCAGGCCTCCTACGCCGCTCCCCTGCTTCTTCTTGCCCAGAACCGGCAGGATGACCGGGACCGGGTCTCCCTCCAGCAGGATCGCCAGCGTGCCGAACGGAACCTGTCCGATACCGAGTACCTGACCCGGGAACTGGCGTCACTTCGCATCGCCCTGCGTGAAGTTGCAACCCGTGACTACGTCCGCGCCGAGCTGAGGAGCCTGCTGGAGGACATCATCGATGCCCAGGAGGAGCTCCGGGAAAATGATGCCGCGGCCGATGGTACGGATTCGCCGGGCGAGAAGGTCAAAGAGAAGCTCAAAGACAAACGTGACAAGTCGCGCGGTCCCCGCACCCAGCAGATCCCCAAGGTCCGCCAGCCGCGCGCCACAGGACCGCAGCACTCCACTGCAAAACCGTCGCCTGAAACCCCTGAAAGCCGGGCCTGACCCTATGATCACCCCATCTGCCGAGGCGTTGAATGCTGCCCTGGCAACCGTCATCGATCCCGAGCTCCGCCGCCCCATCACGGAGCTCGGGATGGTGGAATCGGTATCCTCCGACGACGCCGGGACGGTCCACGTAGCCGTCCTGTTGACCATTGCGGGCTGCCCCCTTCGGGAGACCATCACCCAGGATGCCACTGCCGCTTTGTCGCAAGTGGAGGGCGTCAGCGCCGTGGACGTGGAATTGAAAGTCATGACTCCTGCCCAGCGCGAGGCCCTCAAGGAACAGCTGCGCGGTCCGGGCGGCCAGCGCGGCATACCCTTCACCAAGCCGGGCTCCCTCACCAAGGTGTACGCCGTGGCCAGCGGAAAGGGCGGCGTGGGCAAGTCCTCCGTCACGGTCAACCTGGCCTGCGCGTTGGCGGCCCAGGGTCTCCGGGTGGGAATTGTCGACGCCGATGTCCACGGCTTCTCGGTGCCGGCCCTGATGGGCATCACCCAAAAGCCCACACAGGTAGATGACATGATCCTTCCACCGGTGGCCTACGGAGTGAAGGTCATCTCCATCGGGATGTTCGTGGCGGGCAACCAGCCGGTGGCCTGGCGCGGTCCCATGCTGCACAGGGCACTGGAACAATTCCTCACCGACGTCTATTTCGGGGACCTTGACGCGTTGTTCCTGGACCTTCCACCAGGGACGGGCGACATCGCCATTTCGGTAGCACAGCTCTTGCCCAATGCCGAGATCCTGGTAGTGACCACGCCCCAGGCTGCTGCCGCCGACGTCGCCGAACGCGCGGGAACCATCGCCACGCAAACCGGCCAGAAAGTGGCTGGCGTGATCGAGAATATGTCGTTCCTGGACATGCCCGACGGCGGCAGGATGGAATTGTTCGGAAGTGGCGGTGGTGCCATCCTGGCTGAGCGTCTGAGCGCTGCCGTTGGCAGCGACGTTCCCTTGCTGGGGCAGATTCCGCTGGATATCCGGCTACGGGAAGGCGGCGACGCCGGGAAGCCCGTGGTTCTGGCAGCACCGGAAACAGCCGCAGCGAAGGCCATGCAAGAGGTGGCCTCGGCCCTGGCATCGCGGCCCCGCGGGTTGTCAGGGTTGTCGTTGGGAATCGAACCCCGTTAGCGCTCCACCGTTGCCTGCGGCAGCGTCTTTCCGATCAGGTTGCTTCGGAATCGAAAGGGGCGGCTTCGCCCTCAGCCAGCCGCTCGATGACCCGGGTGGGGGCCTTCGGCTTGGTCTCCACTGATGCGGTGGCGGCAGCAGCGGTTGCAGCGACGGCAGGGGCTCCGGCGCTCACGGGCTTGGTATCGTCATCCAACAGTGCATCCTTGATGATGCGCCGGGGATCGTACTGGCGGGGATCGTATTTCTTCCAGTCGACTTCATCGATATCGATGCCGACTTCTTCCTTGATTTGCTCACGGGCACCGGAAGCCATTCGCCGGACTTCCTTGACCAGATTGGCGAGCTTTTGCGTGTATTCGGGCAAACGGCTGGGACCGATGACGAGTACGCCGATAATCAGAAGGAGTATGAACTCCGGGCCGTTGATTCCAAACACGCTACGAAGATTACCTTGTCTGTGGTGTCGCTCATAAACCGGCGGGACGGAGAAGGGTCTGGAGCCCGCGCAGCAGCCTTGCGGACCAGTCCTCGGTTCGGTCGTCCGGTGGGACGGACCCCATGGATTCGCCGGCCCGGACGATCTCCGGCACTGCGTCATCCGCAGTCTCGGCAGGCAGGTCCGAGGTGTAGCTGATCACTGCTGCCGGCATGGTGTACACGGCCTTCCACGGGCTCCCCTGCGTGACAGAAAGCCGCGCCGACGTCGTTGCTCCGTGACCGGACTGATCGGCCGGCAGGTGCTCTTCCACGATAGTGGCGTAGTGACCGTTGCTCTTCAGCCTCATCTCCACGGCCGGGTGCCCGTTATACATGGTGCTGTGGGCTGAAACCACTGTGAAGCCCATTCCTGCAAGTTCCGGGCAAGCCCACCCGTCTTCCCGCAGCGCGTCCAATTGGGCAGCACTCAAACTGACTGTGCTGCCGGCCCGGAACATCGGGGCCATCATGCTTTCCACCGGACTTCCTGTCCACGCTCCGGCAAGAGCACCGACGTCGCTGCTTCCGGCCTGTAGCTGCTGGACATCGTCCCCGGCCACGACATAGGCGGACACCCCCAGGGCACCGGCACTGACGGCCAACGTGCCCGCTGCGACGCCCGCGAGGCGAAGTCCGCGGCGCATGCCTCCGGGCGAAGGCTTGGCGTCCAAGGGCGGGACAGGCTCGTTGGCAAGCCGCTCGGTGTGCTGAATCAGCCGCGCGGCAAGGTCCTGGCTGGCCTCGGGCACGGAAGCACCCCGGAGTCGTTCAAGGTACTGCCGTTCCCGGTTAAGGGCATTGCGGCAGTCGATGCATTGATGAACGTGATCCGGGCTGCGCGAATGGCGCAGGGCAGCCAGTTTGCGCCGGGACAACGATCCCGGACGAAGAGGGTGTCGAGGCATCGACGTCCTAAAGGATGCTGGCTATGCGCGGCATTTTCAGGCGCGGCTTGCGGGCCTCTGTCGGACGGGGATCGCGGTGGGCGAGCTTCTCCCGGAGCATGGTCCTGCCGCGGTGGATGCGGGACCTGACGGTCCCTAGCTTGACGCCAAGCGCCTCCGCAACCTCGTCATAGGAGAGGCCTTCGAGATCGCACAGCACGACGGCGGCGCGGAAGTCAGGCGGCAGTTCTTCCAGCGCACGCTGGACGTCCAGGTCGAGATTGTTGTGTTCGAAGCTCTGCTCCGGGCCGGGTTCGCGGCCGGGCAAGCGGGACTCGGCATCCTCGGCGAGGGCATCGAAGCGGATCCTGCTCTTTCGCCGGGCCTGGTCCAGGAACAGGTTGGTGGTGATGCGGTGCAACCAGCCGTCAAGTGTTCCCGGCTTGAAGTTTTCCAGCGAACGGAACACCCTGACGAAGACCTCCTGGGTGAGGTCCTCGGCGTCGAACTTGTTGCCGGTCAAGCGATAAGCCAGGCGGTATACCTTGGCGGAGTGGTTGGCAACCACTTCCTCCCAGCTGGGCATGACCCAGTCGGCAACGCCCTCAATGCTTTCCGATGTCTGGACTGGCGCAGCATGCGATGCCGGCATCGTCCACTCCCCTCAAACTGTGGTTCGCCGAGTCGCTCGGCGCCGGCCGCCTCATGGGTGACCGGAGCATTATCATCCCAAGGTTGTCTGGGAATTTCCTGACTGGCATGGGGTTTTTCCCGCTGGGCAGAAAGAGCCTCCGGACACAGCCGCCGGACGGCCACCCAACAGCGGGTTTCGCGGTGCTTACACAGTAGTCTTGGTACAAACACCCCTACCCGCGGAAAGCGAACCCCTTCATGAGTGCCGACAAGTCAAGCAGCTGGTCCTATGCAGAAGATCTGCCTGCTGAGGATGACGTCTTGTTGCGCGCCCGGGAACGGTCTTTCGAGCTGGGAGTCACCCCCATCAGCCCTGGCGTGGGTGCCGTACTGACGGTCCTCGCCGCCGCGTCCAAGGCGCAAACAGTGGTTGAGGTCGGTTCCGGAGCCGGAGTGTCCGGCGTTTGCCTGCTCCGGGGTTTGAGCCCCCACGCAGTCCTCACCACCATCGACGTAGATGTCGAACACCTCAAAGCAGCCAGGGAAGCATTCCTTGAATCCGGCAGCCCTGCCAACCGCACCCGCACCATTTCCGGCCGGGCCGCAGACGTCCTTCCACGATTGACGGACTCCGCCTATGACCTCGTCTTCATTGACGCCGACAAGCCGAACTTCCCCAAGTACGTGGAACAGGCCATCCGCCTCCTCAAGACCGGCGGCACCCTGGTGATCAACGACGCCTTGGACAAGGACCGCGTAGCCAATCCGGCAGCACGCGATTCAACCACTGTGGTGCTGCGCCAGATTGGCAAGGCAATCCGCGACGACGACCGGCTGGCTTCGGCAATGCTGCCTACCGGCGATGGACTGCTGGTGGCCGTCAAGAGGTAGGGCCACTGCTTTCCTTGTGAGCGGCCCTTAAACCAAAAAGCAGGGCCCCGGCTCAGCCGGGCCCTGCTTGGTAGATCTATTCGGTCACGCCTACGAGGCATTCCTTGAGGTTCTCCGCTTCAGCGGCATTGAGTTCGACCACAAGCCGTCCCCCGCCTTCGAGCGGCACACGCATGATCAGGCTGCGTCCCTCTTTGGTAACTTCCATCGGGCCGTCGCCAGTACGTGGTTTCATCGCCGCCATTAGGAAAATCCCCTCCATTTGTCCCAAGTCACGCCCAACCCGGCCGGGCTGGATCCGCATCGCAATTGCAGCCGGCGGCAACGCTTGGGAGGCCGCCTTGGCCGGGCACTGTTAGGTGCTTTGTCCTTGCTCGTAGACCATTATCCCGTACTTACCCGTCCGTAGCGAATCAGCGCGCCATTTGTCCGGGCTTTGTATATATTGCCATTCCCCGGCAAAGCTGCACGTCAGGGCGGATAGTCGCCTCCACCGGGCAGTTGGGCCCATGCCCACAGCCATACCACCCAGACAATCTGCAGCAGGATGAACATGGCAACTACGGTTCCCCGGTATGCCTTGGATTTGGATAGCAGGGCTGCTCCGAGCGCCAAGGGGAACAGCGGCAGGAGCATACGGAACGTGCTGGTCTGGGGGTGCAGGAAAACCAGCAGGTAGCCCATGTAGCACGCACACCACAGCCGCAGCTCCGGTCCGATGGCCCGGACCGGTTTGGACACCATCACCAGGACAAAGACGCCGGCGAAAACAAAGGGCGCCAGTACTCCCAGCACCGGCCCGAACAACATCCGGCCGGTATCGAACCACGGCTTGAAGGGGACCAGGTCATGACCACGCCAGGCCGTTTCAGTCCGGGTGTAGGCTGCCGGGTCCCCTGTGACGGCCCAGGCAATGGCGGGCCATGCCAGGGCGGCGAGCCCAGTGGCGAACACGAGGACAGCCAGTGATACCAGGCTGCGCGTGGACGTCGTCTCCGTTGCCCTGCCGGAAACCCCTGCCGAACCATCCGCCGGCAGCGTTGTTGGCGCTTGCCGGAACCGTTGCCATACCCGGTACAGGAACAGCAAGCCCACCATGGCGGCAAACGGCACTCCGGTGGGCCTGGACAGACACATCAGGAGCACCACGGGAATGGCGGCCAGATAGTGACGCCTGACCACCAGTAACAGTGACGCAGCCAGCAACAGCAGGTTCAGGGACTCCGCGTACGGAACCTGGAGGATGGGAGACACCGGGAAGGTGGAGACGAAGATGACGCCCCACATGGCGGTTCGCCGGCCCGCGAACTCCCGGAACAGCAGGTAAATGACCAGGGCCGCCCCGAGGCCTGCCAGCATCGCGATGGCCGTGAGGGCGGGCAGCGTCCCCATCCCGGTCATGGCAGATAAGCCCCTGCCCAGGAGGGGGAACAGTGCGTAGAAGGCCCAGGCGTTTTCCTTGACCACACCGTTGGCATCCACGGGAAGAACTGCAGGATAGCCTTTCTCTGCCGCCTCCTGGTACCAGCGCCCGTCCCAGATGGTGATGAAATTCCAGTAGTCCGGTGCAGGCGGGAACCACGGGTTGGTGCCCTGGTGGATGGCGGCGGCCATGAAGATGCAGGCGCTGACCAGCCTGGCCATCACGAAAACCAAGGAAACCTGGAGCCACCACGGCCACGCTGCCATCCTTGCGGTCATGGCTGATGCAGAGCGCGAAATCCGTTCAGTGGGCCCTTGACCGGTATTGCTCCGGCTCTGTGGACTCACGGCTTGATCCGGCCGGTTTCGCCATCCTCAAGTCGTGGCTGTGCCAGTGTGATGAGTCGTTCGATCTCGCGGTCCTTGGCCTGTAGCTGGTCCCGGAGGTCATCAAGGACCTGGTCAACCTGGTCCATGCGGTATCCCCTCAGCCCGAGGCCGAAGCGCAGGGAATCGACGTCGGACGGCTTGGCCTGGGCCGGCAGTACCACCGGAGGCAGGTTCGGTACGGGGTCATCAAGGCCGGCGCCAATGGAGCGTCCCCGGACAATCCCGGCTCCGAGGTACAGCACAGCGCCAACGAGGACAATCGCGAGAAACACCAGGAAAAAGCTCACAGGTCCATCGTGCCAGAAAGGGAGGACTATTCCGGGCGCTGGTTTCCGTTGGGAGTGGGCGGGAGCGGCGCACCGTGCAAAACGCGGTGGACGGCGTCCGCGGGGTCATCCACCAGTTGGATCAGATCCAGGTCCTTTTCCGACACCATGCCCTCCGCAACCAAGGTCTCGCGGATCCACTCGATCATGGGCCCCCAGAATCCGACCCCCAGGAGAACGATCGGGAACGAGGTCACCTTGCGGGTCTGTACCAGCACCATGGCTTCGAAAAGCTCATCCAAAGTGCCGAGGCCGCCAGGCAGGACCACGAAGCCCTGGGCGTACTTGACGAACATCGTCTTACGGGCGAAAAAGTACCGGAAGTTGATGCCCAGGTCCACCCATTGGTTGAGTCCCTGCTCGAAAGGAAGTTCGATGCCCAGGCCCACGGAGACGCCGTTGCCTTCCACAGCGCCCTTGTTGGCTGCTTCCATGGAGCCGGGACCACCGCCGGTGATCACAGCTACGCCCGCTTCAGCGAGCTTGCGTCCCACGTCCACAGCCATCTCGTAGTACTCGGTCCCCGGCTTTGTCCGAGCGGAGCCGAACACACTGACGGCCGGGCCCAGGTCCGCAAGCGCTCCGAAGCCCTCAACGAATTCACTTTGGATTCTCAGGACTCGCCAGGGGTCGGTGTGGATGAATTGCCCGGCGCCGCTCGTATCCAGCAAATGTTGGTCCGACATCCCCGTGTCCGCTTGTTTGCGGCGCAGCTCCAAGGAGCCTTTGTGCTTGGCCGGTGCAATCTCCGAGGGCAGGGGCACATGGGCGGCCCTGACCTGGCCGTTGGCATCCGGGTGGGGTACTGGGTGCTGGCTGATGCTCATTGCCCAAGGCTAGCGCTTAGAGCTGCCTGCTCCATTGCTGCGACTCGGTTGTTGCATTGCAGTCTGGTATATCGCTGTGGGGCAGGTTTCTGTTCAGTCACGATCTTGGAGAAGTTGCCGTGACCGTGGTCATATTTGCTTCTTTGTTCGCTAGATTCGTCGTATGACTACTCAAGCGTCCGGCGATGCCCTCGTCTCCCTGAACGGCGTCAACAAGCATTACGGTCAACTCCACGTCCTCAAGGACATCAACCTTCAGGTCAAGAAGGGTGAAGTGGTAGTGGTAATTGGACCCTCCGGTTCCGGTAAGTCCACGCTGTGCCGTGCCATCAACCGTTTGGAAACCATCGACGACGGTGACATCGCCATCGACGGGAAGAAGCTTCCCGAAGAAGGCAAGGATCTCGCGCACCTGCGTGCCGACGTCGGAATGGTCTTCCAGTCCTTCAACCTGTTCGCCCACAAGACGATTCTTGAGAACGTCACGTTGGGTCCCATCAAGGTCAAGGGTGTGGCCAAGGGTACGGCCGATAAGGAAGCCATGGCTCTCCTGGAGCGCGTTGGGGTGGGACACCAGGCCCCCAAGCTTCCTGCCCAGCTCTCCGGCGGCCAGCAGCAGCGCGTGGCCATCGCACGCGCTCTTGCCATGAAGCCCAAGGTCATGTTGTTCGACGAGCCGACATCCGCGTTGGACCCCGAAATGATCAACGAAGTCCTTGACGTCATGATCCAGTTGGCCAAAGAAGGCATGACCATGATCGTGGTTACCCACGAGATGGGCTTTGCCCGCAAGGCTGCCGACCGCGTGGTGTTCATGGCTGACGGCCAGATCGTGGAAGACGCTACTCCCGAGGAATTCTTCACCAACCCGAAGAGCACCCGAGCCAAGGACTTCCTGTCCAAGCTTTTGACCCACTAGCTCTTTACCGCCCGTACCCAGGCCGTAAAGACCGCACCCAGGCCGTAAGACGGCCAATCTATGAAAGGAATGTCATGAAGGCTTTCATTACCCGGAGGAAGTCACTCCTGGTGGCCGCTTCCGCAGCCCTCGCCCTGTCACTGAGCGCATGCGGCGGCGGCAGCACCACCACCACCCCTGTTGCTTCGGCCAGCTTCGAAGCCGGCACCACGATGGAGAAGCTGAACAAGGCGCAGAAGATCACCATCGGCACCAAGTTTGACCAGCCCCTGTTCGGCCAGAAGGGCCTGGATGGCAAGCCTGTCGGTTTCGACGTCGAAATGGGCAAGGCAATCGCCGCCAAGCTGGGCATTCCCGCCGACAAGATCGAATGGGTGGAAACCGTCTCCCAGAACCGCGAATCGTTCATCGAGCAGGGCCGCGTTGACTTGGTCATCGCCACCTACACCATCAACGACGCCCGCAAGGAAAAGGTCGCCTTCGCCGGACCTTACTACGAAGCAGGCCAGGCGCTGCTGGTGAACAAGGACGACAACTCCATCACCAAGCCTGAAGATGTCAAGGGCAAGAAGGTCTGTTCCGTCACCGGGTCCACCCCCGCCAAGACCATCGCCGAGAAGTACGGCGCCGAAGTTGTTCCCGCTGCAACCTACACCGCTTGCCTGGAGCCGCTGCGCAACAAGCAGGTAGTTGCTGTCACCACGGACAACGTGATCCTCGCCGGCTACGTCGACAAGGAACCGGACGCCTTCAAGCTCGCTTCGGATGAAACCTTCACCAAGGAGCCTTACGGCATCGGCCTGAAGAAGGACGACACCGTCTTCCGCAACTGGATCAACGACCAGCTCGAGGCCTTCCAGAAGGACGGCGATTACAAGAAGGCTTGGGAAGCCACTGCCGGCAAGGTCATCAAGACCACTCCTGAACTTCCTGCGATCAACCGCTACTAGTCGGGATCCGTTGACTGCCGCCGCCCGGACGGGCGGCGGCAGTTGACGACTCCAGGACCCTGTTCCCTGATTAGCTGCAGCCAAAGGAAGCCATGGACGCCGTCATAGCAAGCCTCCCCGAATACTGGGACGGATTTCTCCGAACCCTCTATCTCTCCGTAATTTCAGGAATCATTGCCCTCATCGTCGGCACACTCCTGGCGGCCATGAGGGTTTCCCCCGTGGCTGCACTCCGCGGTTTCAGCATGTTCTATGTTGAAGTCGCACGTAACACCCCCTTGACCATCATCTTCTTCTTCGCAGCCATCGTTCTCCCCCGGCTGGGCGTCAAATTCGAGCAATTCGAAGTCGCCGCCATCATCGCGCTGAGCAGCTACACGGCAGCCTTCATCGCCGAAGCAGTCCGTTCAGGTGTCAACAGCGTGCCCGTGGGCCAAGCAGAAGCTGCCCGCAGTATCGGCATGACCTTTACCCAGGTCCTGGGCTTCATTGTCCTGCCCCAAGCCGTCCGTACCGTCATACCCCCGTTGATCAACATCCTGATCGCGTTGGTCAAGAACTCTTCGGTGGCCGGCGCGTTCTTCGTCCTCGAGCTTTTCGGCTACGGCCGCCAGCTCTCCAACGACTACGGTGACCAAGTCCTTTGGATCCTGCTCGGGGTGGCGTTCTTCTACCTCCTGATCACGGTGCCCCTGGGCCTGCTGGCGCACTTTGTTGAACGAAAGGTGGCGATTGCCCGATGACCTCGGTCCTGTACGACGTCCCCGGGCCCAAAGCCCGCCTGTACTCTCTCCTGGGATCCGCAGCCGGAATCCTGATCATCCTCGGCGTCCTTGCCATTGCCGTGACCACACTGGCACAGCAGGGCATTTTCGATGCCGACCGTTGGGAAATCTTCTACGGCCCCATGGCACCGGATGTCTGGAACCTGATCGGCCAAGGCATCCTTTCGACGCTGGCTGCAGCCGCAGTGGCAGCAATCATCGCGTTCCCCTTGGGCATTGCGCTCTGCCTGCTGAGGATCTCGCTGATTCCCTGGGTCCGCATTCCTACCCAGGTGGTGCTTGAGTTCCTCCGCGGCATGCCCGTGGTCCTCATGATGTTGTTCGTCCTGCTGGTCTTCGCCACGGGACAGTTCCAGGCCGTGGTTGTTGGCTTGGTTCTCTACAACGCCGCCATCTTCGCCGAGATCCTCCGTGCAGGCATCCAGTCCCTGCCCAAGGGGCAACGCGAGGCCGGTCTGGCTATCGGCCTCCGCAGCTTCCAGTCACGGATGTCCATCGAGTTCCCCCAGGCCGTTCGCCGGATGCTTCCGTCATTGGTTGCCCAGCTGGTGGTTCTGCTCAAGGACACCTCGCTCGGCTACATCGTCGGTTACGAGGAACTCCTCCGGAAGATCCAGATCATGGCCGACTTCCTGGGCCCGGACTTCCTGTTCCCTGCGTTCTTCGTGGGTGCTGCGATCTACATCCTGATCAACCTGACGGTGTCACGGATTGCGATCATGATCGAGCGCCGCGGCTCCAAGAAAGCCGCCGGCGGCATGGCCCCGCCCAGTCTCCGGACCGGGCTCGTGGTGGGCG